>DALYJJ010000062.1:17106-33996 GCA_031969915.1 Bryobacteraceae bacterium | reverse complement strand
GTCTTCCGGGCGCTTGTAGATCGATCCGCGCGGGCAGGAGGCCAGGCAGGCGGGGTACGTGCAGTGATTGCAGATGCGCGCGAGGTAGAAGAACCAGTTCATGTGCGGCAGGGACAGGAACGCCCCCTTCTCCACCTCGTTCGCGCAATCGTCCTCGCCGACGTTCGGATACGCGTAATCCTGCTCCTCCGGCCGCCAGCCGAGCACACGTTCTCCAGCGGGCGCGGCTTCGAAGATCGTCTGCCCGCCGTACTTCTTTCCATCCCAGCTCTGCCCGTTGAGCATGTCCAGCAGCTTCAGGTCATAGGCCAGCGGATATGAGCCGTAGGGCTTCGTTTCGACGTTGTTCCAGAGCATGTACTCCTGGCCCTTGCCGGAAGTCCACGTCGTCTTGCAGGCCAGGGTGCAGGTCTGGCACGCGATGCATTTGTTGATGTCGAAGACCGCCGCAAATTGCCGTTTGGGTCGGGCTTCGGGATACCAGTAGGACATCTCGCGCCCGAGTTGCCAGTTGTAGACGCGCGCCATTACGCTTTCTCCCCTTTCTGCTGGAAGAACCCGCCGGCGAGATATCGCTTCATCGCCTCGGATTCATACTTCGGGCGAATTCCCATCGCGGCTGGGCGCCACAGGCCCTTGCGGTCGATGCCGCCGGGCTCGGCCTTGGTGATCTTCACGAACGCCTCGCGAGGAGCCCCGGTGGGACAGTGAATATCGGGTTCGAAGCCCTTCCTCAGGCCTTGCCCGAACATCGCTTTGTGCACCAGCGAGTCCGTCATCCACGTGGGTTTCAACCAGCCCCGCGTGGCCGATTGATGCGAACCGGAACGGAACATGGCCTGGTATCCGCTGCGCGGATTCTTGGCTAGACCGTCGGCCCGCTGCTTCTGGCCCTCCACCGAGCCGGGCGTGGCCGTGTACATGTTGAACCACATCCGCGTCACGCCCCGCGGCGTGCCCGGATAGTAGCGGGCGCGGCACAACAGACGCGAGAATTCCATGTTCCTTTTGTCCTTCTGCCACCCGCGGAACGGCCGGTCTTCCGGGTCGGGATCGATATAGACATAGTCGCCGTCATCGATGCCGAGTTCCTTCGCGTCCGATGGATTGATGTCTACGTACCCTTCCGTGACGAAGGGGCTTCGTTTGTCGTGCCGGTACAGATCGCCGAACGGCCCGAAGAGCACCGCGATCATGTCGGTGTCGATGGGCGTGGTGTGGGAGCCATGCCGGTACTTCGGCGTGTGAAAGATGAACTTAAACCCGTCTTTCATCAGCGGGTGCTTGGTCTGCTTTGTCTCCTGCCAGGTCAGCACTACGTTGCGGCCGCAGCGGGTTTCGCAGGAGAGATCGTCGCGCCTCACGCCGTACTTCTCCGGGCCATCGGGCCGCAGCGCTTCATGCTTCGGCGAAACGATCACGTTCGGCTCGTAGAACGTGGAGTCGACGGGTTCGCGGTGCACAGGGAGGTTCTCGCCGGCGGCGATGAATTCGTCCTCTTCGCGGTAGAATTCCAGGCGTCCGCTCTTGGTGTACCAGGGGATCGAATCGGTCACCTGGTCGTAGCCCACCGACTTTGGGGACGTGCGGCAGTTCATCAACGCCGGTATGCCTTGGCTTGCTTTGGCCTCCAGGTCGGTGAAGCGGTAGCCTTTGGTGTTGGTGCTGTTATCGAGGATGCGCTGCAGATAGACATCGGTCCGGTGTTCGCGGACAAACTTCCAGTAGTCGTTGAACCGCGGATCGCCCGTCAGTTCAGCCAGCTTGGCGCTCACCAGCGCCTCCACCTCGATATCGCCCATGGTGTTGAACGTGCGCTTCATCGGCGTTCGGGGGAAGGTCACCAGGAACGGGTTCGTAACCGACGCGGTCATGTCCGCGTGCTTCAGTTCAAACCACGCGTCCACCCCGAACACGATGTCCGCCCACTCGCACGAAGCGCTCCACCACCACTCGTTCACGGCTACCATCTCGATGCGCGGCAGCACGTTCACCACGGTGTTGAAATGCCATTTCACGTTCCCCAGGATCGAGTTCGCATTGGCGAACCACATGGACTTGGTCGGCGCGGGGATGTGCGACTTTCCCGTCAGCAGCTTGTTGCCGACCCGCAGCGGATGGTCTTCGTGGTTGTAGTAGTGCGCCGACTCCGGCTTCCAGTACTGCCGCGGCCGCGCGTTCTTGTTTGGGTCGAGTTCGATGTCGAACGGGTTCTCATTGATCCATTGCGGTGCGCCATTGAACATGGCCACGCGATAATTGCCGGCGTAGGAGCCGATGTTGCCGGAGATCTTGCCGATGTTGCCGGTGAGCGCGGCGAGCAGCATCGTGTCCCGATCCTTGTTGTCGCTATTGAAGAATTGGTTCGGGCCCATGCCCACCGCGAAGAGAGTGGTCCCGGGCTCCTTCGCCAGGTGGCGGGCCAGAAGTTCCACGGCCCCCGCTGGCGCCCAGGTGATCTCCTCCGTGGTCTTCGGATCGAAGTGTGCGCAGTACTCGTTGATCAGGTCGAAGGCGGGCCGGCATCGGACTTTCTTGCCGTCGGCCAAGGTCACGACGACGGAGTCGTCGAGCAGGGGGTTCTGCACGTTCGAGTTCTTGCCGACCATGTCGCGCGAAAGCAGCTTGGGCGCGTTCGTCGCGCGATCCCACCAAACGTAGTCGCCCCACTCCATGCGCATCTGCTCGCTGACGATGGTCTTGGAGTGCTGTAAGGGCGGGGGCTCCTTCTCGTTCTTACCCAGGACCACCGTGTTTTCGAGCGCCGCCAGGCCGCCCCCGAACACGTCCTGCGCGCGCAGGTACTTGAGCGTGTCCATGCGGACCAGCACGGGCAGGTCCGTCCACTGGTTCACATACTGGGCGTCGTAGAGTTTCTCTCTCAAGATCACGTTTGCCAGGCCCAGCGCGAGCGCGGGTGTGGTGCCCGGCCGGACGATGATCGCGTCGTCGCCCTTAGAGGAAGTAGCCGAATACTCGCAGGCGATGACCACCACCTTGACGCCCTTCAGCCGCGCCTCGGTGAGCCAATGGGCATCCGGCATCTTCGTGGTGATCCAATTCATGCCCCACACCACGAGGGTCTTGCAGTGTTCCACCGCGTGGAGGTCGAACTCAACGGTCTGCTGGCCGGAGACCATCGGATGCCCAGGCGGCAGGTCGGTGTGCCAGGAGTAGTTGTCGAAGCCCTTGGCCCCGAGCGCCTTGTCCGGACCAACGCCGCGCACCCTCGCGTCCAGAAGCGCCATGGAGTTCGCGAGCCGGTACATGCCAAACACGCGCGTGATGCCGAGCAGGGGCATGCCGCCGCGGAACTTCATCGTGCGAACGCCCGCACCCTCGGTGGCCTCCACGCAGACCTCGTCGTAGTGCTGCTCCCTCAGGCGCCGCTTGCCCTCTTCGCCGCTATAGGTCTCGGCGATATTCTTGAGCACCGCCGCCGCGATCTTCGCTCCTTCGTCGTGCGTGATGCGAAGCCATTCGTCGCGGCCGCGGTTGTAGTATTTCGCGGGCGGCAGCCCGTCACTCCCTCGTGGGAATCCGGCATCGTGCCATTCCTTGAAGCCCTTCCGGATCACGCAGCCCATCACGCGCCGGTCGCCGTAAAATCGGCGCGTCAGCGCCAGACCCTTCTGGCAAACGCGCGGATCCCAACGGTGGGTCACTTTATTGCCCAGCAGGTCCGTCGCCTCACCGTATTTCATCGATGGACCGATGCGCACCACAACGCCGTTTCGCACGTAGGCATTGAGGATGCAATTGTGCGTATCGTTCGGCGCGCAGGTAAAGGTGAACACCGAATCGTACTTCCACAAGTCGCGGTACACGCCCTCCCACCCGCGGTCCGGATAGGTCGCGAGGGGATTGCGAATCGCTTCCAGCCCCCATGCGTCCTTGGTGGACGCTACCAGCCCGCCGAACCCGGCGGCGCTGAGCATCCCGAGAAAATCGCGGCGCTCCAGGCGCTGCTTCATAACTTGCCTCCTTCGAGGGTTCGCAGATACGCAACCACCGACTCGATCTCTCCACGGGTGAGCGTGGGCCGCGAGGGCGACGGCTCGAGGAACGCGCCCATCGAAGTCCCCCGCCGTCCGCGCGCGATGGTTTCCACCAGGTAGGTATCCGTGGCTGAAGCGTGCAGGATCTTGTTGCTCAGGGCCGGGCCTTCGCCGCCCCTCCCACGTTCTCCGTGGCAACCGGCACACGCGGTTTCGAAAATGCGTTTGCCTTCGGTAGAGTTGGCCGCAACCCACCGCGTCGGCTTGGAGTCCGCCTCCGCTGCGACGCCGCCCAGCGCCCGAATGTAGGACACCACGGCCTTCACCTCCTCCGGCCGCAGGCCGTCGGCCTTCAGCCAACCCGGCATGCGGCGCCCCGGCCGCCCGTGCTCCACGGTTTGCTGGAGCAGGCTGTCGGGGGCGATCGCGAGAAAATCGGGATTGGCGATCGACGGAAACGAGGCCAGTCCGGCCACCCGCCGCCCACGGCCATCCGGCCCGTGGCAGCCCGCGCAAAAAGCGCCGTAAACGGTGCCTCCGTCCGAGGCAAACTCGCGCTCACCGAACTTGACCGCGCGAATGCGGTCCTTCGGTAGGTATTGGTCGCGAAGCTCTTTTCGGCGAAGCGACTGCGTATAGTAGGACAACTGCCGAATCTCTTTCTCCGAAAGAGAGGCGGGCGGCATTTGCGATCCCGCGACTACCGAGGCGGGTGCGCGAAAATGCTCCACCATCCAGTTGCTCACTCCGGTCTTTCCCGGCACATGCTCAAAGCTCAACTGGCCCGGATCTTTCAGTCCGGCCCGCGAGAGATCCGGCCCGTCGTCACCTCCGACGCCGCTGACCTTGTGGCAGCCCAAACACCCATCGCTGTGAAAGACGCTCTTCGCTTCCACCAGTTCCGGCGCCGCCACACGAGTTCGCAGAAACACCGCCAGCAGTTCCTGGTCTTCCGTTGAAACCGGCCGGTAGGCCGGCCAGGGCCCGGCCGTTTCGCTCTTCGACTTCGCGACGTGATTTTCCTGCCAGGCCGCGTCGTAGCCAGCCATCCCCACGCGCGACAAATCCGGCCCCTCCATACCGCCGCGATCGGGACGCAGAGTGCCGCCCTTGCCGTCCACGCGGTGGCAGGCGTAACAATCAAGCCTTTCGAACGTCTGCACCGCGGCGCGGTACTGGTCTTTGGCGGGAACGCTCAGCGCGGCGTGACACGTCCCGCAACCCGCGTACGAGATCTCCCGGGCGAGCATCGGTTCCGGCCAGAAGTGAACCTCGCCGTGCGCGTCAGTCTTCTCCGTAGCTTGCCCCTGGCCCCCGTGACAAACCGTGCAGCCCATCTCGGCCGGGTCGTGCACCACGGGTTTGTGCGCGGAGAGCACCGCTGCGCCGCGGACGCTCTGCTCTCCCGGACTCATTGCCACGTGACAGGAGACGCAGCGGTCGGCAACACCCAGCTTCTCGTTCACCACCTGGCGTAATTGCACCGGGATCGGGCCGTCTTCATTGCGCCCGCGAGCCTGAATCCGCCTCCACTCGCGCAGGTAGTTCTCGTCAAGCGCCGCCCACGCCAGCAGCAGCAGCGCCGCTGCGCTCGATCCCAACAGCAGGTACTTGTTCTTCTTCATGGCGTCAATGCTTGGGCCAGTCCGATGGCGACCAGTAAAAGACCCAGTTCGGACCGCGGAAGTAGGTGCCGATGATGGTCAGCACCAGGAATCCGCAGAGGAAGCACGTGAAGAGACCCAGCGCGCCCGCGCGCACCGACTGATACCGTTTGATGCACCACACGGAGAACAGCGCGTAGGCGGTGGTGAGAATGGTCGCCGGATTGATCGCCGTGACGATCAACTGTGGAATGCCGGGAAACCACTCGCGAAGCCACCCCAAGCGAATGGCCAACGCTTCGAGAAGGATCGGCAGGCACAGACCGAAGACCATCGAGAAGCGCACCAGTGGCCAGCCGCCCGGCCCGCCAAACCATTCGCCCGTTCCTTCGCGCTCGCGGTCCAGGTACGGAATCAGCGCCAAGCCGATGAGCACGATCGCGGGTATTCCGATCCCGCCCATGAAGGCGCTGAAGGAGACCATCTCCTGCAAGCCCAGGAAGTACCAGGGCGCCTTGGCGGGGTTCTCCGGCACACTGGGGTTGGCGAGTTCCTTCAACGGCGCGTCCGAAACCAGAGAAAGCACCAGGCACACCAGCAGCGTTACCATCAACACGCCCAACTCGGCGTAGAACAGGTGGGGCATGGATGGGACCGTGTTCTCCGGCCCGCGACCCACCTGGCTGGTCTTTCCCTGAACGATCGCCGCCAGGTGATAGGTCTTCGCCGGCGCCTGCGTGAAGATCGGATAGGTCTCCTCCCGCCCGGCGCGCGCCAGGCGCTGGTCAGCGTCCGCCGGGCGCACCATTCCACCGTCCTTACGGATGCGCCAGAAGTGAACCGCCATCAAGGCGGCCAGGGCCAGCGGCAGCAGCATCACGTGCAGCAGGTAGAAGCGAATCAAGGCCTCCGCGCCTACCTGGTCCGACCCGAGCAGCAGCAATCGCTGCAACCCGCCGGGATCGAAGTAGTCCGTGATACCCAGGGCATCGGTCACCTCGCGCGGCGACTGGGCGATGTTCGCGCCGATAGTGATCGCCCAGTACGCGAGTTGGTCCCACGGCAGCAGGTAGCCGGTGAAGGAGAGACCGAGAGTGACTACCAGCAGCCCGATACCCATCAGCCAGTTGTACTCGCGCGGCTTCCGGTACGCGGCCGTGTAGAACGCGCGTGCCATGTGCAGGATCACCGCAATCACCATCAAGTTCGCCGACCAGCGGTGTAGGTTCCGGATCAGGCGGCCCGTCGGGACGACGAAGTGGATGTCCTTGATTGACTGATACGCGGCCTCAGGATAGGGCTTGTAGTAGAACATCAACATCACGCCCGTCACGAGCGCGATGAGAAACGCCGACACGCTCATGATCCCCAGACCCATGGTGGTGGTCCAGCGCAGGCTCCACCGGTGCGTCCGCACCGCGTGGAGGTGAAGAAACACATTGCCGAAGACGAAGTTCGACCGCGTCCGGTCGGTGGTCGGCGCACCGGTCCGGAAAGCGGTCTCCGTGAGTCGCCTGGGGACGGACCGAAGGTTCTCGACGAACTCACGCAGTGCGTCCGGTTTGGGCAGTGTGGGTGTCATCCCGCTACCTTCGTTCCCAGCGGCACGGTGACGCCTTCATCCACCGTAACGGCGCCGCCGCTCACGCTGACCTTCAGCCAGGACAACGGCCGCGGCGCCGGACCCTTAGTGACCTCGCCTTGGGCGGTGAACCGCGACCCGTGACAGGGGCATTCGAACCCCTCGGCGTTGGCCTTCACGACACAGCCCAGGTGAGTGCAGATCGTCGAGACGGCGTAGACTCCGTCACCGTCCCGATAGATGGCCACGGAGCGCCCCGGCGGCACATACGCCTCTCCCGCCGCCAGGGTCTCCGGTATGGCCACACGGAACTTCTTCGAGGGAGATGCCAGCACCGCGGCCTTGGGGAGTTTCAGCAGCCCGAGCAAGCCAAACAGCAAGGCCCCGCTCATAGCCCATAGTGAACTCAGCCCCAACCAGTCCCGGCGGGGCATTGGCTCGGGATCGAGCCGTGAGCGCTGCTTCTGTGCGGTTGTCGTCATTGATTGCTCCACCTCGTCGTGTAGGAAACCCGCTCCATTGAGATCGCATCCGCCGGGCAGCGTATCGCGCAGGCCGCGCACCGAATGCACCGGTCCTCGTCCTTGAGAATCGCCGAATGCATCGTGAGGTCTGCACCTGCGCCAAGCGAAGCTTCGATCGCGGCCCTCACATCCCCGGTTTCCGCGATCTCTGCGAGCGGAACCAGCTTCAGGCAAAGCGTCGGGCAGACATCCGCGCAGCCGCCGCACAGCACGCAACGCGAACCATCGAACACCGGTGTGACGCCGCAGTCCAGACAGCGCGACGCTTCGCGCATGGCCTGCTCCGGTGAGTATCCGCGCTCCACCAGCGCCTCCGGATGCCGCAGCCGCTCCTCCGGATCCGCCGCCGGCACCGGCACGCGACGGATGGTCTCGTAACCTCGCTCGCGGCGGTAGCGGTCCAACGTGAGGTGCGCGGTCACTACGTGCGGCTCCAGCGCTTCTCCGGTCAGGAAGCGATACACCGAACGTGCGGCGGCCTTGCCCGATGCCACCGCATCGATCAGGAGCCGCGTCCCGTGCGCCAGGTCCCCGGCAACGAAGACACCTGGCGCGGTGGTTTCCAATGTCCGCGGGTCCACTTTCGGCCAGCCCGGCCGGAAATGCTCGATGTCCGCGCCGCCGTCTTCGAGGAACCGCAACTGGGGCGCCTGTCCGACCGCCAACATCACCGAATCACACTCCAGCAGTACTTGCTCGGTGCCGTCGAAGACCGGCGCGAACCGCCGGTTCTCGTCGTATACCCGCAAGCAGCGGCGGAAGCGGACTCCGGCAACACCCCCGTCCCCGCGCCGCTCAATGGAGAGAGGCCCCCATCCGTTCAGGCGTTCCACACCCTCTTCGTCGCCCTCCACAATCTCGACTGTGTCGGCGGGCATCTCTTCAAGACCTTCGAGGGACACAAGGCGCACTCGCGCCGTGCCGGGCAGCCGGGCCGCCGTGCGCGCCGTGTCGTAGGCAATCTGCCGGAGTACGGAGCGTGCGACGTCATAAGCCACGTTGCCGCCGCCGACGACCACAACATTGCGGCCAACAGCCAAGGGCTCTCCCAACGAAACGGCGCGTAGCAGATCCACTCCGCCGAAGACGCCAGGCCCCTGCTCTCCCGGCAGGCCGAGTCCCCTTGACGACTTCGCCCCCACCGCCAGGATCACCGCCGCGAACTCTGACCGGAGGCGCGCGAACGATACGTCCTTGCCCACCGTGACGCCGCAGAGGATCTTCACACCCAGAGCTCGGATCACGTCGACCTCGCGGGCGATCACCTCGCGTGGAAGACGATAGGCAGGCACGCCGACCGCAAGCATCCCCGCGGGAACCGGCTCCGTTTCGAAAACGGTTGGCTGGAAACCGAGCAGCGCCAGGTCGTGCGCCGCCGAGAGCCCGGCTGGCCCAGCGCCGATAATCGCAACTGTTTGTCCGTTTCCCGGGCGCAAGGAGCCTTCGATCGACGACCTCAGGAAAGCTGCCATTTCCTCGGCGTTTGCCGCCGCGGGCGGCCCGAAGTTCTCGATGTCGTGCAGGATGGGTTGTGCGGCTCGATTCTCTGCGCCGTACAACTCGCACACGAAACGTTTCAACGCCCGGATGGAGACGGGCTTGTCATGGGACACGAACGTCCCATCGTCGTCCACGCGCGGCACCTTGCCGCGGCGGCAGGCCGTCTCGCAGGGCGCCCCACACACGCGCCCGCAGATCGACGCGAAGGGATTCGGTCCGCGTGCGATCAGGTATGCGTCCGCGAACCGCCCTTCCGCGATCGCCCTCACGTACCCACGCGCGTCGGTGTGCACAGGACACGCCATCTGGCAAGAGATGAGGCCCTGGTGATAGCCCTCGCCGGGCACTTCGACACGCAGTGGAGCGGTCATCGCGGACTCCCCGTCTGTGCCAGGTCCGGGGGTGAGTTCAGTGCCGCGCCCATCAGGCACGTAACGCCGCTGGCCGCGCCGGGTTTCTTCAGCAGCTCGGCCACGGTCCATCGTTCCAACACGGCGGTGATCGCCTCGTGCAACTCCAACGCGGCCCGGTGGAAATTGCAGAACTTGGAAGGGGGCCTCGCGGACGCGCAGAAATCCCCGATGATCGCTCCTTGGCACGCCTCCACCACGGCAAGAAGCGTAATCTCCTCCGGCGCACGCCGCAGGCGCACGCCGCCCTTGACGCCCTTCTCGGCTTCCAGAATCCCTGCTTTCACCATGTGCCGGACCACCTTGGCCAGATAGGTGGGGGATTCGTCAAGCACTTCCGCCAAACGGCGTGGCGAGAGGCAAACGCCCCGCTGCTGCTGCCCCAGGAGCAGCAACGCGCGGATCGCGGAAAGGGAGGTTTTGCCTAACATTGCAAAAACGAGATAACGCGGATATCATATATCCGTGTTTGTTGGATGTCAACCACAATCGACGGCACAATCGACGGCACGACAGTGGCGAAAGTCTATAGCGAAAGTCTATAGCCGTAGCAGCGGGACTGGATTAGAATGGTGCGGTCACAATGAACATCTTCGACGCGCTGCGTGGCGAACACGCCTTGCTGCGTCTCCTGCTGGCGGTGACGGGCCGGGAGATTCACTCGTGGTTGGGGAATAGCCTACGCCCGCCTCTCACGCTCCTCGAGCACTCGCTTTGTTCCCACGCGGCACTGGAGGACGAGTTGTTGTTCGATCAACTCTCGAGCACGCACGCCGGGCTCACCACGGCGCTCGCCTCGATGAGCAGCGAGCACCGGTTGATCCGCGAGCGGATCTCGCTGCTGGCGGAGAGCCCGAAGCCGGCGTTTGCAGCGCGGTACGCCGAGCTGTGCGAACTCGTCCTGGATCACTTCGAGGTGGAGGAGCGCGTGTTGTTCCCGCTGGCCGCCGAATCGATCAGCGAAGCGCAACTCCTGTGGTTGGGGAGAGAGTGGTCGCGCCGGAGAGGCGTGGTCTAAAGCAAGGCGGTATCGAGCCGGGGCTCGGCGCTGGGTGAGGTCACAGGCGGTTCGCCCGGCTCCTCGCCGCCGTGGAGGTAGGCCAGCAGTTCTTCCTGCGAGCCTTCGAAGAAGGCGTCGACCAATTGCCGCACGGCCATTCGCCGCAGGAAATCGCGTTCCAGAACCGGGACGTAGACGAACGACCGCCCCACCTTGCGGCGGGACACGGCCTCCTTACGCACCAGGCGGTCGAGCAGAGTCATGACCGTTGTGTAGGCCAAGTCCCGCCGTCCGGCGAGCACCCGGCGCACGTCGTGCACGTTGCCCTGGCCGATCGACCACAGCGCCTTGAGGCACTCCAGCTCAAGCGGCGGCGGCATCTCTCGAACGGCGCGCATGCTATTCCTTGGGCCTCAGCGCGGTCATCAGCTTCTCGCCGAAAAGCGAGGCCTGCGGCGGGCCGGCCGGCTTGACGGGCTCGGCGGGGGCGCCCGCTCTAGCGGCCGGCGGGGCGTTGTTCGGCTCAGGCGCGGACGGCGCTTCATCCAGGTACCGCGCCTTCTTCAGCGCGCTCCGCTCCAGCGAGGCGCTGTACCCGGTCCAGTACCCATCCACCAGCTTGTCCTTCTCGATCAACCGCCGCATGCACTCCATCTTCGAATCGAGATTGTCGAGGTGGTGCAACAGCAGTGCCTCCAGAAAGACCGGCACCTTGGGCGAACCGAACTCGAGTTCTCCGTGGTGGCTGACGATCATGTGCTCGACCAGCGTCCGCAGTTTCGGCGGGAACGCCGCGAGGTCCCGCATCTTCTCCCCCACCATCCGCAATCCGATCACGATGTGGCCCAGCAATTGGCCTTCGCTGCTGTAGGAGAAACTGCGCTCGTAGCTCAGCTCGTGAATCTTGCCGATGTCATGGAGGATCGCTCCGGTGAGCAGCAGGTCCAGGTCAACGTCCTTGTAGTGCGGCGCGGTCAACTTGCACAGGGTACAGAGCGAGAGGACATGCTCGATAAGTCCTCCAAGATAGGCGTGATGAATCGACTTCGCCGCCGGCGCCGCTTTGTAGCGGCGCGCGATCTCCTCGTCGGCGAAGAGCGCCTCCAGCAGCCCTCGCAGATGTTCGTTCCGCATCCCGCCGATCACCTGGCGCAGTTCCGCGAACATCTCGTTCGGATCGCGCGCCGACGCCGGGAAATAGTCGGCCGGGTCCACCTCGCTCTCGGCCACCTTGATCAGCTTGTGGATGGTCAACTGCGGCTTGTTCTGGTAGATCTGCAGCAGCCCCTTGACCTTGATGAAGTGGTCCCTCTCGAACGTGTCCAGCACGTCCGTGACGTTGTCCCACATCTTCGCGTCGAGATCGCCGGTTTTGTCGCCCAGCACCAGCGAGAGGAATGGCTCACCCGTCTTTTTCTGCCGGATCTCCTTGACCACCACCAGGAACGTTCCGGTAATCACCTGGTTCGGCTGCAGCTCGCTGACAAAGGGGCTCTTCATGAAACTAGCGCGAGCTGCTCTTCGCCTCCGCTTTCGTGCCCGGGATCGGAACCAGCCAGAGCAGCCGCTTGCGGCGCGTCCGCGACGCGACTTCTTCTTTGGTCACCGTCTCCGGCTTCAACTGCGCCGGGTCCTGCCACTTCGTACTCTTGCCGGGCGCGGCCCCGGTATCTTCCCAGCCTTCGCGAATCTCCAGGAACGCGTCCATCCGCAGCTTGGTGAGATACTCGCGGACCTTGGGTTCGTACAGCGGCCCGAACAGCTTTCCCCGAATCTCGTTCTCCACTTCGTCCATTTGGGCAAGGCCGGCCGAGTGCTTCTCGTCCACCTTCAAGATCAGAAACCCGTTCGGCACCTTCATCGGATCGGTGACGAAGCCCTTCTCTTTCGAAAAGAGCAGATCCTCGAGTTCCTTTCGAAGTTGTCCACGCGGGAAGGGAGGCAGTTCGCCTCCTTGCGCGGCGGTCTGCGCATCGGAATTGTCGCGCGCGAGTTCCGGGAACTTCTCGCCCTTGGTGGCGCGCCCCGCGAGGTCCTTCGCCTTCTTCTCCGCCGCCGCCACGCCGGCGGCGTCCTTGCCTTCGGTGGACACCAGGATCTCCCGCAGGAAGAGCCGCTCCTCGCGCATGAATTCGTTCTTGTGCTCGGCGTAGTACTTCTCGATGTCGCCCTTGGGGATGTTGATCCGGCTCTGGACCTCCTGGCCGATCACCCGCTGCTGCAGCATGCCGTTCTTCGCTTCCGACTTGAAGTCCTCATAGGTCATCCCGGTCTGTTCCTTGACGAAGGCCTGGAACTTCTCCGGGTCCGAGATCTTGAACCGCACCTGCATCTCGGCCATGTACTTGGTGACTTCCTGGTCGACGTTGATGTTCATCTCCTTGCCCTTCTGGACCAGGAGCATCGTGTCGATCTTCTCGCGCAAGGCGTGCTTGGAGCGTTCGGCGACGATCTGTTCGAGTTCCGGGCCCGAGGCGCCGCGCTGCTTGAACTCGGCTTCCAACATGCGGCGCAGCCGGTCCAGCTCACCGCGCGTGATGATGTCGCCGTTCACCTTCGCGACAATCTGCTCCACCACCACCGGCTCAGCGGCCCACATCGTCCCCAGGACGAACAAGGCAGACAAATACTTCATATGAGACATTATCCGATATCCGGCAGAGCCAGTTCCAGGGCTTGGAACCAGGCACGGCGGCGCGCACCGTGCGGGCTCTCCAGCGGCAGGGCGCTCCCGTTATACTGGGCCTGACCGGCGGGGAGGACCCACTTGATCAGCCAGCGTCTGAGGCACTACGAGGTGGTGAGCAGACTCGGCTCGGGCGGCATGGGTGAGGTGTGGAAGGCGCGCGACACGCGTCTGGACAGGGACGTCGCCATCAAGGTCCTGAGCGCCGAGTGGCGAGACGATCCGGTCCGCCGGCAGCGGTTTGCCCGGGAGGCCCGCGCCGCATCCGCTCTGAACCACCCGAACATCGTCACCATCTACGCGATCGAAGAGGGCGAGGACTTCGATTACATCGTGATGGAGTGCATTGAGGGCCGGACGCTCCGCGAACTGATCGGCCAGCAGGGGCTTCCTTCCGGGCGCGCGGTTCCCCTGATCCTGCAGATCGCCAACGCGCTCGGCGTGGCGCACCGCGCGGGGATCGTGCATCGCGACCTGAAGCCGGGCAACATCATGGTTCGCGAGGACGGCCTCGTGAAAATCCTGGACTTCGGCCTGGCCAAGCGGCTGGCCTTCGCGGCGGGCGCGGGCGCCGAGGGCACACTGACTTCGCTCGATGCGGGCGTCAGCGGCACGGTCAGCTACATGTCGCCCGAGCAGGCCAGCGGCGCGGAGGTCGATCACCGCAGCGACATCTTCTCGTTGGGCGTAGTGCTGTACGAAACGCTGAGCGGAAAGCGCCCTTTCCCGGGTGACAACGCGCTCTCCGTCCTCCAGAAGATCCACACCCATACGCCCGAACCGGTGACCCGTCACAAACCGGGCTTGCCGCCGGAGCTGGACCGGCTGATTGAACGTGCGCTGGAGAAGCGGCCGCAGCATCGGTTCCAGAGTATGGAGGAGTTGGCAGCGGCTCTGCGGCAGGCGCACGAAACGGACTCCGGGACAAGCGATCCCGCAACCCAAACGCTCACTTCGCTGCCGGCCGGACACCGGAAGGGGTGGCCGGCGCGGCGCGCGTGGGCCGTGGCGGCGGTAGTGGCGGCGGTGGTGCTCTTGGGGTGGTTGGCCCTCTCGCGCCTGGCCCCGGCCTGGGGAACGGAACGGCTGTTCGGTCCGGGCCCCTATGAACTCACCGCGCAGGCCCGCACGCTGATGCACGAATACTACAAGCCGGGCCACCTGGACCAGGCCATCGCCGCTCTGAAGCGCGCCCTCTCCGCGGACCAGAAGTACGCCAGCGCCCATGCCACCCTGGCTGAGGCGTACGTGCTGAAGAGCCGGGAACGGAGTGACCCCCAGTGGGTGAAGATGGCCCTGGACGAGGCGCGGCGCGCCGCCGAACTGGCGCCCCAGATGGCCGCCGTTCAGATCAGCCTGGGCCGCGCGCTCCACGCCGATGGCAAGGGGGAGGAGGCCGAGCGCACCCTCCGGCGGGCGCTCGACCTGGATCCGCAAAGCGTGGAGGCCCACTGCTACCTGGCCACCCTGCTCCAGCAGGCCCAGCCGAGGGAGGCCGAAGAACTGCTTCGCCACGCCATCCAGCTCGGGCCGAAACAGGCCGTCGGTCACGTGCAGATGGGCGTGCTGTTCGCCCGGCAAGGCCGCTGGGAGGACGCCCGCCAGGCGCTCGAGAAGGGTTTGGCCATCGAACCGGCACACGCCGTGGCACTGCGGAACCTGAGCGCCGTCAACCACCGCCTGGGGCGGTATGAGGATGCGATCTCCGCCGTGCAGCGCTCGCTCGAGATCACGCCGTCCGCCCCAGGCTTCTCCAACCTCGGAACGCTTCTCTTCTTTCAGGGCCGCTACCGCGATGCGGTCGCCGCGATGGAGAAAGCGGTGGAGTTGGGCGCCAACAACTATGTGTACTGGGGCAACCTGGGCGACGCCTACCGGTGGACCGCGGGCCTGGAAGGCAAAGCGAGAGAAGCGTACCTGCGCGCCACTCAATTAGCCGGGACACGGTTGCAGAGCCACTCGGAGGATGCAGCCGCCCGCGCCAGCCTGGCTCTCTACCAGGCGAAGCTGGGGCGTAAAGAGGAGGCGTGGAAGACCGCCGCGGGCGTCGACGCCAAGACGGTGGACTTGCAGTACGCCTTGCTGGTGGCCAACGAGGCGACCGGGCGCCGGACCGCCGCGCTGGCCCTTTTTGAGAAGATCCTGGCTGCAGGCGAATCGCTCCACGAGATCGAAAACGACCCGGAATTGCTGGCATTCCGGCAGGATCCGGCCTATCATCGTTTGATGGCGCGACGGGGCTACGACGCCGGCAAACGGTAACATCATGCTGGATGCGATCTGCCGGTGGTGGACATCGCGCCGACGGAGGCTTCGTGTGACCAATGGAAGAATCATCACCATCCGTCTCGTGAACGGAGACGTGATCGTCACGCCCCCCAAGGTGAAGGCAAAGCGGGGCGAGACTGTGGAATGGGTGTGCGACGACGGCCCGTTCGCGATTCAGTTTGACGGGATTTCCCCTATGCGATCGATCGCTTTCCGCGGACCGGCGCGCTCGCCGCAGGGCAGCGCCGTGCGCGAGGACGCTCAGATCGGGACCTACAAATACACGGTGGCGCTCTCAGTGGACGGCGCGATCTACATCGAAGATCCCCAGATGGTGATCGAGGACGCATAGACCGGATCGAGGCGCAGTCCTAGCAGTACCGTGTCCCGGCGACTCGGGAGGTAGGACTGGAAGGTCTTTCAACTGACCTTGGTTCCGGGCCACAATGGCTCGATGAACCTGCTTGCCGCGTATGCATACCTGCAAGTGTTGGACTTCCTGACCACGATGGCGTTCCTGCTCGCCGGAGTGCAGGAAGGTAACCCGTTGGTTCGCATGGCGATGGCAGTGTTGGGAGCGCCGTGGATCGGCCTCGCGTCGGTCAAGATCGCAGCCGTGGGATTGGGTATTGTCTGCTGGCGCGGCGGCCGCACACGGATCCTCACCCTGGCCAACCTCTTTTTCGCCGCTCTGGTCACCTGGAACCTCGTCGCCCTGATCGTCGGCTTGGCCCATTAGCCAAACCGGGGCGGATACCGTTCAGCCACAATTTTGAAAAATATTTTCGGAGAGGTATACCCTTTTCACCGGAACTGTGCCATACTTGGATCACATAATAAGTCGTAATGACTTATGCATCCCCCGGCGGGTAGACCCAGCTACCCGCCAGCCCCTCTGAGAGCCCCGGGAGCCCAGACCCCGGGGCTTTACTCTTTTTGGACCCCTCTTCCCCACTCCGGCCGATTTCACCCACCTGTGCGCCCCTAGACGCACCCGCTGCGCGTCCTCGCCAACCGCCCAGAGCCCCGCCGGCCGCAACCCGTTGCATTTCCAGAAACAAGTGTTTGGCATCGGAAATGCTTTCTATAGAGGCAACTCATAAGTCGACTCAGACTTATACATCCCTCAGCGGGTGGACCCAGCCACCCGCTTGCCCCTCTGATAAAGCCCCGGATTCCCAGATCCGGGGCTTTGCTCGTTTTGGAGGCATGCAGGCCGCAATCGCCCGGCGGCGCCCTCGTCTACTCGATCTCCAGCAGCAGAAACTGCAACTGCCCCCGGCGCTCCACCAGCACCGCGACCGGGACGCCGTGGCCG
>DALYJJ010000062.1:0-17096 GCA_031969915.1 Bryobacteraceae bacterium | reverse complement strand
GCGCCGGCGGGGTTCCAACCGATCAGGTTTTCCGCCGTGGCCGAGCCGATCGACAAACTCGCGCAGGGCGGCGGTGGAAGCGACACGCTGGTTGTTGACCTCGTAGATGACGTCTCCGGCTTCGAAGTGGTCTTCCTGCGAGGAGAAGTCGGCGACGACGCCCGCCACCACGACCCCCGAGAGGCGGCGCAGCGGCGGCAGAAGCGGCGTCACCTTCTCGTCAACGTCTACCGCGAGGATGCCCAGCTTCGAGACCAGGTTCCGGTCGCCGCTGACCAGGGCGAGGATCCGGTCCGGGTCTCGCGGCCGTTCCAGCACAGCGACCCGCTTTTCGACCTTCTGCCCGTTGCGGAGGATCTCAAGCGTCACCGTCTCGCCCGCTGCGCCGTAGATGTTCACACCAAGCTGGCGCGCATTCTCCATGGGCTTGCCATTGAAGGTGAGCACGATGTCCCTCACCTCCAGGCCGGCCGCGGCGGCCGGACTCCCCTGGGTGACGTCGGCGAGGATCACGCCCCAGTCGCGGGGCAGCTCGAGCGCCTGGGCGAGTCCCGGCGTGATGGTCTGCGCGATGACCCCGATCTGGCCGCGGCGCACACGGCCGTACTTGCGGATCTGCTCGTACACGTTGCGGACGATGTTGCTGGGGGCCGCGAAGCCGATGCCGGAATTGGCGCCGCTCTGGGAAACGATGAAGGTGTTGATTCCCACGATGCGGCCCTCGGAATCCACCAGCGGTCCGCCGCTGTTGCCGGGATTGATGGCGGCGTCGGTCTGCACGTAGATCATGGGATCTTCGGCGCGGACCTGGCGCGCGACGCTGGAGACGACGCCGAGCGAAACCGAATTCTCAAGGCCGAAGGGACTACCGAAGGCGAACACCACCTGGCCCTGACGGATGGCCTCGGAATCGCCAAAGGGCAGTGCGGTCAGGCGGCCCGCATCCACTTTGAGCACCGCGATGTCGGTTTGGCGGTCCTGCCCGACGACTTCGGCGTTCACCAGCTTGCCCACCGGCTTCAGAATGGAGTGTTTGGGTGCGTCCGGGGCAGCCGGCTGCGGCAGCAGGACCTGCACACGGCGAGCGACGCCGACCACGTGAGCGTTGGTGACGATGTAGCCGGAAGGATCGACGAGCACGCCGGAGCCGTTGCCGCGGCGGGCTTGGACGATGGGGCCGTCTTCGCCCGCCGGGGCGAAGCCGCGAGTGACCACCTGCACCACGGCGGGGTCCACGCGCTCCACCAGTCCCTCGAACAGGCCGCTCATGTCGCGCAATCCGGTGCGCGGTTGGGCGGCCAGCGCCGGAGCCAAGAGCAGCAGCAGCACTCCGGCGCGGGATCTCATGCGAACATCCTCGAGCCCAGGAGCGAAGAGCCGCCATCGCACACGAAGACCGCGCCGGTGATATAAGCGGCGGCGTCCGAACAGAGAAACAGGGCGAGGTCCGCGATCTCGTCCTTGGAGGCGAAACGGCCCATCGGAATCGCGCGCATCAACCCATTTCGGATCTCCTCGGTGGGGGCCAGGCGCCGCATGCCTTCGGTGTCGTCCACCGGCCCGGGCGTGACCACGTTGACGCGGACGCCTTCCCTGCCCCACTCCAGGGCGAGGGTCCGGCTCAGTTGGTCCACGCCCGCTTTCGCCGCACACACGTGAGCCTGCATAGGGTATGGGATGAAGGCGTGGGTGGCGGAGATGCTGATGATCGAGGCGCCCGGTTTTCGCAGCGATTCGTAAGCGGCCCGGCAGGTGTTGTAGGTGCCCAGAAGGTCGATATCGACCACCGCCTGAAAGCCGTTGGCGGACATCTTCGCGGCGGCGGCCGGGAAGTTCCCGGCGGCGCCGCACACCACGATGTCGATGGGGCCCCAGGTGTCCCGCGTGGTGCGAACCGCCGCTTCCACGGCGTGGTACTCGCGGACGTCGGCAGAGTGGCCCATGGCGAAGCCCCCGGCGGCAGTGAGTTCGGCGCAAGCCTGGTCGAGTTTCTCGCGGTTGCGTCCGACGATGGCAACGCGGGCTCCCTGTTCGGCGAACCGGCGTGCGATGGCGAAGTTGATTCCGCTGCCGCCGCCCGTCACCAGGGCGACTTTGGAGTCCAGCAGCTTGTCCCGAAAAATGGCGGCCATATTGTTTACACTCTAGCGCCCGTAACCTTTTGCCGTTGGACGCGTATGGATGCTATATATAGCGTCACTACCTATATGAACGAAAAAGATCTCCAGAAGAACAGCGCCGAGATCGTGATCCTGGCGCTGCTCGAGTCGCGGGCGCGCCACGGCTATGAACTGGCGAAGCTCATCGAATCGAAGTCAGAATCGCGGCTTCAGTTCCAGTTGGCATCCATCTACCCGATCCTCTACCGGCTGGAGCGCAAGGGGCTGGTGTCGGGAAAGTGGGTGGAGAAGGCCGGCGAGCGGCGGCGGCGATTCTACGCGCTGACGCCGGCCGGGCGCAAGGCGCTGGGCGCGCAACGGCGGGCGTGGCGGAATTTCTTCACCGCGCTGGAAAGGGTAACGGGGTTCGGCCATGCCGGTTGATTGGCGAGACTACGTGCGGCGGAAGCTGCCGGCGATCGGGGTTGGCCCGGAACGGGAAGGCGAGATCGTCGCGGAGTTGGCCGGCCAGTTCGAGGAAGCCTACGCCGAAGCGCTGCGCGCGGGGCTGGGCGAAGAGGCGGCCGTAGCGCGGGCACAAGCCCAGGTGCGGGACTGGGTGGCGCTGGCCTCGGAGTTGCGAAGCGCCGAACGCCGCGCGCCGGCGCCGCCCATGGCCGGTTTCGCCTTCGATCTCCGTTTCGCGCTGCGGACGCTGCGCACCAACCCGGTGTTCGCCTCCGTCGCGGTGGCCATGCTCGCCTTCGGCATCGGGGGCAACACCGCGATCTTCACGGTGGTGGATCACATCGCCTTACGCGGCTTGCCGTACCCGGAGGCGCACCGGCTGGTTGACATCGAGCACCGGCCGGAACAACAGCCGGAGGTGGAGGCGTGGTGCTCAATCGACAACTTCCTCGACTTGCGCCGGCGCGCGACTGCGTTTGAGAGCATTGCCGCCGTCTCGCCGGTGTGGAACGTGGTGGTGGAGGCCGAGGGTGAAACCGAGCGTCTGGAAACGCTGTTCGTATCGGCGGAGTTCTTTCCGATGCTCGGCGTCAAGCCCGTCGCCGGACGCCTCTTCACCGCGGACGAAGACAACCGCGCACAGCCGGGGCGGGTGGCGATCCTGTCCTATGGGCTCTGGCAGAGGCGTTTCGGCGGGTCGCCGGAGGCGATCGGCAAGACGCTGCGCATCGCAGGAATGCAGATTGCGATCGCCGGCGTGCTGCCGCGCGACTTTCGTTGGCGCGGAGAACCTGTGGAGGGCGCCGCCACGGACATCCAACTGTGGGCGCCGCTGGCCATGAACCAACTGGCGCGCTCGCCACGCACGTTGCGGTTTCTGAAGGTGACGGGCCGGCTGCGGGAAGGGGTGACCGCCGCGGACGCCGACAGACAGGTGCGCTCCATTTCCGAAAGCCTGGCCGCGGAGTTCAGCGCGAACCGGGACTTGCGGTTCCGCGCCGTGCGCCTGGAGGAGAAGGTCTCGGCGCGCCTGCGGCCGGCGGTTCTGCTGTTGGTGGCCGCCGTCGGCTTCGTGCTGTTGATGGTTTCCGCCAACGTGGCGAACCTGTTGCTGGCGCGCGCCGCGCTGCGGAGCCGGGAACTGGCGGTGCGCGCGGCGCTGGGGGCGTCGCCCGCTCGCCTGATCCGGCAGTTGCTCACGGAAAGCCTGGCACTCGCCGCGTTGGGGGGCCTTCTGGGGCTGGTGGCCGCGAAGGCGTTCCTGCACCTCATCCTGGCTTCGGGGCCTCCGGCGCTGGTGGGTGCGATGCCGATCGCCTTGGACGGCCGCGCGCTGCTCTTCACGGCGGGGGTGGTGCTGTTCACAGCGGTGCTGGCCGGGCTGTGGCCCGCCTGGCGCGCCGTTTCCTTCAACGTCCGCGACGGCCGGGGCATCACGCGAGGCCACCGGGGAGCGCGCGCGGCGTTGGCCGCCGCCCAGGTTTCGATCGCCGCGGTCTTACTGATCGGATCGGGCCTGCTGTTGCGCAGCCTGCTGCGTGTGTTGGAAGTGGACCCGGGCTTCGATCCGCGCAACCTGGTTTCGCTCTCGACGCAACTGCCGCCGGAACTGAGCGGGCAACAGCGCACAAACGCGTACGAGGCCTTGCGGCGCGCGCTGCTCGCCGCGCCGGGCGTGAAGTCGGTTTCGGCCGTGAGCCGGCTGCCGATGCTCGGTTCGAACCTCGCCAGCCAGCTTCACATCGAAGGGCGCCCGCACGAGGGCGCACCGCCTGAAGTGGAGTTCCGCGCCGCGGCGCCGGACTACTTCGCGACCATGGGCATACCGATCCGGAGCGGACGTGTGTTTGCGGAGAACGATCCTCCGGACCAGCGGGTGCTGGTGATCGACGAGGCGCTGGCGCGGCGGTACTTCCCCGGTGAGAACCCGGTGGGCAAGCGCATCCGGTTCGCCGCATCGCAGGACGGGACATGGTTCACCGTGGCGGGCGTGGTTGGCGCGATACGCCACTTCGGACTGGAAGCCGAAGCCAGGCCGACGATCTACCGCCCGGCGGCGACGAACCCGCTCACCGCGCCGATTCTGGTCATTCGTGTGGACGGCGACGCGGCGTCCCTGTTGCCGGCGCTCACGCGCATCGTGCGAACCGCGCACGGCAGTTTGCCGGCCTACAACGTTCTCTCATTGGAGGAGTTGGTCTCCCGCTCCGCGGCACAGCGCCGCTTCCTGGCGTCGATGCTGAGCGTGTTCGCCTTCGCCGCGCTGTTCTTCGCCTGCCTTGGGATTTACGGAACGGTGGCGCAATCCATGGCGGAGCGGACCCAGGAGATCGGCGTGCGTGTGGCGCTGGGGGCGTCGCGCGGCGACGTGCTGCGGCTGGTGGGGCGCGAGGCGGCACGAATCGCGGGGCCGGGGCTCGCGTTGGGGCTTCCCGCCGCGTGGGCGGCAGCGCGCCTGGGCCGCGAGTTGCTCTATCAGGTCCAGCCGGCGGACCCGCCGGTCTTCCTCGGGGCCGCGGTGACCATGATGAGCTGCGTGGCGGCGGCCTGTTACGTCCCGGCGCGGCGGGCGTTGGGTGTGGACGCGATTGAGGCTCTGCGTCAGGAGTAGCGCTGCTGCGTGGTATGCTGCCGGTCGAAGCGATTCGAGGAGAACGCCATGTCACGGATCGAGGGAATACGAATCAGGAACTTTCGCGTGCTTCGGGATGTGACGCTGGGGCGCGTCCTGAGCCAGGCGGAAGTGGCGCCGCTGACATCGATGACGGCGGTGATCGGCAAGAACGGCGTGGGCAAGAGCAGTCTGTTTGACGCTTTCGGTTTCGTGGCGGATTGTCTGCGAGTCGGTGTAGAAGAGGCTTTTGACTCGCGGGGACGAGGCGGCTTCGATCGGGTGAAATCGCAGGGCACCGATGGGCCGGTCGAGTTCGAGATCTACTATCGGGAAGAGCCCAATGCGAGGCCGATCACCTATGAGCTCTCTATCGATCGCGACTCCAGGGGCCGTCCAGAGGTGCTGAGGGAGAGGCTTCGCCAGCGAAGGAAGGGGCAGAAACAGGGACGGCCCTTTTCGTTCCTCATCCTGAATCGAGGCCAGGGTTTGGCCTGGAAGGGTGAGTCCGTGGGCCGTCTGGTGGACGAAGACGCGCTCCCTTTGAAACGGGAACACCTGATCGAGGAAGTGACAGGCGGTGAGGAGGGCGGGGACACCGAGTTGTTGGAGTTGGATGACAAGAGAAAGCTGGGTATCGCGACCCTGGGATCACTGAAGCAGCACCCCCGGATCTCCGCGTTTCGGCGGTTCATAGAGGGTTGGTACCTGAGCTATTTCAGCCCGGACGCGGCGCGCAGCCTGCCGCTCGCCGGGCCGCAGCGCCGGCTAAACGTTCACGGCGACAACCTGGGGAATGTCGTTCAGTACATAGAGCGGGAGTATCCCGGGAAATTCGCCTCGATTCTGGAGCGCATCGCGAAGAAGATCCCCGGGTTGCACAAGATCGGCACGGAGCGGACACCGGACGGCCGCCTCTTGCTGCGGTTCAACGACCGGGGCTTCCAAGACCCCTTTTACGCGCAGCAGGTGTCGGACGGAACCCTGAAGATGTTCACCTACCTGTTGCTGCTGGAGGATCCCGATCCACCGCCGTTCCTGGGTATCGAGGAGCCGGAGAACGGTCTCTATCACAAGCTGCTGGATGGCCTGGCTCACGAGTTCCGTGCGCACGCAGACGACCCGAAACGGGGTTCTCAGTTGTTTGTGACAACTCACCAGCCGTACTTCGTCGACGCCTTGACGCCGGAGGAGGTGTGGGTCTTGGAGAAAGCCGAGGACGGCTTCGCGGTGATTCAGCGGGCGAGCGGCAACGCGACGGTCGAGAACCTAGTGAAGGAAGGGCTTCCGCTGGGTGGCCTCTGGTATAGCGACTATCTGGACATGAGGTGACGGTTGCATTTCGAGATACTGGTGGAGGATCTCTCAGGGCGGCGCGCCCTCGATTTCCTTTTGCCGCGCATCGTCGCTCCAAAGAGCGACACGTTTTACATTCACTCCTACAAGGGCATCGGGCGCATTCCGGGGAACATGAAGGACGCGAAGGACCCGAGCAAGCGGATTCTGCTCGAGAACCTTCCAAAGCTGCTCAAGGGCTATGGCCAAGCATTCGCCGGGTACGGGGCTGGCTACCGCGCGACGGTGGTGTTGATTTGCGACCTGGACGACCGCGATGCAAGTCGGTTCCTGGCGGATTTGCAGGCGATCCTGGATGCGTGCCAGCCGAAACCGCAGGCGCGCTTCTGCCTGGCGATCGAGGAAGGGGAAGCTTGGTTACTGGGCGACTTGAAGGCGGTGCGAGCGGCGTATCCGGCGGCTCGGGACGAGGTTCTCAGTTCGTACAAGAACGATAGTATCTGCGGCACGTGGGAAAAGCTCGCGGACGCGGTGTATCCCGGCGGGTCTCGCTCCCTGGCGAAGAAGGGCTGGCAGGCGATCGGGGCGGAGAAGTACAAGTGGGCGGAGACGATCGCGCCGAAGATGGACGTGGAAACGAACGCCTCTCCGAGTTTCCGGGCGTTTCGCGACGCGCTTCGGGAGCTTGGCGATCAGGCAAGCGTGCCACGTCAGGAGTAGCGCTGCGGCGTGGTATGCTGCCGGAATGCGCAAACTGCTGCTCCTGGTCATGGCTGCCGCGCTGGCGCTTTCGGCGGCGGATATCACGGGCCGATGGGCGGTCTCGGTGGACCTTTCGGCGGGCTCGGGCGACGCCGACTTCGTGTTCGAACAGCAGGGCGAAAAGCTGAAGGGCACCTATACCGGCCTGCTCGGCAAGCGCGAGGTGACCGGAACCGTGAAGGGCGACGAAGTCGAATTCCAGTTCACGGGCGACGCCAACGGACAGAGTGTCACGGCGAAGTTCGTGGGCAAGGTCACCGCACCCGGCAAGATGAATGGGAAGGCGAGCTATGGGGACCTGGCCGAGGGGACTTTCACCGCGCGCCAACTGAAGTAGCAACCGGCGCGCCGGCACACCAAGGAAAAGGCCGGACCCGAAGGCCCGGCCCGGAGTTCTCGTCTCTTCGCCGGCCTAGAGGAGCCGGAAATTCACTTCTACGTTGGCGGATACAGGCACAGCCTTGCCGTCCTTATACGCGGGCCGGAACCGCCACTTCTGCACTGCTTCAATCGCTTTCTCGTCGAGGCCGAGGCCCAGCGAGCGGATCACGCGGATGTTCGAGGTGCGTCCCTGCTCATCCACCACAATGGCCAAAAGCACCGTACCCTGGTACTTCGCCTTGCGGGCCTCTTCGGAATACTCGGGTTCAACCTTGAAAATCGGCACCGGCGCGGAGACGCCGCCGCCGATCCGATAAACACCGCCGCCGAATCCGCCGCCCTCGCCGGGGCCGAGACCGCCGCCGCGGCCGGAGCCGATACCGCCGCCGGAGCCTGAACCGATACCGCCGCCCGAGCCCGTACCGTTCGACGGAAGACCAACCTTGCCGAAGGGATCGCCGTATTGCGTCATCTGCACGTTCGGCGGCCGCACCTCAGGCGGGCCGATAAGCGTCGGTTCCATGATCAGCTTCGGATCGGGAGCGTTGACCACGGCCATCGGAGGCGTAAACTGGCGAGGCGCGAACTTCGGCGCGCGGCCTTTGCTGGCCGGCGTCGGAGAACGGTCGCCGCCTCCGCCGCCACCGCCCATGGTCTGCTTCTTCACCTGCATCTCGGGCTGCCAGGGCGCCAGGTCGGGCGCAAAGATCTTCACGGACTCCTTGGCTACCTGCTGCACCTGCTTCGACGACGCCAACGCGACCAGAAGAACCAGCCCGGTGACGTGAATCGCGAACGACGTGACTCCGGCGCGGCCGGCGCGCTTGGTATCCCGCGACCAGATATCCTTGACGGCAACCGGCTTCGAGGTGACCTCGAGAGGCGGCAGCTTGGGAGGATTGATCATCTCCTTGATGTTTTCCACCAGGGAGACGTACCACGGGGTTGAATTCTCGGCTGCGAGCAACCGCGCCAAGTGCGAGTCTGGGTTTTCGGCCGCCCTCACAGGATCGTTCGGTTGGTATTGCTCAGCGGACATTTGATGAACCTGATCCTTATCCTCTCGCCCGGGAGGTCAGCCTCCCGCCCTTCATAGACGTTTCAACTCCTACCGGAGTTGCAACAGATGGAAGAGCACACCGATGATTGCCCTTCCAGGAATTGTAGCATGAACCAGAAACACGAGATAGGGCCTATGGGTTTCCATATTGTGTCATTTAACATCCGTACACCCACAGCCTCGGCACTTCCTTCACCGCCCCCATTTACTTCCAAATCTCGTTCAGAATGGCCGCCAGACGCACGCCGCCCTTGGCCAGTTGCCGTTCCACTGTCCGAACGGTGCGCTTCTGATACTCGTCTCCGAGCTCAGTCGCGCCTTTCGGCAGGCGGCCGTAGGCCACCTTCCGCGATTCCTTTTGAGCCTCCCAGGCCCAATCCTCGACGCTCCCCTTCGCCCAGGCCTTACGGTCACCGGCCCCGGTGGCGGCGTCGAGCCGCGCGGCCAACGTCTCTGAATCCTGCTTGAGCTGGAAAAGAATCCCGCTGTCCCAAACGGCGTGCAGGTTGGTGTCGCGCCCAAAATACTTCACCTTGACGTCATTACCGCCGCGGTCGCGGCGATCTCCACAATGTAACGGTTGATGCATGTCCTGCACGAAGTGGACCAAATACTTCAGCGCCTCCTCGCGTTCTCCTCCGGCAAGTGATCCGCCCTTGAGCGCGGCGACCAGTTCGGTCACCTTGCGAACCACGCACCCCTCGGGTGGGCAGAACGCCGCGGTTGTACCCCGCTTGGCGTCGATCGGGATGTTGATGTAATGCCAGGGACCGCTCTCGCGGCGGTCGCGCCGGACCTCGTCGGCCCAAACCGCCACTGTGACGAGGGTCTGCGATGGCCCGAGGATCTCGGAGACCATGGCCCTGGCCTTCGGGTTCAAACGCTTTTCGGCGAGGCGCGAGACGGTCTGATGCCCCTCCGGCCCCCACGCAAACAAGGAGGTTACGCACACGAAGCACGAAAGGATGCGCATAGGAAATCCCAGGATGTCACCTTTCGGAGCGGCGCGCTATCGTAGGTGCTGAAATGAACGGACAGGCTCGCCGGTTCGGCCGCTCCACGCTCCGTCTGATGATGGGCGACATCACAAAGGTCCCCGTGGACGCAATGGCGAACGCCGCCAACTCCGCCCTGAGGGGGGGCGGCGGCGTGGACGGCGCGATTCACCGGGCCGGCGGACCGGCCATCATGCACGACCTGGACGCCGTCCGGCCGAAGGGCGGACTGCCCACCGGCCAGGCCGTCGCCACGACTGCCGGCGCCCTTCCTGCGAGGTTCGTTTTTCACGCTGTGGGGCCGGTTTGGCACGACGGCGGCCAGGGCGAGCCGGCGGCCCTGGCCTCCTGCTACCGCGCCTGTCTGCGCCTGGGCGAGGAGCGGCACGTGCGCTCGCTGAGCTTCCCGAGCATCAGTACGGGCATCTACGGGTATCCGGCGGAGCAGGCGGCGGAGGTGGCGGTCGGCGCCGTGGCGTCCTACCTGGAGGAGCAGGAGGGGGCGACATCGATCGAAGAAGTGGTGTTCGTGCTCTTCGACGAGGCGACGCTCACCGCCTATGCCCGCGCACTCGGGGAACGAAGCTCGGTAAAATAAGTGCAATGCAGGTTCTTCAGGCGGGGCAGCACCGATTCCTATTGCTTGAGCTGGATCCCGAGTTCATCGGGAATATCGCCAAACAAGCGGGATTTGAGTTCAAACTCGACGACGGCAAGCGCGCCTTGGTGCTCGAGTTGGCGGCCACCGGGCGGCAGGCGCCGCTGTTGCTGTTCGACGCCTCGGACCCCGGCAACCTGGGATGGTTTTCGCGCTGCCAGTTCTACGTGGACGGGCGCACGGGGGCCGTGTTGCAGACACCCATCGCGATCGCCAACCTGCGGGACCGCGCTGGCCAGCCACTACCCAACTCTGTTCGCATCCAGGTCGCGAAGGAGCTGCCGGTGAACTTCCGGCTGCCCGGGAAGCAGCCGGTCACCGAACAGATGGTCTACGCGGTGTTGTACAACCTGATGAACGCGCTCCTGAACATCGGGGTGGGCGTCTGCGGAACCGGCATCGTGAAGCCGCTGGCGGGACGGACCGAGGGCGTGGGCGTCAAGAATTAGTACCGGTCCAGTACGAACCCGGCTACCTTTCTCTCTGGAAAGCTGCAATTCTGTTCGTGCAGCGGAGGATGAGCCTCTTCCGCGTGAGTCGATCAAGTCTGATTCTCGATGGACGAAGGCCGGATCTCGGAGACCGGCCTTCGCTTTTTTTCCTCAGCGGAACGCCGGCTATGGGATGGCGGGCAGCGCGGCTTCCACTTCGCGGCGGTATTCATCGAGCAGTTCGGGTGTCTCCGCTTCGAAGCGCATCACCAGGACGGGCTGCGTGTTGGACGCCCGCACCAGACCCCAGCCCTTCTCGAAGAGCACGCGCGCGCCGTCCACTTCCACCACCTTGCGGCGGCCGCGGAAGTGTTCGAGCACCTGCCGCACCACCCCGAACTTCGCATGGTCGGGACAATCCACGCGCAACTCGGGGGTCACCACCATGCGCGGCACGCCGGCGAGTTGAGCCGACAGCGGACGGCCCGAGTTCGAAACGATCTCCATCAGGCGGCAGGCGGCGTACAGGGCATCGTCGTAGCCGTAGTACCGATCGGCGAAGAACATGTGTCCACTCATCTCGCCGGCCAGTTCGGCGTGCTCTTCCTTCATCTTCGCCTTGATCAGCGAGTGGCCGGTCTTGTACATGATCGGCTTGCCGCCCAGACGCTCCAACTCGTCGTACATCACCTGGGAGCACTTCACCTCGCCGATAAAGGTCGCACCCGGCTTGCGGGTGAGGATCTCGCGGCCGAAGATGAGCATCAGCATGTCCCCCCAGACGACGTGGCCTTGCTCGTCGATGGCGCCGAGCCGGTCGGCGTCGCCGTCGAAAGCGATTCCCAGGTCGGCCTGGTGTTCGGCCACGGCATTCTTCAGATCGACGAGATTCTTCTCCTCGGTCGGGTCCGGATGATGGTTCGGGAACTTGCCGTCCATGTCGAAGAAGAGCGGCACCGCGTCGACGTTGAGCCTGGCCAGCAGTTTCTCCATCGGCGGTCCGGCGACGCCGTTGCCGCCGTCCGCCACCACCTTAATGCGGCGCGGGAACGAGAACTGCCTGGCGATCTCGTCCACATAGGGCGTCACGGCGTCGAACATGTGGAGCGACCCGGCGCCGGTTTCGAAGTCCCCCGTCTGCAGGATGCGCAGCAGTTCCTGAATCGCTGCGCCGTAGATGGTGGAGGCGCCGCAGACGGTCTTGAACCCGTTATAGTCCGCGGGATTGTGGCTGCCGGTGATCATTACTCCGCCCGCGGCGCCGAGGTGGCGCACCGCGTAGTAGAGCACCGGCGTGGGGACCACTCCGATATCGGTGACCTGGCAGCCGGCGGCCTGGAGGCCGTGCGCAATGGCGTCGCGCAGCCGGGGCGAACTCTCGCGCGTGTCGCGGCCCAGGCACACGTTGGGGCCCCCGTTACGGCGCAGATACGTTCCCATCGCCTGCCCGAGCCCGCGCACACCGTCGCTCGGCAGATCTACGTCAGCAATCCCTCGTATGTCGTACTCACGGAAGATAGTCGGATTCAACATGGCTTCTTCTGACGCTACCATGGGGCGGCGTCCATATACGAGAATCGAGAGCATGGCGAATCTCCATCCGCTGGCGGGGCGGCCTGCGCCCGCGGAGTCCCTCATCGATACAGCCCGCCTGATCGCCGGCTATTATGACCGGACGCCCGATCCGGAGGACCCGCACCAGAGGGTCGCCTTCGGCACCAGCGGCCACCGCGGCACGTCGTCGGACGGCTCCTTCACCGAAGCCCACATCGCGGCGATCACCCAGGCGATTTGCGAGTACCGGGCGGCCCAAGGCATCGACGGCCCCCTGCTGATGGGCGTCGACACCCACGCGCTTTCGGCGCCCGCGCAGCGCACCGCGCTCGAAGTGCTCGCCGCCAACGGCGTCAACGTGGCGATTCAGGAAGGAGGCGGCGTGACGCCGACGCCGGTGATCTCGCGCGCGATCCTGGAGTACAACCGCACCCGCGCAGCCGCGGACCACCTGGCCGACGGCATCGTCATCACGCCCTCCCACAATCCGCCCTCCGACGGCGGCTTCAAGTACAACGAGACGCACGGTGGGCCGGCCGACACGGCCGTGACGCAGTGGGTGGAAGACCGGGCGAACGATTTGCTGCGCGCACGAAATCAGGGGGTTCGGCGGATTCCCTATGAGCGGGCGCTGGCCGCGGACTCCACGCACGAAACGGATTTCATCACGCCCTACGTGGAAGATCTCGCCGAAGCTGTGGACCTGGAGGCGGTGCGCGCGGCCGGGCTGCGCCTGGGGGCCGATCCGCTGGGCGGAGCGTCGCTCCCCTACTGGGCGCCCATCGCCGAGCGCTACAAGCTCAATCTGACAGTGGTGAACGATCGCGTGGATCCGCAGTTCTCGTTCATGACTCTGGACCACGACGGCAAGATCCGCATGGATTGTTCCAGCCCCTATGCAATGGCGAACCTGCTGCGCCTCAAGGACGACTACGATTTGTCCTTCGGGAACGACCCGGATTCCGACCGCCACGGCATCGTCACGCCGGACGGCCTGATGAACCCCAACCACTACCTGGCGGTCGCCATCTGGTACCTGTTCACGCATCGCGCCGGGTGGCCGGCTCGGGCCGCCGCCGGCAAGACGCTGGTTTCCTCGTCGATCATCGACCGGGTGGTGGCGAGCCTGGGCCGGACGCTCGCCGAAGTCCCCGTGGGTTTCAAGTGGTTCGTACCGGGCCTGCTCGACGGCGGCTACGGCTTCGGCGGCGAGGAGAGTGCGGGGGCGAGCTTTCTGCGGCGGGACGGAACGGTTTGGACCACGGACAAGGATGGAATCCTTCTCGACCTGCTGGCTGCGGAAATCACGGCCGTAACGGGCAAGACGCCGTCGCAGCACTTCGAGGACCTGGCCGCGCGATTCGGCCGGCCGTACTACCGCCGCATCGACCGCCCGGCGTCGCCGGAGGTGAAGAACAAGCTGAAGAAGCTCGCGCCCGAAGCGGTGCGCGCAGGCACGCTGGCGGGCGAGGCGATTGAACGCAAGCTCACCACCGCACCTGCCAACGGCGCACCGATCGGAGGGTTGAAGGTGGTGGCGGCAAACGGTTGGTTCGCGGCGCGCCCTTCAGGCACCGAGAACATCTACAAGGTTTACGCCGAGAGCTTCCAAGGCGAGGACCACCTGCAGGCGATTCTAGAGGAGGCCGGCGAGATCGTCGCCGCGGCGGTGGCATGATGACGCCCGCGCCGGTGAAGCCCGCAATCGCGATCTCCGTGCTGGAGCAGATCGACGTTCGCGTGGGGACGATTCTTTCCGCTGCCGAGGTGCGGGGCTCCGACAAGCTCATGCAACTCCGCGTGTCGTTCGGCGATCACGAGCGGACGATCGTCGCCGGTATCCGGCAGGAGCGCGAGAACCCGCAGGAAATCGTGGGACGGCAGGCGCTGTTCGTGGTGAACCTGGAGCCGCGGACCATGCGCGGCGTGACGAGCGAAGGAATGCTGTTCGACATCGGCTACAGCGACGGGATCCGGCCCGTGCTGGCCGTGCCGGAGTCGCCCGTGCCGGACGGGGCGCGGGCGTCCTAGCCGGGCCGGGCTACTCGCACCGCAGGGTCTCCATGGGATCGACGCGCGCGGCGCGAAGCGCGGGGGCGAGGCTGGCCGCTACGGCCACCGCGGCCAGGAGCAGCGAGACCGCGCCCAGGGTCAGCGGGTCAAGCGCCGGGATACCGAAAACCAGCGTCTCCAGCACACGCTTCAGTGAGGCCGCGCCCGCCAGGCCAATCATCACGCCGAGGCCGGTAAGAGCGAGCGTCTGCCCAAGAACCAGGCCGGCGATCTGCGCGGGCTTCGCTCCCAGCGCCATGCGCAAAGCCATCTCATTGCGGCGTTGGGCCGTGGTGTAGGACATCACGCCGAAGATACCCACCGCCGCCAGCAGCAGCGCCGCCGCCGCGAACACGCTGAGCAGGACGGCTTGCAGGCGCGGCTGCGCGATGGAAGCGGCCACGACGTCCTCCATCGTGCGTACGCGCTCCACCACAACGTTCTTGTTCAAGGCGGACACTTCCCCCTGAATCGCACGCTGGAGGGCGCGCGGATCGGTGTCGGCGCGGACGATCAGATCGGCCGTGCGCCAGGCCTGCTGCCAGTAGGGAACGTACACCTCGGGCCGGGGAGCAGCCTGGAGTCCCGCCGCATGTATGTCGCCGGCAACGCCCACCACCTGCCGCCAGCGGGGCTCCGCGGTGCCCGGCAGCTTGTCGGTCCCTTCTCGCGAGCCGAAGACAATGCGGCGGCCGATCGGGTTCTCGCCCGGCCAGTAGCGGCGCGCGGCGGCTTCGTTGATCATGACCACGTAAGGGGCTTCGCGGCGGTCGGTCTCCGCGAAGAACCGGCCGGTGCGCAAGGGAACGGCGATCGCCTGAAAGTAGCCTGGAGTGATGCCGTAACTGGTGGCCGTCGGTAGAGCGTTCGAAGCGAGCGGCGGGCGGCCTTCGATTTGAAACGAATCGGAGTGCCCGATGCGGTCGCTCATCGGGGCCACGGTGACGCCGCCGGCGGAACGTACACCGGGCAGCGCGCGAACCCGTTCCAACAGGCCCTGGAAGAACGCCTGCTGCCTGTTCTGCGGTCCGAAGACGCTGCTCGACATATCCAGGGTGACCACCAGAGAATTGGCGACCTGGAAGCCCGGCTCCACCGCGGTGAGTTTGAGGAAGCTGCGCAAAAGCAATCCCGCGCCGGCGAGCAGCACGAGCGCCAACGCCACCTCCGCGATCACCAGACCGTGCCGGAGCGAGCCGCCTCCGCCGCCCTGCGACGTACGTCCGCCCTGGCGGAGAACCGCGGTGAGCGAGACGTTCCGGCTCTCCAGCGCGGGCGCGAGCCCGAAGAGGACTCCGCTGAGAACGGACAGGGCAAGCGCGGTGCCCAGCACGGTGAGGTCGGGGGCGATCTCCCCGGAGCGCGGCAACGCGCCCAGTTGCAGTAAGCCGGGAGATTTGAGGGCCAGCCAGGCGGCGGCGGCTCCCAGCGCGCCGGCGCACACCGAGACCAGCACGCTCTCCGTCAGCAGTTGCCGGACCAGGCGGCCGCCGCTGGCGCCCAACGCGCTGCGGATGGCCATCTCTTTACGCCGCGCCGCGGCGCGCGAGAGCATCAGGTTCGCGGCGTTCACGCAACCGATCAACAGAACGAACCCCACCGCGCCGAGCAACGTCAACAGCGGGGCGCGGAGCGAACCCAGCACGTGCTCGGAGAGCGGCACAACGCTCGCTTCGGGATTCACGCGGCCCGGATACTGTTGCGCGATACGGGCCGAGATGGCCGTCATCTGGGACTGCGCCTCCGCGAGCGAGACGCCCGGCTTGAGCCGTGCGGCCACTTCGAAGCGCGCGCCGCCCGACCAGCGGTCGCTCTGGTTCGGCGCGGGGGCGGGCGTCGCTGAACCGCTCAGCCACAAGTCGGAGTTGCCCGGATAGTGAAAGCCAGCGGGCATCACGCCGGCGATCTTGCACTCGATGATCCCGAGGTTGTCGAGAGTGAGTGTCTGCCCGATCACCTTCGGATCGCCGCCGAAGCGACGCCGCCAGTAGCGGTCGCTGAGGATGACCAGGAGTTCTTTGTCGGGCAGATCGTCCTGGGCCGTAAACGCTCTTCCGATCTGCGGCGCCACGCCGAGAATCGGGAACAACTCCGAGGACACAACCGCCGCGGGAACCCGTTCGTTGCCTTCCTCGCCTCGGACGTTGAAGGAGCGAGAGCCGGCCCAGAGCGGGGAGTAGGACATCAGTTCGAAGACGGTGTTCTGCGACCGCCAGTCGGCGAAGTTGGCCGGCGAGACGCGCTCCGCTTCCAACCCTTTCGCCACGTCGCGCTCAAAGATCATCACCACGCGATCGACGTTCGGATAGGGAAGGGGCCGCAGAAGGATGGCGTTGACGACGCTGAATATTGTGGTTGTGGCGGCGATTCCGAGAGCGATGGTGAGGCAGACGGAAAGCGTATAGAGGGGCGCGCCGCGTAAAAGCCGGATGGACAGGCCAAGATCGAGTAACAACTCGTCCCACACGCCGGTGGCGCCTTCGGCCGCTCCGTTCGTGTTCGCCTGTTCCGATCGCGCCGGGGCCGGTGCACTCATAGAGCGCCCGGAACCCTCCTCATTTCCTGTTGCGTGCCGGTCGACGTAAGCGAAATCCCCAACAAAAAGATCGCGAGCGCGGGAAATTCGCCTCATTATGTCAGCAAGTGCGGATCGTTGCAATCGGAGGTTCCCTAGCTGTCGCTAGCATGTGAGTTGTCCGGTCCGATTAGCACGTGAGTTGTCCGGTTCA
>DALYJJ010000061.1:0-34075 GCA_031969915.1 Bryobacteraceae bacterium | reverse complement strand
CCCCTCGCCGCGCTCGTCGCCGCCGGCCGCGTGGAACCCACCTCGCGCGTCAAGGCCGACGCCGGGCCGGAGGCCCTCAAGTTCACCTGCCGCCGTGCGGAGCTGGCGGCCTAGGGCCCCTCCGCCCCCCGCTCCTTCATTGCACACCCCTTCCGAACCACGATAGACTTGGGATGGCAAAATCAAAGCCAGATCTCCCCCATCCGAGGATTCGCCTATGTCCGATAAGAACGTGGCCGAGAGCAACGACCTCACCCGTCGAGACGTTGTGAAAATCGCTGGCGCCGCCACCGTCGCCGCCGCCGCCTCCCAGCTTCAGGGCGCACCGTTCATTCAGAAGGTGAAGGCTGCGAATGACCAGGTGCAGTACGGCATGGTTGGAACGGGCAGCCGCGGCTCCTACCTGCTCAAGCACCTCAAGGGCATCGACAACGGGCGCTGCATCGCCATCTGCGACATCAACGACACCGCGCTCGGACGCGGCGCCGAAACCATCGGCACGAATCCCAGAAAGTACAAGGACTACCGCGAACTCCTGTCCCAGAAGGACATCGACGCCGTGTTCGTCGTCACGCCGCTGTTCGAGCACTTCCGCGTCACCAAGGACGTGCTCCTCGCCGGCAAACACGTCTTCTGCGAAAAGAGCCTCGTCTTCAGGCCCGAAGAAGTCCACGCCCTCCGGCAGTTGAGCCACGAGCGCCCCAAGCAGATCCTCCAGGTGGGCCTCCAGCGCCGCTACAGCAAGATGTACCAGGCGGCGCGGCAGATGATCGAGAAAGGCCTGCTCGGCGACGTCACCCACGTCCACGCCCAATGGCACCGCAACCCCGGCTGGAAGATGAAGCCCGACCAGCCGAAGCTCGCCAACTGGCGCCTCTTCCGCGAATTCTCCGGCGGCCTCGTCGCCGAGCTCGCCTCCCACCAGATCGACATCGCCGATTGGATGCTCGGCATGACCCCCGAATCCGTGATCGGCGACGGTTCGCTCGATTTCTCCAAGGACGGCCGCGACGTCTACGATCAGATCCAGCTCGTCTACCGCTATCCGAAGGGCCGCCGCATGGTCTACACGTCCATCCCGACCTGTTCCCACCTGCCGCTGCTCAACGGCCAGCGCAACGAAATGGGAGAGATGATCATGGGCACCCAGGGCGCCATCCACATCACCGTCGGCTTCGACGAAGCGCTCCCCACCGGCATCTGGTTCCAGGAACCGAATCCGCCCAAGGTCGACGAGAAGAAGAAAAAGGACGAAAAATGGGTCGCGGGCGCCACCATGAAGGCCGCCAAGCCCGGCCAGTCCCTGCCCATCCTCCTCGACCGCGACCTGATGAGCGGCAAGGAGAGCTTCATCGAGAAGGAAATGAAGTTCGCCCGCCGCTGGCTCTACGCCAAGGGCATCATGGTTCCCGAAGAGGACGTCAACCCCGTGGATACCCAGTTGGCCAGCTTCTTCGAGGACGTCAAGGCCGTGCGCACGCCCCGTGCAAACCTCGAGGTCGGCATGCAGGACTCCATCGCCGTGATCCTCTCGAACCTCGCCATGGACGAGCAGCGGCGCGTCTACTTCAATGAGATCGAGAAAATGGGCCGCACGCCCGCCGAGCCGGCCAAGCCCGCCGCGGCCGCGCCCGTGAAGCGCGGCTAACTAAGCGCTTCGTTCGAAGAAACCGTAAGGCCGGGGAGCGATCCCCGGCCGTTTCGTTTTCAGAGCGCTGCCACCGGCTCCAGCGCGCCCACCGCATCCAGCGCCGTCTGGAAATCGACCAGCAGATCCCGCCAGTCTTCAATCCCCACGGAAATCCGGATCAGCCCATCCGTCACGCCGGCGATCTCGAATTCCTGCTCGCTGAAGCCGGAATGCGTCGTGCTCTTCGGATGGCAAACCAGCGTCTCCACGCCCCCCAGCGACACCGCCGTGCGCGCGATCTTCACATGGCGAAGAAACTCGAACGCCGCCGCCTTGCCGCCCTTCAGATCGAGCGAGATGATGCCCCCCGGGAAGTCGCACTGGGATTCGTAGATGCGCTTCTGCTCCGGGTCGTCGAACAACGTCGGGTAAAAGACCCTCGCCACCTGCGGGTGCTCGCGCAGGGTCTCCGCAATGCGCTGCGCGTTCTTGCTCGATCGGTTCATGCGCAGCGCCACCGTGGGCAGCCGCGTGTCCAGCATCCAGCACTCGTCAGGCTGCAAAATGTTGCCGAACAGCCCGCGCTTGGCCTTCATCCGCCGGATCAGCTCGCGGTCCCTCGCCAGCGCCACACCCGCGATCATGTCGCTGAAACCGCTCAGATACTTGGTGGCCGAATAGAGAACGATGTCCGCGCCCAGCGTCAGCGGATGCTGGAACGTGGGGCCCAGAAACGTGTTGTCCACCATCATCACCGGCCGCGGACCGGGCCGGCGGCCCATGGTCGCCGCCGCGCGAAGCAGATCCGTCATCACCAACGTGGGATTGGCGGGTGTTTCCAGCAGCACCACCGCGACGTTCTCAGAGTCGAGAATCGCCCGGTCCAGTTCGTCGCCGCGTCCGGCTCGGGCCGGCACACCCTTCACCCCCCAGGGCGCCAGGAAGTCCTCCACAAAGTGCTGCGTGCCGCCGTAGATCGGAACGCTGTACACCACCGTGTCGCCCGGCTTGGTGAACGCCAGCAGCGCGGTCATGATCGCCGCCATGCCGGAGTTGAACACGGCCGCCCCTTCGGCTCCCTGCTCCAGGGGAACGATCTGGTCCTCCAGAATCTCCGCGTTGGGATGGTTGAAGCGCGAATAAATCAGATCGACGCTTTCTCCCGGCTCCGGCGCCGCACGCCCGCCGATAATGTCGAAGGCCCGCTCCGCCGCTTCCGGGCTCGAGAAGACGTAGGTGGAACTGCGGAACACCGCCGGCCGCGCCGAACCGACGGAGAGGCTGGGGTCGAACCCCGCCGTCAAAACCGCAGTCCGCGGCCGCACGTTCGCAGGGTGATCTTTGGAGTCTGGCATGTTTCGCTCTCCCAACCCGAGTGTACTCTAGTACGCCGTCAGGATTCCCTTGGAAAAACAACGGCAAACCGCGCCTGGGAATAAGCGGTCCGCCCGATTCTATGCGCCCCCCGCTCGCCTCTACAATCAGACTGTCTCCTTGAGATAGCGGCGTGAACCGGTATGATCTCGTTGAACCAAATGAAGACTCATTACTCTGAAACGGAAGCGGCCGAAGTCCTCGGTGTCTCCGTCGTGGAGCTGCGGGCGCTGATCCGGAAGTACATTGCTCAGAGCGACGACGATCTGCCGGCCGCGCCGCTGGTAAGCTTGCAGCCCTCTGACCTGCTCCTCCTGAAGTTGCTCTCTACCCAGGACTTAACGGAAGCCCTGCAGCGCGCCGCGGTGCCCTAGTTGGGTTTGGTGGGAATCGGCGGCAGCGCTTACGTGCCGTCCGCCTCGAATCGTCTCCGCGGCAGCGCTACTCGCGAGCTACATCCCGCCCACCGAGCCTGGTCGGCGAACCCCATGGAATCGCTGCGGGCAGATTGACAGGTTGTCGCTTCCTGTCCTGAATTTGGAGCGCAAAGTCCCGGTTCCGGACACTAGGCAGTGCATGCACTGCCGTGTTTTCTTGTCAGTAGATGTGGCCGCGCTATTGCCTGTTGTTCTTAACGTGAAACGAAAGCTATTGCTTCTTGCCAGCCTGGGCGCATTCGTTTTGTCGGGGGCGCAGAGCGGCGATGATGTCGTCAGGAAGGACACGATCTCCGTACACACTATTGAACGTGGAGCGATGCCCATCTTCGCTTCGGCAACGGGCAAACTGATTTCACAACAACCCGCACGGGCAGTTCTAGCGTTCGACAAAACCGATGGGAAATGTGAGGACGGACGCCCTGCCAGAGTGGTTGTTGGTGAGAATCCAAGGGCGGTGTCCGGAAAGGTGATCGGAGGGAGGGCGGCCGGCTACTGTGAGGTCGAGTTGTTGGACCCACTCCCGGAGGGCGCCGTGATCGGCGTTAAGGTCGGAGCACTTATCGTGAGTCGCGAACTCAAGGACGTTGTGTTCTTCGGCCGGCCGGCGGGCTCGAGACCCAATAGCACTGCTACGATCTTTGTCGTCGAAGACGCCTCGCATGCCCGCCGCGCTACAGTGCGATACGGCGAAATGTCCGGTCCTCTGATCCAAGTGCTCGATGGCTTGATGCCGGGCGACAAGGTCATCGTGACAGATATGTCGCAATGGGCGCACCTTTCACGTGTTCGGCTAGAGTAGGTCGTGTGACCCAAAGGAACCGGCTGAATGGCGCTCGCCAGATTGCCGGCTTGCCCTGCTCCGCCGTGAGCCGGTTTCCAACACGAACGACCGTCAACCTCAATGCCGCCACCGTCGCGTGGATCGCGAAAGCAGTGGTTTGCCGGGAATCGGCCCCCAGGGTGCTTCGTTTGGTTGCGCCTGCTTCGATTGCGATAGCATTGTCTCGGCAGGCCCAAAGCGATGGGACAAGGAACGCTGTCCCCCACTCTCCCGTCGGAAGCCGAGGCGATTCTCGCCAGGGCAACCAGCCGCGTCCTTGCTCTTCTCGGCACGTGCTTGCATGCAATTGCCGTTCCGGTATTTGCTGAATCCTCCACGGACCTGATTGCGCAGGAAACCGTACGCCAAGCCGCATCCGCACCTTGGGGTCGGGTGTACCAAAGCGGAGTGGGTTGTTCGCCGTTTGTCGCAGCCGGGAATACTCCGATAAGGGCAATCGGGCAGTGGAGTTTTGCCTGCATCCGGCCACTGCGGGGCATTCAGCGGACCGAGTACTACTACGCCACACCGAACGGGACTGTGACCCTGCAGTATCTCCATCTGTCGCTGCTGCCAGCCGCTACCGAATCGTCGGATGACGTGTTTCTCGCGATCGAGCAGCGGCTTCGCCGTGCGTACGGCCAGCCCATTCGCCCGTTTGGACTGCCTCACACAGGCGCGTGGCTCCATCCGCCTGAACGTGCCGGACAACGATGGTCGATTGCACCATCTGAGATCATCCTCCATCGACAGTCACACAAGCCACTCTACGGCGAGCTGATCGGTGGCCCACAGCTTGCCGTCATCGAGCGTGGGCGCTTCACGCTCATTCAGGAGGACGAAGAACTGGAGCGCCAGATCGGGTTGCAGCAGTACATCCATGGCGCGCACCTGGGTCATGACGGGCTCCGGCGCGAGCTCTCGGAATACGCGGAATTGATGAAACGGCCGGCGTATCCGGTCGGAGACCGCGTGAAGCGCGAGGTTGCGACTCGTCAAGCGGCGCTTCGGTTGTTGCAACAAGTGAAGTTGGTAGATCCGGAACGGAAAGCGTTGCTTCTGGTCGCGGCGGACGAACTCGTCGAACGGCTCGCTGACCTGCTCGTAGACGAGCGCGGCGAAGTTCCGGAAGCCGCCACAGCGCGCCGACAGTTTAAGCAGTATGGTGTTACGCTGCGGTCCCGGATGTGGGATGGCGGCCTCAGCTACAACATGGACCTGTTGCGCCGTGCTGCCGCTGAGGTTCCCGATACCGAGTGGGGAGAGATCGCGTTCGTACGCATGCTCGCTCGCGGCATAGATTGGAGAGGGTATTTCGGATGTCAACCAGTGGATCAGTTCGGCGCCGTTGTGGAAAAAGGCGAAGCCTATCTCGCGGCGCATCCGGATACTGCCCGCCGCAAGGAACTGATGTTCACGCTGGCGCTCGCCTATGAGACGTGGTGGTCGGCGAGTAATGCTCAACCGATCGACAGGGCCTATGAGCAGTTCAGTCCCATGCGCAGTCGCTATCTGCCACAGGCGGACAAAGCACGCCAGATGGCGATCCGGTATTACGAAGGCGTGATCCACGCAGCTCCAGACTCGCCGGAAGCTCGCATGGCACACCGCCAGTTGCCGCGCCTCAAGCTGGGCCTTGACACCGGGCAACGCGCATTCCTTTGCACGACCTGTTGATAAACAGCGGACGCGGGCAACCGCGAACAGGCGACATTCGCTGAACGGTTGTCCGCGACCGCCCGCGTTCTGGCCGTCGTTGTGTTGATGATCTGCCAAAAAGCAGGAACATGTAGGCAGATTGCTCGTACAATAGTCAGTGAGCACTAGTCGATCATCGACAGGAGTCATATGCCCAGACGCGCTTCTCCCTTACAGTCCGAAATGCTCCAAGGGACCCTCGACCTCCTGATTCTCCAGACGTTGGTCCTTGGCCCGGCCCACGGACAAACCATCGCCCATGCCATCGAGAGAGGGTCGGAGGAGGTGCTCCAAGTCGAGCACGGCTCGCTCTATCCCGCCTTGCGCCGGCTCGAAAATCGGGGCTGGATCGCCTCATTCTGGGGCACCTCTGAGAACAATCGGAAGGCTCGATACTATCGGCTCACGCCGGAAGGCAAAAAGCAGCTCGCGGCGCAAACGTCACGCTGGGAGCTATTGGTGAAAGCAATCAGCCGCATCCTGCATCCCGCCCGCGAGGGGCAGTCGTCATGAACTGGCGGCGCTTCTTCCATCGCGGCGAGGCGGATGCCGAGCAGCGCGAGGAACTGGAATTCTACATCGACGTCACGGCAGAGGAGTCCGTCGCGCGCGGGATGGAGCCGGCGGCTGCCAGAGACGCCGCCCGCAAGAAACTCGGGAATCCCCTCTTGATCCGCGAGGAAGTCTACCAAATGAACACGCTGCTATTCCTGGAACAACTGCTGCGCGATGCGCGCCACGCGCTGCGCATGATTCGCTTGAACCCTGGCTTCAGCGCCGCCGCAATTCTCTCGCTCGCCCTGGGCATCGGCGCGAATGTGGCGATCTTCAGTGTCGTTCATGCGGTACTCATCCGTCCACTGCCATATCCGGACGCGGAGTCGCTCGTGGGCGTCTTCAACTCAGGCACCATCCAAGGCCAAACATTCTCCGACATGGGACTCGGACCCTCGATCTATGCCGGGTTGAAGGAGCGCTCCGATGCCTTCCAGAACTTCGGTGTTTGGGTGTCGGGCACGGCGACCGTAACCGGTGTAGGCGAACCCGAGCAGATTAAGACCGTCACGATGACGCCGGAGGTCCTGCCCACCCTCGGTGTGACGCCCTTCATAGGCCGGCCGTTCTCTGACGAAGGCGACGAATCCGCTACGGGGCATACTGTCCTTCTTTCCCACCCGTATTGGATCCGGCGTTTCGGCGGCAACCCGCAAGTGCACGGACGCACCGTCATCATTGACCTCGTTCCTCACCAGGTGATCGGCGTAATGCCGCAAGGCTTTCGGTTTCTCGATCTCTCGCCCGACGTCTTGTTGCCTCAACGCTTCGCGAAGGCGAACCTGCCCTTCGAGCCGTTCTGGTGGTCGGGCCTCGCAAGGCTCAAACCGGGCGTCACTATCGAGCTTGCGAATCAGGACTCGGCGCGTATCTTGAAGCAGGTCATCCCCGAGGCCGCTCGATCCTTCGCAGAGCAGGCTCAGTTGAAACCCAACTTGCGCCCGCTCAAGCGGGATGTCACTGGCGACATCGGCCCCGTTCTCGGCGTTCTCATGGGAGCACTCAGTTTGTTGTTCCTTCTCGTCTGCGCCAACGTCGCCAATCTGGTCCTGGTGCGCTCCCAAGCACGAAGGCAAGAGTTTGCGATCCGGGCCGCGCTCGGAGCCGGCCGGAGCAGAATCGCCCGGGAACTCATGGTGGAAAGCCTGACTCTGGGGCTCCTCGGTGGGGCTTGTGGAATGGCGCTTGCTTACGGGGCGGTGCAGGTATTGAAGGCCCAGGACCTCGCCACCATTCCCCGGCTGGCGGAAGTTTCAATTGACACGGCAACGCTGGCGTTCGGCATAGGAACCGCCACCGTCGGAAGTCTGCTCTTCGGCCTGCTTGCCGTTCTCAAGTGTGGCATCCCTGCTAGGATCAGCAGTGCTCGCGGTGCAAGCATGAACCCCGATCAACTGCGAGCGCAGAATCTTCTCGTGGTGGCGCAGGTCGCCCTCGCGTTGGTCTTGCTCGTCGCGAGCGGACTGTTGGTTCGCACGTCCGTCGCCCTCCGAGGAGTCCACCCCGGCTTCACTCACCCCGAGTGGGTGCAAACAGTCCGCATCGCCATTTCGGAGACGGAGGTGCCCGAACCCGAGCGTGCGGCGCGCATGCAAGCCGCCATCGTCGAGAACGTCTCTCGCCTGCCTGGTGTTGAGGCTGCTGCTTTCGTCGACGGCATGCCAATGGATATGGACTATCGAAACGGAAATCCGATCGCGGTCCAAGATCGGTTCGTGCCGGGACAGCTTCCCCCAAACCGGACCGTCAAATACGCTTCTCCTGGCCTGTTTGCAGCGCTCGGCACCCGGTTTTTGGCCGGCCGGGATTTCACCTGGGAAGACCTGTCGCAGCGCCGGCTGGTCGCCATCGTGTCGAACAGCATGGCTCGAGAAAATTGGGGCGAGCCGCGCAACGCTCTCGGCAAGCGGCTTCGGCCGGGCATGCTGGGCGATAAGTGGCTCGAAGTGGTAGGTGTCGTCGAGGACGTGCATGACGACGGAGCACACAAACCGGCTCCCGCAATCGTCTACTTCCGCAGCGGAGTGCATGATCCGTGGCGCCCCAATCGACCGCCGTCCATCCGCCGCGGCCTCACGCTGGCCATCCGAAGCAGTAGGACAAACACGGAACCTTTTCTCCGCGAGGTCGGCGCAGCAATTCACGCGGTGAACCCGAACGTGCCCCTGGCCCAGGTGCGAACGCTCAATGACGTGTACCGGCGCTCCATGGCCCGAACGTCACTCACGCTTGTTCTGCTGGGTATCGCGGGCACAATGGCGTTAGCATTGGCCATCATCGGAATCTACGGCGTCCTGGCCTACGCGGTCGCGCAGCGGCGACGGGAGGTCGGTATTCGTGTCGCCCTCGGCGCTCGGCCAGGTCAGGTCACCAACCTGTTTCTTCGCCGAGGGCTTTCTCTGGCGTGCGCAGGTGGTCTCCTGGGATTGGCCGCGGCGATCGTGCTCTCGCGCTGGGTCTCTTCGCTTCTGTTCGGCGTGTCGGCGCTGGACCCGGCCACCTACGTGGCCTCCGCCTCCATCGTCTCCGCGGCAGCGCTACTCGCGAGCTACATTCCCGCCCACCGAGCCTCATCGGCCAACCCCATGGAATCACTGCGGGCGGATTGACAGGTTGTCGCATCAATGGGCGGTGTTTAGGGGACGGGTGCGTGATATCCCGAAGTACCGGCTTCCAGACGGTACGCATTCCTGCTGACCTGGCCAGATACTCACACTGCGCCGTTGATCGAGGTCCATCCGTGGCGCGTCAGATGCACGTTCGGGTGCGCGCTGTTCTCCGGGTTTTGAGGAACATCGCAACTAGTCGCGAGCAAGTCGCTTCGTTGCCGTAAACCGACGGTCTCTGCTGCTCACTCCAGTCTTAGAGCTCTCGTCGGAGCTACACGGCACGCTCGGTGAACTGGAACACAACCGGCTGCCGCCATTGCGAGCCCCAGGATACCGGCCGCCATGATCATCGTCCCGGGATCGGTTGACTTCAATCCAAACAGCATCGATGACAGCACGCGTCCCGCCAGCAACGCCAACGCCAGTCCGAAGGTCAAGCCGATGACAACCGCAATCAATAAGTCCTGCAGAACGGTGGCTGCTATGGCGGGAAGCCGCCCGCCGAGGGCAATCCGAATGCCAATTTCCTTGGTTCTGCGTGCAACCGAGTAGGACAGCATGCCGTAAACTCCAACGACCACCAGCACAAGGGTCAGCGTACCGAAGAAGCCAGCCAGGCTGGCGATGAGAACTTCGCGCTCGAGCTTCTGGCCAATGCGCTGTTCGAGCGTGGTGGTCTCGAAGACTCTAAGACGCGGCTCCACATCTCTTACGAGCTGACGTACGTCGCGAGCGATACCTGCCGGCGAACCACTGGTATGGATCTCGAGCGAGCGGATCTCCTGGCTCCCCTGCAGGGCGGCGAAGTAGACGAAGCGTCGCGCCGATTCGCGAAGGTCGCTGTACTTGGCGTCCCTCGCGACGCCGATGATTTGATAGGCGTGGGCGTTGTGCACCAGATACCGGCCCACTGCCTTGTTACTCCCGGTGTTACTCCCGGCATAATACCGAGCCATCGTTTCGTTGATGATCGCGACACGCTGGGAATTCGCATCGTCGCGTGGTGAGAAGTCCCGGCCCTCCAGCAGCGGTATTCCAACTGTCTCGAAGTATTGCGGAGTGACCCAGTTCGCGCCGGCGCGGTGCTCCTCTCCCGCACGAGCCACATAGCCCTCAAATCGAAAGCCTGTCACGCCACCCGCGTTCGCCAGTGTCCCCCAAAGCGATCCGCTTGCCGACTGAACCCCGGGAATCGACTCCACGCGCCGCGTCAGTTCCTTGATCACATTCGGCCAATCTAGTCTCTCCCCCCGCCTGCTGTCGAGCCCCACCGACAGCACGTTGCCTGCACGCACGCCCATATCCTGGTACTTGAGGTTCTGCAGCGTTCGAATGAAAAAGCCACCCACAACCAACAGCAGCATAGAAATCGCAATTTGAAACGCGATCAGGCCACCTCGAAGGCCAATCCGGTTCCGACCACCCACCCGCTCGTACGCGCCTAGCTTGAGTGCCTCGCTAGCGGTCTCGCGCACAGCCTGGACCGCAGGGCCCAGTCCAAAAAGAATCCCCGTCACGAGCGACACCAGGACTGTGAAGGACAGAACGGCGAAGTCAGGCCGCGGGTCGAGTGATATCGTCCTTCCTGCAACCGTGACCAGCTTCAGAAGCATTCTCTGGCCCCAAATTGCAAAACCGAGGCCGAGAAAGCCGCCCACCATCGCCAGCAATACGCTTTCGGTGATGAATTGCCGAAACAGACGCCCGCGGCTCGCACCAATCGCAAGCCGCGTCGCAATCTCCCGCTTGCGGCTGGCGGCTCGTGCGAGCAGAAGCCCTGCCAAATTCGCGCACGCCATGAGCAGAGCGACGGCCACAATCGCCATCAACACCGTGAGTGGCGCGGAGACAGTGTTCCGGATTCCGGCGCCACCGAAACGGCCCGGTTCGATGTCGATCCGCTCAATGAACCGGTTCTGCATCTCCGGCATACGTGGCCGGAGACTCGCGTCCGCCTGCTGCACATTCGCGCCGGGCTTCAATCTGCCCATCAGATTCAACCACGTGAAGCCGGCTGCTTTTCGCATCTCTGCCGGCATCAACGCTGTGGTAGTCCAGACATCGGTGGCCTCGCCTGCCGTCTCGCTCACAAAACCCGGTGGAGCAATACCGACGATCTCAAAGGATTTACCGTCCAGCTCAATGTCTTGTCCGACGGCGCTCGTGGCCCCTCCGAAGGCACGCCTCCACCAACCTTCGCTGATCACGGCGATCTGCAGATCTTCCTGCCCATCTTCGAAAAGCCGGCCCACCATGGGCCTAACCCCGAGCACCGAAAAGTAGTTACTGGAAACGACCTTGCCTTGAACGGTCTCGCCGTCGTTGCCCACCCCAGCCACGAGCGGGCGCAGTCGTGAAGCGGCGATAATCCCCGCAAAGGCAGTCTGCTCGTCACGAAGCGCCCTGTAATCCTGATAGCCGAAGTTCCCGATTTTCTCGTTCCGGGAATGCGAGGTCAGCACGACCAACGTCTCCGGATCGCGGACAGCAAGAGGCTTCAGGAGAATAGCGTGTATCAGGTTGAAGATCGCCGTGTTGGCCCCGATACCGAGCGCAAGAGACAATACCGCGGTCAGCGTGAATATTGGGTTCTTCCTCATGGTCCGGCACGAGTACCGGGCGTCGGCGGCGAGTTGATCGAGCCAAACCAAAGTCCACACAGTCCTGCCCTCCTCAGCGGCTCGGGTCAGATTTCCAAGGTGCGCACGACCACCTTCAGCCTCAGCGAGAGATGCAAGAGAATCGAGTTCCTCTTGCATATCTTGCTCAAGGACCCTGCGGCGGCTCGGCGAAAAAAGCTTTAGCTTTGCAAGCATGCTCATCGTTCGCCGCCTTCGCTGATGGGTCCCATGATCCGCGCAACCACTGCAACGAACTCGGCCCACTTCGAGTGCTCCTTCCGGAGTTGCTTACGGCCTGCCGGGGTGAGGCGGTAGTACTTCGCTTTGCGGTTGGTCTCGGAGATCTCCCAGCTAGCCGATACCCAACCCTTCGCCTCAAGGCGCTTGAGCGCGGGATACAGGGACCCGAACTCGATGTCCAGTGCTTCATTGGAATTGGAACGCAGGGCTTTAGAAATGCCATAGCCATGCAGTGGTCCGAAAACGAGGGTTCTCAGCACCAGCATTTCCAGCGTTCCCTGCAGATGATCCATATTAAGTGACTCTATATGAAGACAGCCATCATGTCAAGGACATCCCGTTTGCCGGTGGAGCGGCGGCCTCCGTTCCTTACCGAGAAGGGTAAACTCAGTCTTCCCATTGCGGTCTACCCTTTCGCCGAGGGCGTTTTCGTGGTGGCGGCGCCGAGCAAGCAGAGGGACTTGGTAGGTACGCAAATCATGAAGGTCGGTGGCCGCGCAATCGAGGATGTGTTGAGTGCCATGTCCGATGTCGTTTCTCGTGATAACGCAATGGGACTGCTGACGGAGGTGGGCAACCTTCTGCGATCTCCTCAGCTCTTGTACGGCCTCGGAATGATTCCGGATCCGAAGCAGGTCATGCTGACCGTCCGCGATGCTCCCGGCCAGGAGCGGACGGTGGCGATTGAGGGCTAACGCATTCCGCCAGAGGGTGTGGCTACTGTGTTGGAAGCCTTACCTGTTAGTGCGCTTCCGATCTCAATGCAGCCGCGGCCGGGCGCATACTGGTTCGAGTACTTGCCCAAGCACCGGACGATCTGCTTTCAGTTGAATCAGATACGCAACGACGAAAAGGAACCCCTGCCCCAGTTCTGCGACCGGCTTTTCCAGTTCATCGAAGGAAACGATGTCGGGAAGCTGGTGATCGACTTGCGCGGCAATAGTGGAGGTGACGGGAGCTTGAACATGCATGTGATTCATATGTTGATCCGCGCCGAAGAGGTGAATCGGGCCGGCGGCTTGTTCGTGCTCGTCGGCCGCGAGACATTCTCCGCCGCGCTGGGGTTAACCTCCCAGCTTGAGCGTCAAACGAGAGCGATTCTCGTTGGCGAGCCAACCGGCTCCAACGAGAACGCAATTGGCGAAATGAACCCGATCACCTTGCCCTACAGCAAGATGTCTGGGAGCATCGCCAGCATGGGAGGCGGTAAGCGTGCCGATACGAGGACCTGGATCGCACCGCAGCTATATCTGCCACCGACGTTCGCTGCCTTTCGCAAAGGGCGGGATTCGGCACTCGAAGCATCCCTGGAGTACGGCACTCCACGATAGGCGGGCCGCATTGTTTCTTGCCCGTCGAGCATCTGGCAAGAGCGAACTATTTCCAACCGTTGACGAAACCTTGAGTCGGCTTTGACTCCCGTTGTCAGGCGAAGCGATTGTGGTTCGTGTCCGAATCGTCCGGCTATACGGAAGTTGGCCTCGAACGCCGCGCTCAGAAGGATAAAGGACGAGTCGCGTAGCAGACCTTGAACTGGGACCCACCGCCACACCGTAGCAGCGGGCCTCGGTCACGAAGGCTCAGTTTGGTATCAGCTCGTCCCGAGCGCTGGTATCCTGAGAAGCGGAGCGAGAAACTCTGTGAACGATCTCTTGAACCGCATCTCGGTCAATCCCCAGGTCTGCGGCGGCAAACCCTGCGTCCGTGGCACGCGCATCTGGGTCTCTCTGCTGCTGGATTTCCTCGCGTCCGGCTCTTCCATGGAAGAAATCCTAGGCGAGTATCCGCAACTCACGCGAGATGACCTGCTTGCCGCCATCGCCTACGGCGCCGAGATGAGCCGCGAACGATTCGTGGATCTTCCCGGCAGCAGCGCGGCATGAAGTGGAAGCTGGACGAGAACTTCGGCTCGCGCACGGCTCACCTGTTTCTCGGCGCTGGGCATGACGCCGAAACCGTTCTGCAGGAGCGACTCGGCGGATCAAGCGACGAGGCTCTGTTCGAGGCGTGCATCCGGGAGGACCGCTGCCTTCTCACCCTCGACATCGACTTCGCCGATGTCCTGCGTTTCCCGCCCCACAGTGCACCGGGAATCGCCGTGCTGCGAGCGCCGAGAAATCCTTCACTGCGCCTATTGGAGACACTCGTCGGCGACCTCTTGCGTTTCCTCGCATCCGAGCCCATTCGCGGACGGCTCTGGATCGTCGAGCCGGGCCGTGTCCGAGTACGCGAGGATCGTCAATCCAAGTCAGACTAGTTTACCCTTGCCGCTGAAGCCCGGCCTCTCGCATCGCCGCCAACGGCGCGATGTAGAGCAAATCGTCGCGAATCGGTAGTGGGCAACGAATGCCCACCACAGCGCGATAGAGAACGAGTAGTCGCGTTTGCACCCGGAGTCTGGAACCGCGCGGCGCTCCGTACCAGCGGACCCGCGCGCGACGGCTTGCGGTGGTGCGCCGCCAGGCGCCGGGCCAAGTCTTTTGCCCCCTGCGCCGTCAGGCTAGAGCTATCTGTTCGGAACGAGCGCCCCGACGTCAAAGCTGCACCTTGACGGAACGCGTTTGAAGGCGCTCCGCGAAGGCGTGTGACATCGAAAGGGAGCCTATCCTCGGACCGAGCCAAGGATCCGAAGCAGGATCTCTTGAGATCTCCGCTGGCCATAGCCACGTCCGTATGCGGCCGAAGCAATTGCAACCACGGTTTCTAGTTCCGGAATAACGTAAATTTTATTACCGCCGTTCCCAGATGCGAAGTGAACTCTTATCCGCTTAGTGCCAACCTGGTGCGTCCTGGTGTACCACATGTAACCGTAGGCATCGGCGTACGGATCGGCGTGGCTGATTGCCACTTTGGAAGCGGTCGAGCGATCAATCCAACTTCTGCTGATGAGTTGCTTGTCACTGGACCGTCCTTTGTCGAGGACCAACTGCCCCAGCGAACCCATCGCCCTTAACGTAATGCGCAAGTTGCCTTGCCCCGCCGTATAGCCGTCAGGCCCACGCCGCCATTCGAAGCGGTCGATTCGCAGGGTTGAGAAGATGTGCTCGCGCGCGAAGTTATCGAGGTGTATCCCGCTGGACTTCTCGACGACTGCTCCAGCCAGGAATGCATTCAGCGAGCAGTACCGATACGTTTTGCCCGCTGGTTCCTGAATTGGGACGGACAATGCAAAGTCAAGCCAGGCTGGGGACAGGTCCAGGTTATTCTCGTTTCCTGGAGATGCAGCATCTTCGTCATTCGCGGCCAAGCCACTACGCATCGTCAATAGATGCTCAAGCGTGATGGCCGCTTTGTCGCGGTGTCCAGTTACTCTCAAAAGATCGACGAACGGCTGCTGAACGGTTCGGATCAAGCCCCTATCAATGGACACCCCGGTAAGCAGCGCAGTGATGCTCTTTCCGGCGGACCTGATGTCGTGGAGAACATCAGGTCCACCGCCGTTAAAATACTCTTCTGAGCCCAGTTGCCCGCAGGTCATGACTAGAACGCCCTTAAGATCGTGACGTTCGTCCGCCCGCAGTTCCGAATAGAGGCGGTGCAACGCTTCACCGTCGAAAGTGATTGTGCGGATTGACTGCGCTTTGAGTCCAGGTGAGGCAACTAGTGCGCCCATGGCCGTTCTGCGAGTCATGGATTTCGATTGTACCGCGATGGAATGCGCATGCTCTTGACTGGCATCGACATTCTCGCTCTGCCGGAGGAGTTCGTGTCAGGCCGAAGCTGGAGGGAAGGCAGATAACGGCTTGTGCCGGTACCTCGCCAGGCACCGGGCCAATCTTTTGCCCCTGCGCCGTTACCGGCGGGCTATCCGCCGTCAACGGCTCTAAGCTTTTCGCTCTTCAAAGGTGAACCGGTGAACCGGCGGTAGTCACCCGGAAAACTGGGTGATTTTGACTGCGCTTCCGTCAGGGAAAATCGCCCGAATCTCAAGATCGGCACCGACGGCTTGCAGGTAGCTGGCAAGCGTGCTCACGTACATGTCCGTGCGCCGCTCCAGCTTCGAGACATCGCCTTGCCCGATGTGCAGTTCTCCGGCAATCTTGGTCTGCGTCAGTTCGCGGGCCTTTCGAAGTTGATGGAGCGACATTTCCTCCACCAACCGGCGGTGTTCGACGGCGCTCGCGGCCCGTGCCTGGGCGGACATTCCATTGCGCAGTTGAGAGAAATTCTTGGCCATTCCCCGTCTCCTTCTCGAATGTCTCCAAGTGGCGCTCGAACAATCGATCCGCCATCGCCACAACTTGAATATCGCACGCAAGCCATATGGCTCATGTTCCATGTATCACCAGGTCCGGGGCTTTCCACGGGGCCGGGCCGTTCCACTCCCGAGCACGCCGCCTCATGCGCCTCGAAGCGCCTCAACGAACGGGTCCGAATCGGACGTCGCGCGGTCGAGGGAGTGCAGCACAGCTCGCCCCCTAGCCCGCGTAGCCGCCGCCCCCGCCTCTTTCCACCCTCCTCTCACGCCGCGTTGTCCCCTGCCCCGGCAGCGTCGTACAATCCGAGGACAGATATGGCAAAGCTCGGCTTCCTCGGACTCGGCATTATGGGTTACCCCATGGCCCGGAACCTCCTGCGCGCGGGACACGAAGTCGCCATTTGGTCCCATACCGCCCCGAAAGCCGCGAAACTGGCGGGCGAAGAAAAGGGCCTCGCCGTGGGCACCCCCCGCGAAGTGGCTGCCTTCGCCGAGTGTACGTTCCTCTGCGTGGGCGATACCGCCATGTCCGAACACGTGATTCTCGGCCCGGACGGCGTCATCGAGGGCGTGTCATCCGGCAAGGTGGTAGTCGATGCCAGCACCGTCTCACCCCAGTCCAGCCGCGCCGTCTCCCAGGCGCTCGCCGCCAAAGGCGCTCACTTCCTGGATGCTCCCTGCACCGGCTCGAAGCCCGGCGCGGAAGGCGGTACCCTCACTTTCATGATCGGTGGCGACCCCGCCGTCTATGAAAAAGTGAAACCTTTCTTCGAGCCCATGGGTAAGCAGCTCTATTACTGCGGCGGCCCGGGCATGGGGCTCCACGCAAAGCTTACCCAAAACCTGATTCTTTCCAACCTCTTACAGGCGATCAACGAGGGGCTCGTGCTGAGCACCAAGGCCGGCGTCGACCCGGAATTGATGCTCGAGATCCTCAACAACAGTGCCGCCAAGAGCGGCCTCCTCGCCTTCAAAGCCCCCTTCATCTTCGACCGCAATTTCATAACTAACTTCTCCGTCAAGTGGATGCACAAGGACATCGCCCTCATGCTGGACTCCGCGAACGAGCTTCAGGTGCCCCTGCCGCTCACCGGTCTCACCCAGCAGATGTTCCGCGCAGCCATCGCCAAGGGACACGGCGATGAGGATATCTGCTCTACAATCAAAGTGTTAGAGGATATCGCCGGCGTCCAGGTCAAACGCCGCCAAAAATAGTTTCAAAAAACGGTTGCAATTCCAAAATCAGTATCCTAGAATTGGAAGTAAGCCGGGGAGGCAACTCCCACCAAAGCGAGACTAACCTCATAAAAGACCCCTGAAGCAATTTCCTCCCCGGCGCCCGCAAGGGTCTTTACCTGCAAGTGAGTACCCCCCCAGAAAACAGAGCCGCGATCACAGCACTCGCACTTGGTGTATCTCGAGATTTGGCGGTTTGTAGGCGGGTCGCCGTCAGAGGACCGAGGGGAGCGAACGCAGGAAGGATCGAGGGTTCTCCGGTGAGATCCGGCCTAGGACCCGGACCTCCCGAAGATTGAGTGGCACAGTTGCTCTGATAGATGACTGTTTCGTCAGGAAGATCTAAAACCTCTCCCACTTTCTGAGTATGTAAGCGCCTGCGCTGACTCTGATATTCTGTGGGTCAATACGACAGATGAAGCGCCTCGCCGTACTAGGTTCCACAGGATCGATCGGCACAAGCACTTTGGATGTAGTGCGCCGAAACGGCGGCCGGTTCGCCGTGTACGCCCTGGTAGCGGGCCGCAACACGGCTCTGCTCGCGGAACAGATCCGCGAGTTCCGGCCGGAAATCGCGGTGGTCGCGACGGAAACCGAGTTGGCCAGTCTAACGGAGAGACTGGCGGCGGCGGGCATTCCCCGTTCCTCATGGCCCGAGTTGAGCGCCGGACCGGCGGCACGAGTGGCCGCCGCGGCGGCAGAGCCGGTGGACATCGTCATGTCGGCAATCGTGGGCGTGGAGGGGTTGGCCGCCACCTACGCCGCGGTTCTCGGGAAGAAACGGATCGGCCTGGCGAATAAAGAGACGTTGGTGGCGAGCGGTAGCCTGGTGATGGCGGCAGCGGAACGGCTGGGAACGGAACTGATCCCCGTGGACAGCGAACACAACGGCGCGCATCAATGCCTGCGGGCGGGCGAGCGGAGCCAGGTGACCCGCCTCATCCTCACGGCATCCGGCGGCCCGTTTCGCAACACGCCCGCCCAGGCCCTCGAAACCGTGACGCCGGAGCAGGCCCTCGCGCATCCCACCTGGAAGATGGGGCCCCGGATCACCATCGACTCCGCCACCATGATGAATAAGGGCTTCGAAGTCATCGAGGCCTGTTGGTTGTTCGGATTTCAGCCGAACGAAGTAGATGTGGTCATTCATCCGCAATCCTCCGTGCACGCCATGGTGGAGTACAACGATGGGAGCGTCATCGCGCAGGTCTCCACCACCGACATGCGGATGCCCATCCAGTACGCGCTGACCTACCCGGAGAGGGCGGCGGCGCCCGTGCCGCGGATGGACTGGCGCCAGGCGAAATCGTGGGAGTTCTTTCCGCCGGACCCGGCCAAGTTCCCAGCCCTCAGGCTGGCCTACGAAGCCATGGAAACAGGCGGTTCGGCCGGCTGCACCTTGAACGCGGCCGACGAGGTGGCGGTGGAGGCCTTTCTCCAGGGCCGGATCAAGTACACTCAAATTGCCGTACTCATTGAGGAGACCCTCGCGCGCGTACCCGTGCGCCAGCCGGGCAACGTCGAGGAAGTGCTTGCTATCGATCGCGAGTCGAGGGAAGTGGCGCGGCGCCTGGTAACGGAAGGCATCGCAGCAGGACCGGTTCTGACGGCGTAACGGGCGCCGGAACGGCCTTCGGGAGTAATCATGGTTTTCTTCGAGAATTTCTGGTGGCTGCTCGTGATGATCGGGGTCATGATCCTGATCCACGAGCTCGGTCATTACTGGGCGGCTCGTTTCTTCGACGTCAAGGTGGACGCGTTCAGCTTCGGTTTCGGACCCCGGCTGATCGGGTTCCGCCGAGGCGAAACGGACTTCCGGGTTTCCCTCGTGCCCTTCGGCGGCTACGTCAAAATGGCCGGAGAGCACCCGGGCGACGACACCGCGGAGAACGATCCACGTGGGTTTCAAGCCAAGCCGCGCTGGCAGCGCTTGATCGTCATCTTCGCCGGTCCCGCGATGAACATCGTTCTCGCCGTCGCCCTTCTCACCGGCCTCTACATGGTGAGCTTCCCCCGCCTGCCGAACGCCGAAGGGCCCGCCATCATCGCCCACGTCGTTCCCAACTCCGCCGCCGCCAAGGCGGGCCTCCGCGAGGGCGACAAGATCGTCTCCATCGACAACGTGGCCGATCCGAAGTGGGAGACGGTGTTCCTCAAGGAAATCGCCAGCGCCAACCGCCCCCTGCCCGTCGCCGTCGAGCGCAACGGCGAACGAAGGCTGGTCACCGTCACGCCCACCCTCGATGAACGCAACGGGATCGGCTCCGCCGGTTGGGTCGGCCAGGCCGAAATCCAGATCGACAAGCTGGTCGCCGGCATGGACGCCGAACGCGCCGGGCTCAAGCCGGGGGACCTCTTCATCAGCGTGAACGGGATTCCGATTCACTCCGTCCCCAAGCTGCATGAGGTCATTCGCGCCAGCGCCGGTAAGCCCGTCGAGATCCTCTACTCCCGCAACGACCAGCGCAACAAGGTGATGGTCACCCCGAAATACAACAAGGACGAAGACCGCTGGATGATCGGCGTGCAACTCGGCGCGCGGGTCATCTACACGAAACTCGGCCCCGTCGAGGCCTTCGGCGAATCGGTGCGCCAGAACGTCCGCAGCGCTTCGCTCATTTACCAGCTCCTCCAGGGAATCGTCGAACGCCGCATGTCCGCCAAGTCCCTCGAAGGGCCCATTCGTATCGCCCAGATTTCAGGCGAAGCGGCACGGCAAGGGGCTGCGGAGTTCCTCGGGCTCATGGCCGCGGTCAGCCTGAACCTCGCCATCTTCAACCTGCTCCCCATCCCGATCCTGGACGGCGGCCAGATCCTGCTGCTCTCCGTCGAGATGCTCATGCGCCGCGACCTCAGCCTTCAGGTCAAGGAGACGGTCTTCAAGCTCGGCTTCGTCTTCCTCATGGCCGTCGTCGCGTTCGTCATCTACAACGACATTTCCAAGATCCTGCCGGGATAGGCGGCCAGGCTTCCACCCGGGTCCCTATTTCTCCGGGCCGGCCTTCCCCGCAATCAGGCGATCGATCTCCGCAAGCTGCTTCTTGACGATCTCCGTGTCCCGGGCGTTCGGCGCAAGCTGCAGGTACTGCCGCATGTGCTTCGCGGCCCCTTCGTAATCCTGCTTGTTCGCCAATATGATCCCCATGATGTGCTGCGTCTTCGGTACCGTGTTCCGGGGATCCAGCTTCAGAGCTTCCCGCGCGCTCTTCTCCGCTTCGTCGTACTTCTGCATCTGCAGGTTGCCGATCGAGTTCATGAAGTAGGCGCCCGCGAAGTCGTAGGGGTTCAGCTTGATCACCCGGTCCGTGGTCTCCACCACCTCGTCCCACTTGCTCTCCCGAGCCGCCACCTGCGCCAGGTCGATCAGCGGCTTCACGAACTTATCGTCCGCCGCGAACGCTTCGCCGAAGGCCTTCCGCGCGTCCGCGTCGTTCTTCTGCATGGCCATCACCCGGCCCAGTTCGTGCCACGCAATGGCATACTTCGGATACAGATCCACAGCCTTCTGGAAGTGGGTCTGCGCCTCCGCCCACTTGGTCTTCTTCGCGGATTCCAGGCCCTTCTCGTACGCCTTCTTCGCCTCCTTGGGAGCCAGGGCCGTGGTCATGCTGTACGTCAGTCCCTGCACGCCCGCGATGCGCTTCAGGAAGATCGTGCCGATCTCAGGGTTATCCAGCACCCGGCGCCCCGCCAGCGGAATGATGTCGGAGCGGTAGCCGGGAAGCGAAGCCCGGATCTCACAACCCGCCAGGTCGCGCTCGGTAATCGGCCGCCGGCCCCCGGGCGTCATCGTCGGATTCGTGCTGCCCCGGCCGATCGTATTGCCCGCGAAAGGATCGTCGTTCATGTTCCCTACGCTCGCGTCCTGGAACATTCCCTGGTTCTGCCCCAGGGTCACGCTGAAGCGGCCCTTCGAATCCGTGTAGCCTTCCGGGCGCGGTTGCCCGTTGCAGATCCGCTCGATCAACACGGGCTCGGGAGGCGGCAGGCCGTCATCCACCATCACCTTGCCGGAGATGATGATCGGGCGCTCGAACTCCGGGAACTGCTGGCGCCGGTCGCGCTCAGCCGGAAAGGGCGTGGTTCCCGGCGCCCGGCCCGGCGTGCTCGGCGTCGTGGGGGTCGGGGTCGGGCTGGGCGTCGGCGTGGGACTCGGTGTGGGCGTCTGGGACGGCGCCGGGTCCTGCGCGGGAAGCGATTGCAGCAACGCGACGGCCAGCGCCACGCCAAGGAACGAACGGCGGAGTGTCGACAAGGTCATAGACCCCTCCCGAGTTAGGACTCATTATGGCACGGGATTGAGGCGGCGGGGCCGCCCCAGGGGGGCCCACGGATGTTAAACGTCCAGGTTGCGGACGTCCAGTGCGTTCTCCTCGATGAACTTCCTCCGCGACTCCACGTCCTCACCCATCAGCGTCGAGAAGATCTCCTCGCACTCCACCAGGTCCTCCAGCCTCACACGCAACAACGTGCGCTTCTCCGGATTCATGGTGGTTTCCCAAAGCTGCTCGGCGTTCATCTCGCCCAGCCCCTTGTACCGCTGGACGGAACAGTCCCGCGTTCCTTCGTTCTTCACATGGGCCAGCAGGTCCCGCCACGCCGTCTTCACATCGCGGGCGCTGTCCTTCAGCACCGTGAACGGCGGACGGTTGTACTTCGCGGTCTGCCGGGCCAGCACCCGCAGACGCTTGTACTCCGGCTGGGCCGCCAGTTCCACGTCGATGCGGCGCTCCGCTTTCGTGCTGTCCCGATAGGAGACCGACCACGTGGAGTGCTCTTCGTCGAACGTCACAGCCGGATCCAGGCTCGCCGCCGCCAGTTGCGCGGCCACCCGCCGCACGTTCTCCTCCGCCGCGAAATCCGTCTTGCTGTCGATGGTCAGCGAGGCGTCGGCCAGAATCTCCCCCACCCGGGCATCGCGCATCCGCCGTTCCATCCGCCGGTGGAGTTGCTCCATCTCGTCGAGCTGCATCAGGAACGCCCGCAGTTCACCCCCCTCCAGACGCGACGCCGGCTGCTCCGCCGCGCCCGCCGTCTCCACTGAAAGGTTGTCCGTGGCCCGGCGCAGGATCTCCTTCGTGAACTCCTTATCGTCCTTGATGTACTTCTCGCTCTTGCCCTTCTTGATCCGGTAAAGCGGTGGCTGCGCCACGAACACGTGCCCCCGCGTGATCAGCTCCTGCATGTGCCGGAAGAAGAACGTCAGCAGCAGCGTGCGGATGTGGCTGCCGTCCACGTCGGCGTCCGTCATGATCACAATCTTGTGGTACCGCAGGCGCTTCGCATCGAAGTCGTCCTTGCCGATGCCCGTGCCGATGGCGGTGATCATGGCCCGGATCTCTTCGTGGCTGAGCATCTTGTCGTAGCGCGCCTTCTCCACGTTCAGGATCTTCCCGCGCAGCGGGAGAATCGCCTGATATCGCCGGTCACGACCGCCCTTCGCCGTGCCCCCGGCCGATTCGCCCTCCACCAGGAACAACTCCGCCCGCTCCGGATCGCGTTCCTGGCAGTCGGCCAGCTTTCCCGGCAGGCCGCCCGAATCCAACGCTCCCTTGCGCCGCGTCAGGTCGCGCGCCTTCCGCGCCGCTTCCCGCGCCCGCGCCGCGTCGATCGCCTTTGAGACGATCTTCTTCATCACCGCCAGGTTCTTGTCGAAGTACTCTCCCAGCCGCTCGTTCACGAACGCCTGCACAAAGCCCGCGATGTCCGAGTTCAGCTTGCCTTTGGTCTGCCCCTCGAACTGCGGCTGCGGGATCTTCACGCTCACCACCGCCGTCAGCCCCTCGCGCACGTCGTCGCCGGAGAGGTTCTCCTTCACATCCTTGAACAGGCCCGCCTGCTGCCCGTAGTAGTTGATCGTGCGGGTCAGCGCCGTGCGAAAGCCGCTCAGGTGCGTGCCCCCATCCACCGTGTTGATGTTGTTCGCGAAGCTGAAGATGGTGTCCGAGTAGCTGTCGTTGTACTGGAGCGCGATCTCCATGCTCAGCGTACCGCCGTTCGGCAGCTCCCGGTCGCCTTCGAAGTAGATCGGTTTCTCGTGCAGCGTGTTCTTGCCGCGGTTCAGGTGGCGGATGAACTCGGCAATCCCGCCCGAGTAGTGGAACTCGTGGCTCTTGGCCGGCTCTTCCCGCTCGTCCAACAGCTTGATCGTCAGCCCCTTGTTCAGGAAGGCCAGTTCCCGCAGCCTCTGCGAAAGCGTGTCGAAGTTGAACTTCGTCACCTCCATGATCGTCGCGTCCGGCTTGAAGGTGATCTTCGTTCCCGTCTTGCTCCCCGCCCTGCCCGTCTCCTTGAGCGGCGCCGCCGGAATACCCTTGTGATACTCCTGCTCCCAGGTTTTCCGGTTCTTCCAGATCTCCAGGTAGAGCGTCTCGGAAAGAGCGTTCACGCAGCTTACGCCCACTCCGTGAAGACCGCCGGAAACCTTGTACGTGTTCGAATCGAACTTGCCCCCGGCGTGCAGCTTGGTCATCACAATCTCCGCCGCCGAGACGCCGAACTCCTCCTTGATGTCCACCGGAATCCCGCGCCCGTTGTCGATGACCGTGATCGAATCGTCAATGTGGATCGTGACGCTGATTTCGTTGCAATAGCCGGCCAGCGCCTCGTCCACGGAGTTGTCAACCACTTCGTAGACCAGATGGTGCAGGCCGGTTTCACCCGTGGAGCCGATGTACATCGCCGGCCGCAGGCGTACGGCTTCGAGGCCTTCCAATACTTTGATGCTGCTCGAATCGTAGACTCCGGCTGAACCCAATGCTTGCTCCTTATCGCTCATAGATCGTTTTCGTTTTCAGATTCTGCGCGGGCGCCGCATCAGATGCGCATCGGCATCACCACGTACCGGTAGACCAGGCCTTCCACTCCCTCCGCGTACACCGGCCGCATCTCGCCCGCGCTGTGCGGATCCTTGAAGTGGAAACTGACGCTCGCTTCCGGAATCGCGCGCATGAAATCCAGCATGTACTGCGCATTGAACCCGATCTCCACCTGCGCGCCGTCGTAGTCCACCGGCATGCTCTCCTCGCTCTCACCGGTCTCCGAGATCGACGAATACACCTTCGCCTCCCCCGCGTTGATCTGCAGCCGGATCGCCCGCGACCGCTCATCGGCAAACTGCGATACCCGCTCGATCGCGGACCGGAACTCGTCCCGGCCCAGAGTGAGCGCATGCGGCTGGTCTTTCGGCAGCACCCGCTCGAAGTCCGGAAAGTTGCCCGTCAGCTTCCGGCTGATCAGAAGCCGCCCGCCGAGCTGGAAGAACAAATGGTTCTCGTCCCCGGCAAAGTGAATCATCGCGTCGCCGCCCGCTTCGCCCGCCAGCTTCAGCAGTTCCGCCATCGCCTTCTTCGGCAGCAGGGCTCGGTACTGGTTCGCGATCGGAAGCGCCACCTGGCTCTGCGCCATCGATAGCCGGTGTCCATCCGTCGCCACCATCGTCACGCCGTCGGGCTTCAGCAGCAGCAGCGCCCCATTCAGAGTGAAGCGCGACTCTTCGCTCGAGATGGCGAAGATCGTCCGCGCCGTCAGCACCCCCGCCGGCACCTCGGCGATCGCGTCCGGACTCTCCGGTAGCTCCGGAAACGTCTCCCGCGACATGCCCGCCATCCGCGTCCGGGAGCGCCCGCACGCCAGCGACGCCCATTGGTTCTCGGCGAACCGCACCTGCACGTCGGCGTCCGGCAGCAGGCGCACATAATCAAGCAGCCTCTTCGCCGGAACCGTACCCGCTCCCTCCCGCGCCACGCGCGCCGGACAGGAGCAGCGAATCGCCAGCTCCAGGTCCGTCGCGGTGAGCGTGAGGCGGTCGCCGGATGCTTCGATCAGGATGTTCGACAGGATCGGAATCGTGGTCTTCTTCTCGACCACACCCTGCGACAAACCAAGCTCTCGGACCAGGTCGGACTTGCTTACGGTGAATTCCATCGGGCCAGGGTCTCCAATCCCCTCAGTCTTCTCTTCCCTCTATCCAATAAGCACTACTAGGAGTAAGAGATTCATGGGGCCTGTGAATCTGTGGATTCCTCTCTAAATGATACAAAAAACAAACGCTTCTTGTCTCGTAACCTTGTGGAGAATCAGGTGGCAGAGGCGCAAAAAGTGAGCCCCCTCCCAGTCATCCACAAACATTCGCATAGGCCCCGGGTGTCCAATGTGGAAAACTTACCTAAGCTTAATGGAATGAATCCGTTATGCTGTGTATGAGCCTGTTGATTTCCTGATCGCGGTGGCGCAGCTCCTCAATCTTGTTCACCGAGTGCATCACCGTCGTGTGATGTTTCCCGCCAAAGGCCCGTCCGATCTCCGGGAGTGACGCTGTCGTCAGTTCCTTCACCAGGTACATCGCCACCTGCCGCGGGTAGACGATGTTCTTGGCGTTTCCTTTCTGTTTGATCTGCGCCGGCGTCACGCCCAACTTCTCCCCCACCGCCTTGATCACGGCTTCGATCGAGACCTTGCGCTCCGGTCCCTGGGTCAGGTGGCGCAGGACCTGTTGCGCCATCGTCAGCGTGATCGGCGTCCCCGTGACCGAGGAGTACGCGATCAGTTTCACCAGCGCGCCCTCCAGTTCCCGCACGCTCGACTTCGTCTTCGTGGCCAGGAACACCCGTACATCGCGCGGCAGGTTGATGCTCTCCTGCTCGGCCTTCTTGTCGAGAATCGCCATCTTCGTTTCGAGGTCCGGCGGCTGCACATCCACCATCAGTCCCCATTCGAACCGCGATCGCAGCCGCTCCACCAGGCCGCCGATGTGCTTGGGCGGCGAATCGCTCGAGATCACGATTTGCTTCTGGTGGTCGTACAGCTCGTTGAACGTGAAGAAGAACTCCTCCTGCGTGCGCTCCTTGCCCGCCAGAATGTGGATGTCGTCCACCAGCAGAACATCGGCGGAACGATAGTGCTGGTGAAACTGCGCAATGCGGTCGCTCTTGATCGAAGAGATCAACTCGTTCGTGAACCGCTCACTGGTCGTGTAGACGATCCGCATTCCGGCGTAGTTCTGGAGCAGGTGCCGGCCGATCGCGTGCATCAGGTGCGTCTTGCCCATCCCGGAGCCGCCGTAGATGAACAGCGGGTTGTACGAGCGCGAGGGCATCGTCGCCACGGCATGCGCCGCCGCATGCGCAAACTGGTTGCACGAGCCCACCACGAACGTCTCGAACGTGAAGCGCGCATTCAATTGCCCCGTCCCCACGCTCCAGTTCGGCTCCGGCGCCGGCGCAGCCGCGGCTTGCCCGTTCCGGTAAGGGATCCGCTCCCCGTTCGGTTCCCCCCGCACTTCATAGAGCACATGCCGGCAGGGTAGCCGCAGTTCCGCAATCGCCTGATAGACATCCTGCGAATACTCGCGCTCCAGAAAGAGCTTCGTCGTGTCCGCGGGTACCGACACAATCAGCGTATCGCCCTCCAGACCAAGAAACGACGTGCCGGGAAGCCAATTCTGATATGCTTCCGGGCTCATCCGGGCGGAGAGGTTTCGCTTGATCTGTTCCCAAATGTCGGGTCTTGCGGGCACGATTCGGAGGGCCTCCTGTGCAATCCACAGCATTAACTGTCTTCTGTGGAAAAACGAAGAGCGGGGCCTTCAGAGCTGGGTGTCACTCAGCTCAGGCCAGCTTACCGCGCAGCACTCTTCCGCTACTTCGGAGATTGATTCTAGCACACGCCCCAGCGACCCGAACGAGACGTCAGCACAAATATTAACTACCATATTTTTCATAGTCTTATAGCGTATTAACGACATTGTGATAGGACCCTGTTTTGGGCTCTCGAAACCCCGCCGCCAGCCCGCCGCCAAGTCGATTTGACACCCGGGCGCCCGCCGGGTGAAAATGGGAGAGCTACTCCTTCAGCGGGAGTAACTCAGCTGGTAGAGTGCAACCTTGCCAAGGTTGATGTCGCGGGTTCGAATCCCGTCTCCCGCTCCATTCCCCCACTTCGCCAATTCTGGGCTCCACTCGGCTCTCCCCCAATTCTGACATTTCTGTTATCGCTTCCGAAATCACGGGCGATGCGCGGTCAGATGTAGCGTTTAAATCAGATAAAGCATATAATAGCCGTGGGAGCACCGATCATGCTTCGCAAGAAAGAGACCCAAGTACCACTGGCGATCTCAGAAGCCGACCAGAGGCAGGTGCTGGAACTCTATCAAAAGATTCAGAGAAGCCGCGCCAAGCTCGTCGGTCCGGATGGCAGAACACAGAACCTCCCCGTCTCGCTCTACGAGTTCCTCGTGAAGCTGATCGCGGATCTGTGTGAGGGCCAGTCCGTTGCCATCGTGCAGAACGACGCGCAACTCACGACGGTGGAGGGCGCGCGGATGCTCGGCGTCTCGCGCCAGTTCCTGATCAAACTCCTGGAGCGGGGCGACGTTCCGCACCACATGGTCGGGACGCACCGGCGCATCTATGTCCGCGACCTCCTGGCGTACAAGGCAAAGCGGGATTCCAACCGGCACAAGATCCTCGATGACCTGACTCGGGCCGAAGCCGAGGAAGGACTCTACGATCTGGAGCCGCCGGATGATCGCGCAGAGTAACCAGTACATCGCGGTCCTCGACACGTGCGTGCTCGCGCCAATGCCTTTGTGCGATACCCTGCTGCGCCTCGCAGAGGATCCGGCGTTCTACATTCCGAAGTGGTCCGCCGGCATCATGCGCGAGCTTCGCTCCACCCTACAGCGAGTGGGCTACACGCCAGCGCAGGCGGAGCGGCGGATCGTCGCCATGGAATCCGCCTTTGAGGATGCCAGCGTCACCGGCTACGAGTGCCTCGTTGGGGCGATGACGAACGACGCGAAGGACCGCCACGTCCTCGCGGCCGCGGTCCGTTCCGGCGCTCACGCCATCGTCACCTCAAACGTGAAGCACTTCCCAGCGGAGTCCGTGAGAAGGTACGACATTGACCTCTCACCCCGGATGCCTTCCTGGTGCACCAGTTCCATCTCAACCAGGAACTGTTCGCCGAAAAGGTGGCGGACCAGGCACTCGCCCGTGGAGTAACCCTCGCCGATCTTCGTGCCCGGCTCTCGAAGTGGGCGCCAAGTGCGGTTCGGCTCTTGGCGGATCTGGGCTGATGGCAGGCCGCTGAATCTCTGCTCCCCGTAAACAAGTCAGGCGCACGGCACTGCGATTCAGGTGGCACTCATAGTCTGCAAGTTCTGCGCGTCACCACTGCGGAAGTTGGAGCCACGTCCCGCTCTTCCGGCTCGGCCGCTTCGGCCAAACCGGCAGCGGGCCGGCGGGCTCTTGCCTCGGTGCCGGGCGTACTGGCAGGCGACAATAGCACTCGCCCGCAACCACAAGCTGACCGCCTACGATGCCGCCTACCTGGATCTGGCAAGGCGGGACTGAGCCTGGCCACGCTGGATGACGATCTCCAGAACGCTGGAATTGCGCTCGGCGTGGCCACACTGGCTCTCTGAAGTCCTTCCACGGCATCAACCCGCTTTCCCCCACTGCACGCCCTCCACCCCTCGGCAAGCCTGGTACCAATCGAACGATTTATGACTGGCTTGGCGCCAATATCCAGTGATATTCTCAACTCGACTCCCTAAGAGGCCCTTGGAAACGACGCCCCTTAAATCCCCGAGAATTGCCCTCTATGAGGCAGCTTTTTCCGCCACCGTCTATCCCCGGCTGCGGAAAATGGCGGCTGCGCTATTGCGTTTCGAATCTCCGGGACATACGCTGCCGCCTACCGCCCTGGTCAGCGAACTGTATCTCAAGCTCCACAGATTTCGGGGGCGGCTAGCGGATGAAGAGCATTTCTTCCGGATTGCCGCGCGTGCGATGCGTCAGGTCCTGACCGACCACGCCCGCGTGCGCAAGCCAAAGAAATGGCGCACCGTGAATGACCTCTCCGATTCGCTTGTCCGCAACGAAGGCAGATGGTTCGACCCCGTCCGCGAGGAGGGCACCCGACAAGTCTGGGAGCAACTCCGGGACTTGGACGAGACGGTGGCCGAGGCGGTCTGGTTGAACTGCGTGGAGGATGTCTCCGTCGCCGTAATTGCACGGCGGCAGCGGCGTGCGGCGTGGCGGGTACGCGAGGACATCGATTTCGGACTGGACTGGCTGCGGCATCGCTACCGGCGCTAAGCCGGTCTGGATTGCGTGATCAGCGAGTTGAGCCGCAACACCCATGCGCCCGCCTCCTTCGGGCGTCGCCCCGGTTCGGACTGCAGCGCCTCGGCGATAGCGGCCGCGGCGGCAAGCGCTGCGTCGCCCCACTCCGGACGCAGGGCCGCGGCGAGCTCCGGCACGAAGCCCTCCTCATACCAACCCGCCGAAAACTCGCTCGCAGCGCGTCGCGAGAGAAGCTCCACCGCGATGACTCCGAGCGCGTAGATATCGCTCGCCGGGGAGTAGCGGCCGGTCAGGCGCTCGGGAGCCATGTAGGCAGGCGAACCGCTGAGCATGCGCGTTACCGCGAGTTCATCCTCCGGGCCCCGGTAAGCGGCCGTTCCGAAATCGAGCAGTACGATGCGACCGTCGGCCGCCACCACGTTCTCCGGCTTCACGTCGAGATGGACGATACCCTGTTCGTGGATCCGGTCAAGGACCGCGGCAAGGTCGGTGAGGATCCGCAAAGCGCGCAGCACGGGGACTTCCGCCTTCAGGAGATCCCGGAGGCGCTCGCCCTCAACAAGTTCGAGCGCCAGCACCATCAGACCATCCGGCTCCACCCAGGCATCGTACAGTTGAACGACCCCTGGGTGTGCGAGCGATCGGAGGCAACTGACCTCGTGGGCGAAGCGGCGCCGAGCCCAACTGGGATCGCTTGCGGGATGGAGCACCTTGAGGGCGACCGGCCCGCCGTGGACAGCAACGCCCGCGTAGACCCGCGAGAAGCCCCCGTCGGCAAGCAGGCGTTGTACCTGGTAGCCAGGGCCGAGAATGTCGCCCGGGTGGACTAAGCGCGCCGAGCCGCCGCCGGCCTGTGCCAGTTGAAACCGCCGGCGGGCGAAATAGATCCACTTGGACAAGCGATAGTGCGCCCGGCGCAACAGTCCCGAGCGCCACGCCCCTAGCCCCCCGAGGCTCAGGCCCGCCGCGGCCAGGCCCCACCATGGGCTGAACCGGGGCGGCGGAGTGCCAATCGTGAAGTGCGTGACCAGCGGCGGGCCTCCGGTGCCGGCGTATCGGACTTCAAGCGAGTAGGCTCCGTCAGGCAGGTATTCGAAGACGACCTCGCCGGTGGCCGTGCCGCGCCACTCCGCAGAGACCGGACGCAGGCGGTATTCCAAAGGGTGCAGGCGCCGCTCGTCGCGCTCCGGGCTACTCAGTTCAAACCGGGCGTCGCGGGCACCGACGATACTGCGATGCAGAAGAGGCGCGTGGCGGACCCGTCGGGCGGCGAACCAGAGGGGATCCGGACGGAAGTGCACCAGGGCACCGTCGCCGGTGAGCCAGATCGATCCGTCGGCATCCTCCCGGAAGCCGTTCGCGGTAGGTAGTCCCACGTCGTAGCCGTGGGAGGCGCGGACATGGAGCCAATCCGACGGGCCGACATGGCGGCCGTCGCTGACCAGCATGCCATCGGCCACACCCCGCCAGAGCCAGCCGCGGGAGTCCGTTCGGATCCAGCGGGTGAGGGCCGGCGTGTACCCGTCCGCCGCGCGGAATTCCTCGACGGACCAGCGGGCGCCGCCGCCCATGCGGCGCAAGTAAGCGTACGAGCCCGGCGTCCGATGAGCGGCCCAGATGTCACCCGAGGCGGTAAACTCGACGCTGCGGACGTCGGAGAAGGGAATCGTCGTGTCGAGGCCTCTCCACCCGCCGTCCTGCAAAACTGCAATCCCGCCGGCCCAGCCGAAATAGAGTTGGCCGTCGGGGCCTTCTTTGAACTCATAGGCAACGATCTGCTCGCCCTGTCCCGGCAGGCGCTGGGGAGTGAACTGGCGCTGGCCCGGCTGACCCGTGACCGTGTACAGGGCGTTGTCGGAGGCCACCCACAGCCCGCGTGGGCCGAAGTCCCAGAGCGCGACGATACGCTCGTTCGGCTTGGGCAGCGAGGGGCGGGCGCTGAACTCTTCCTGGAGTTCTCCCGCCGTATTCAATCGGAGAACGCGCTCCCGGGTGAGCAGCCAGTACCCCCCGCCGTGAAGGCGGGCTTCGGTGGCGGCGGTGAGGTCGATGCCGCGAGGTCCGAGAGGCCGCCAGCCCTGGCCTGACCTGATCAGTAGTCCGCTTCGCGCCGCGAGCAGAGTGGCCCCATTCGGAGTGCCAAGAGTCTGGACCAGAGCGCCCGCAGAGAGCGAATCAATCGACCAACGTTCCCAGGTCTGCTCGGGAATCCACTCAACCAGCCCTTTGCCGAGGAACGCACCCCAAAAGCGGCCATCCGGAGCGAGTGCCACATCCTGAGGAAAGTTCCAGTCGGGACCCGGCAGTTCGAGTTCGAGGCCCGAGCGGAGGAGTCGGGGCGGGACACTCAAGAGCACCGGCTCGCGTCCGCTCGGGACAATCAGTCCCCGCAGCCGCACCGTGTCCTGAATGCGGGCCGGCCATCGGTCGGGTGGTCCGTTTCCGGCGGCGCTCACTCCGCGCGCATCTTCCAGCCAACGCCGGCCCGTGGAATCCCCCGTAGCGAGCCTCCAGGCGCCGCCGGGGATCACTTCGCGAACCGGCTGGGCGCCCCATTCGGGCGCTACCTCGAACACCGCAGGCCCGTCGCCGTAGGCGAACCAGACCGAACCCTCGGCGCCCGGCAGGGCCTGCACCGAGTCCTTCGTGGCGGCCACCCACTCCTTGCGCCCGCTGCGGTCAGTGCGCCAGAAACCGTCCCGGTCGGCATAGAACAGGACATCGCGGGCCGCCGCAAGAGCCCAGGACCATGACTCATTCACCAGGCGGAACTGCGATTTCTCGTAGCGCACCAGCCCGAACTCCCCGCCGATCCAGAGAACGCCGTCCGAGGTGACAGCAAGGGAACCCGGGCGCGTGTAAGGGAAGCCGGGCACCAAGGAGTAGCGGAAGCCGTCGAAGCGATGGAGCCCGTCGTTCGCGGCCACCCAAAGGATACCGTCTGAGGTAACCGCCAGGCGGTTGGGTGTGAATGCCGGGAGCGGATAGGCGCGTGTGCGGTAACCGCCAGCGGTGGAGGCGGAAGCAAGGCAAACACCGAAAAGCAGTGAGTAAGCAAGGGCGAAGCGCGCCGGCATCGTACTTAGTATGCGAAGGAGACGGACCGCCCTCACAACTTTCTTCGCGATGGGCGTAACTAATTTCTCAAATTCCCGGCCCGCCTTCGCAGACATGAGAGTACACCCTACGCGCCGCCATTTCCTGGCGAGGAGGCTTGATGCCGAACAAAGCTACGTTTCCGATCTCGGTCGCGCTGGCAGCGGTCTTAGTTGCTTGGCCGTCTCACGCGCAGTCGGGGCAACCGACGAGTTCTCCGTCCGCCAAGAAGGCAGCTAGGCCCGCGGCCGCCCCCGCGCCCGCTGTTGCGGCGCCGCCGGCGGCAGCCACCAGAACGCCCGCGGATGACGTGATCGATCTCGTGAAGGAGAACGTGCCCGAGCAGGTCATTCTCCGAATGCTCGTGAGTCAAGGACCTGTGAAGTTGTCCGCGCCGGACGTAATCAAGCTGAAGCGCGCCGGTGTGTCGGAGACGCTGATGAACGCGCTGCTCGATCCGGCGGCTGCGGCAGCGGCGCTAGCTCCCCCTCCGCCACCCCCGCAGCCTGAGCGGCCGGCGCCGCCGGCCAGCTTGGAACCGGCGGCCGAGACCGCGCCCACGGCAGCAGCGGCACAACCAGCCGCGGTGCCCCAGGATCGCCAACCCGAGGCGCCCCCCAAGAAAAAAGGCTTCCTGGACCGCATAGGGGGCCGGTTTTCAGACAGCGCCAAGCGGACCGGCCAGCGCTCAGCGGACTCCGCCGAACGGACCACAAACAACACAATCGACCGCTCAGAGGGAACCGCTAGCAGGTCTCTTGATCGGACCTCGGCCCGGACCGACGCCGCCGTGAGCGACCGGATGGACTCGACCGAACGGAGTATCGACAACAAAGTGGAGAAGGCCTACGGCCAGGACAAACCTAAAAACAAAGCGAAGTAGGTTGGCCCCCTACCGGCCACGACCTGACCACCGGCGGCGAACGGCGCGAGAAGAGCCAATAAGACCTAACTCTGCGAAACCCTAACTTGCTCCCACGTATTCCATTCTTCGACGATCTTGCCGTCAATGATGCGAGCGATGTTAATCCCCATCATCGTAATCGGCTCCCCCGTTTCCCGCACCCGCACATGCGCCGTCATCCGGGTAACAACTTTTTCGCCCTCCACCAACTGATCCTCAACAATGAATGAGTCCTTCGTGTAAATGAAGAGGTTGTGAAAATACAGGATGCTCTGGAGGAATCCTTCCCGGTCGCGCTCGCCGCTTGCCGTGTGCCCGACGTAATCGGCCGGGATCACCTGATCGAGCGACGAAACGTCTCCCGCGGCATAGAGATCCACCAGCCTCCGAAAAACGGCTTTCCGGGCCTCCGCCGAATGGATGCCCTCTTCGTTCTGCATGCCTGCCTCCTGGTAAGTAGCGCCGGACCTCGTTACCCCGCGACGACCCCTGATCGTAACAGACGAAATCCCTCCTCCATTCAACGCCCCACCCCCAGCCGCGCCCCCCAACACCCCAGCGCCAG
>DALYJJ010000060.1:24025-34398 GCA_031969915.1 Bryobacteraceae bacterium | reverse complement strand
TTATAGCATCAAGCGGTTCATGGGACGCCGGCACAGCGAAGTCGGTGAGGAGACCCAGTTGGTTCCCTACCGCGTGGTGAGCGGCGAGAACGGCGACGCGCGCGTGGAGGCGGGCGGCAAGAAACAGCCGCCGCCGGAGATCTCGGCGATGATCCTGACCAAACTCAAGGAAGCCGCCGAGGCGTACCTGGGCCAGAAGGTGACCGAGGCGGTGATCACCGTGCCGGCTTACTTCAACGACGCGCAGCGGCAGGCGACGAAGGACGCGGGCCAGATCGCTGGTTTGAACGTGCGCCGGATCATCAATGAGCCGACGGCGGCGGCGCTCGCCTACGGCCTCGACAAGAAGAAGGACGAGACCATCGCGGTCTACGATTTCGGCGGCGGCACGTTCGACATTTCGATCCTCGAAGTGGGCGACGGCGTGGTGGAAGTGAAGTCGACCAACGGGGACACGCACCTGGGTGGCGACAACATCGATCAGCGCCTGGTGGACTGGCTGATTCAGGAGTTCAAGCAGGAGGAGAACGTCGATCTCTCGAAGGACCGCATGGCGCTCCAGCGGCTCCGCGAGGCCGCCGAGAAGGCGAAGATCGAACTCTCCACTTTGTTCGAGACCGAGATCAACCTGCCGTTCATTTACGGCGATCCGGCCACCGGCCCCAAGCACCTGGTAAAGAAGCTGACCCGTGCCCGGTACGAACAGATGATCGACGACATTCTGCAGCGCTCGGTGGGCCCCTGCAAGCAGGCGCTCTCCGACGCCGGATTGACGCCGAAAGACATCGACGAGGTGGTCCTGGTGGGCGGCTCGACGCGCATCCCCAAGGTCCAGCAGATCGTCCGCGAGTTCTTCGGCAAAGAGCCGAACAAGAGCGTGAACCCGGACGAAGTGGTGGCCGTGGGCGCGGCGGTGCAGGGCGGCGTCCTGGGCGGCGAAGTGAAGGATGTGCTGTTGCTCGACGTGACGCCGCTGTCGCTCGGCATTGAGACGTTGGGCGGCGTGTTCACCAAGCTGATCGAGCGGAATACCACGATTCCCACCAAGAAAAGCGAAGTCTTCTCGACGGCCGCCGACAGCCAGACCTCGGTGGAGATCAAGGTCTTCCAGGGCGAGCGCTCGATGGCGCGCGACAACCGGCTGCTGGGCGTGTTTCAGCTCATGAACATCCCGCCCGCCCCGCGCGGCGTGCCGCAGATTGAGGTCACCTTCGACATCGACGCCAACGGCATCCTGCACGTCACGGCGAAAGACCGTGCGACGAGTAACGAGCAGAAGATCACCATCACGTCCTCCTCCGGCCTGAGCAAGGACGAGGTGGAAAAGATGGCGCGCGACGCCGAATCGCATTCCGCGGACGACAAGCGGCGCAAGGACGAAGTGGACGCGCGCAACCGCGCCGACTCCATGGTCTACCAGGTGGAGAAGATGCTGAAGGACCACGGGAGCAGGATCGGCGAGGCCGACAAGAAGAGCGTCGAGGTGGCCCTCGAAGACACCAAGAAGGCGATTGCCGACAACGCCGGCGTGGAGCGCATCAACGCGGCCGTCGACCAGTTGACTGCGGCCAGCCACAAGCTCGCTGAGGCGATGTACCGTTCCACCGCCGACCAGCAGCCGGGCGGAACGCCGGGCGACGCGGGGGCGGGCGCGGGCTCGCCGGGCGGCGGCGGCGCCAAGCAGGCGCCGAAGGACAACGTCGTCGACGCCGAGTTCGTCGACGTGGACGACAAGAAGTAATGGCCGGACGGCGGGGCGGGCACACGTCCGCCCCGCGCGGATACTGACTCATGGCTTCCCAGCAGGACTACTACAAGACGCTCGGTGTTGGGCGCAGCGCGTCGGCGGACGAGATTCGCAAGGCCTACCGGCGCCTGGCCCGCAAGCACCATCCGGATTTGAATCCGGGCGACAAAGCGGCCGAGGAGCATTTCAAGAAAGTCCAGGAAGCCTACGACATCTTGAGCGACTCGAAGAAGAAGCAGATGTTCGATCAATACGGCTTCTACTCGGACAACGGGTTCCCGGGCGCCGGCGCCGGATCGGCCGGGCCGCAAGCGGGAGGCTTCGATTTCGGCGGCTTCGACTTCAGCGATTTCATGCGCGGCGCGCAGGGCGCGGGCGGCGGGGGAGCGCGGGCGGAAGAGAGCGGCGGCTTCCGCGACCTGTTCAGCCAGTTCTTCGGCGGCCGCGGAAAGTCGGCCCAGAAGTCGCCCGAGCGCGGCTCCGATCTGGAATACGGCTTGAACGTCGACTTTCATCAGGCGCTCAAGGGCACGCAAGTGCGGTTGACGATTCAGCGCAGCGACCAGTGCGCGCACTGTGGCGGAACGGGGTCACAGGGCGGCGCGCAATCGGTGTGTCCGGACTGCAACGGTTCCGGCTCCGTTACGCAGATGGCGGGCGCCATGAAATTCAGCCTGAGCTGCGCGCGCTGTCAGGGCACCGGGCGGACCAGAAACGTCTGCCAGGCGTGCCAGGGAGACGGACGCATTCCCCGGCCCGAGTTGGTGGAAGTGCGCATCCCGCAGGGCGTGCGGAACGGCGACCGCCTGCGGGTGGGCGGCAAGGGCAACGCCGGCACGTTGGGCGCGCCCGCGGGCGACCTCTACATCACCGTGCGCGTCGAGCCGCATCCTTTTTTCCAGCGCGAGGGCGACGACATCCAGATCCGCGTCCCGGTGAGCGTCAGCGAGGCGGGATTGGGCGCCAAGATCGAAGTGCCCGTGATCGACGGCCGGGCATTGCTCAAGATTCCGCAGGGCACTCGAAGCGGCCAGAAGTTCCGCTTGCGCGAGAAGGGCGTGTTCAACGCGCGCACCAACCATCGCGGCGATCAGATCGTGGAGGTCTACATCGAAGCGCCGAACGTGAACGACGAGCGCACCCGCGAGCTGCTTCGTGAACTGGGCCGCGTGCAGACCGAAGACCCGAGGGCCGGCCTTTGGAATAAGGTATAAGGAATGGCGACCAAGGGGCGTTCCAAAGCTGCTTACATGATTTCAGCCGTGGCTGAGCAGTATGAGATCCACCCCCAGACTCTGCGGCTCTACGAACGCGAGGGCCTGCTCAAGCCTTCCCGCAGCGATGGCAACACCCGCCTCTATACCGACGGTGACCTGGAGCGTTTGGAAGTGATTCTGAAGCTCACGCGCGACCTCGGCGTGAACCTGGCGGGCGTCGAGATCATCCTCAACATGCGGGAAAAGATGGAGGCCATGCAGCGCCAGATCGAGGAGTTTGTCCGGGAGCTGAATCATGAGCTGTCCTCGCATCTGCCCGCGTCCGAGCCCCCTTCGCACCAGTCGCTCATCCCGGTTGTTACAATTCGCACGCCCAATGCAGCCGTGGACCGCCACGAACCCCCCGCTCGCGCGTCTAAGCGCAAGCGATGAGAACACTGTTCCTGTTCGGTTTCCTCGCCGCCTCGGCCTGGGCGGCGGATCCTGCGAGCGACCGCGAGGCCGTGCGCGCCGCGGTACTGGACTGCGTGAACGTGCTATGGCAAAGCCATCCCTCAGGCAAGCCGTAGCGGCTCTGACGTTACTGCTGGCCGCGCCGGCGGGCGCGGTGGAACTCACCTACCTGGCCAATGAAGGCGTGATGCTGTCCGACGGGCAGATCGCCGTCGTCATCGACGGCCTGTTTCGCAAAGGAATCGAACCCTACGCACGGCACGCTCCCGGCGAGTTGGAGAAATTGGAAACCGCCCTCCCTCCCTACGACCGCGTCCGCCTCGTCCTGGTGAGCCATCACCACGGCGATCATTTCGACCCGGCTTCCGTCGCCCGCTTCCTCCTCGCGAACCCGATGGCCCGCCTCGTGTCGTCCCCGCAGGTGGCGGATGCCGTGGCGGCCCTCCATCCCGGCCGCGTTGAAGGACTGCTCCCGGCCGAAGGCCAAAAGACCACCCGGTCGTTCGGCGGCGTCAGCGTCACCCTCTTCCCGCTGAGCCACGGCGAGGGGCGGCATGCGCGGGTGCAGAACCTCGGCCACCTCGTTCGGATCGGCGGGCTGACGTTTCTCCACGTGGGCGACGCGGAGACCGGCGCGGCGCGCTTCGACCTCTACCATCTTCCGAAAGAGAAGATCGACGTGGCCCTGGTGCCTTTCTGGTATCTGCTGAGCGAGGGCGGCCGCCGCACGCTACGCGAGCACATCCAGGCGCGCACCGTCGTCGCCTTCCATCTGCCGCCGCCGGAGTATGAGCGCTGGGCGCCGCAGATCCTCGCCGGCGATCCGAAGGCTGTGATCTTGCGAACGCCGGGAACCAGACACACCTACCGCTGAACCGCCGGCATCTGCTACCGTACCGGTGAGCGCGCCTCGACCCCCCGACGTATGCCAAAAATCCGATTGCTGTTTCTGTCAGCTTCTCTGCTTCTGGCCGGTCAACTGCGGCCCGTGCTCCAAACCGAGTCCGCCGAACTGGATGTGGACGACCCCGCGGTCTGGCGCAACGCCCGCAATCCGGAACGCAGTCTCATCGTGGGCACCGTCAAGGCGGCCGCGCCCGGCGGTGCGCTGCTGGTCTACGGCCTCGACGGCAAGATCCGCCAGAAGTTGGCGAACATCGACCGGCCGAACAACGTCGACATCGAGTACGGGCTTCGCCTCGTCGGCAGAAGCGTGGACATCGCTGTGCTCACCGAGCGCCTGCAGCGGTCGCTGCGCGTGTTCGAAATCGATCGCGACAAGCTCGAGCTGCGGCCCCTGGCCACCATTCCGGTCTTTGCGGGCGAGGCCGCCGAGCGCGGCGCACCCATGGGCATCGGACTCTACCGCCGCCGTGACGGTGCGATCTTCGCCATCGTCAGCCGCAAGGAGGGCCCGTCCGGAAGCTACCTGTGGCAGTACCGTCTGGAGGATGACGGCGCGGGCGGCGTTCGGGGCGTGAAGGTCCGCGAGTTCGGCGCCTTCAGCGGCGGGGCGGAAAACGAGATCGAGGCCATCGCCGTGGACGATGAGCTGAACCGGGTGTACTATTCCGACGAGCGCTACGGCTACCGCGAGTATCACGCCGACCCGGCCGGCGGCAACAACGAGATCGGCGTGTTCGGCACGGAAGCGTTCACGGGCGACCGCGAAGGAATCGCGGTGTACACCGGCAAGCCCGGTTACATCGTCTGTACCGAGCAACTGACCGGCGGGAGCAAGTACCGGCTGTACCGGCGGCAGGGCAAACACGAGTTAGTGGGTATCGTCAGCGGCGGAGCGGACGAAACCGACGGCCTCGAGGTGGTTTCCGGATCGTTCGGCGCTTCCTTCCCGAAAGGCTTCGCGATCGCCATGAACAACGCCGGGAAGAACTTCTTCGTGTATCGATGGGAGGAGTTCGCCGGCGCCGCGGCGAAGCCCGCTCGCTGAGATCCGGCTGCCGCTGTTTTGCCTCCCCCGCGCCGCGTGTCGCATACTGAAAGCGCCGCACTTCGATGCGCCTCCGCACCTTCGCACTCGCCGCCGCTCTCGCCTGCGCCGCCCGCGCCGGCCAGGCCGTCTATACCGGCCCGGTGGAAGTTCTGATCACCGACGACTTCACGAACGGCGTCAGCACAACCATCTACCAGTTCGAGCGCGAGGGGCTCCCGGTCACCGCCGTTCAGCGCACCTCCGCCGCGCCCTCCCTGCGCTGCGGCGACATCGCGCGCCTCGAGGGCGTCCTCACCGGCGGGACGATGGACGTGCGTACGGCTTCCGTCGCCGGGCGTGCCGCGGCCGGCGCCGGGTGCTCCTCGCTGGGAGAGCAGCGAACGGCGGTCATCGTCGCCAACTTCCCGGGCAACCGGGGCCCGGCTCTGCCCAACGCCACCATCCACCGCCTGTTGTTCGACGACAACCCGGTATCTTCGAACGCCTGGTTCCGCGAGATGTCATACGGCAAGGTCTCGCTCTCCGGCCAGGTCTTCGGCCCCTACACCCTCGATCGCACCTACTCCTGCACGGAACTGACCCAGATGCGCGCCGCGGCGATTCAGGCCGCCGGCCGCGACCTCGACTTCGCCGCCTTCCAGCGCTTCGTCCTGGTCTTCCCCCAGACCCCCAACTGCGGCTTCGGCGGCGTCTCCACCCTGGGCTGTATCGACATCCAGTCGAGCGCCGGACGGACCCGCGGCTCGTGGATGTGGGTCCAGCACTACACGGATCCGAACGCCCTGGTGAACCTCGTCAATCACGAGATGGGACACAGCCTCGGCGTGGGCCACTCCCGCCTGCTCCGGTTTCCCGGCGAATCGCTCGCCGCCGACGACTTCCGGGCCGTGCCCCTTGAGTATGGCGACGTGACCGCCGTGATGGGCAGCGGCCGGTTCGGCGATTTCGCCGCCGCCCACAAGCTCGAGTTCGGCTGGCTGGAGCGCGATTCCGGCGTGGTCACCGTGGAGGACGAGGGCGAGTTCACCCTCGCTCCCCTGGGAAACGATTCCGGCATGCGCGCCCTTCGCATCCGCCGGCGCGTCGCGGCCGAGGAGTGGATCTGGGTGGAGCATCGGCGGACCCACGCCGGCGTGATCGTGCGCCGCGAAACTCCCGACGCGCCGCTCCTCACCAACATCCTGGACATGACCCCCGCCTCCCTCTACGAGGCCCGCTTCGACGGCGGCGCCGCCAGCGAACGCAGTCCGCAGCTTGCGCCCGGTTCGGCGTGGAACGATCCGCACAGCGGCCTCTCGCTCCTCGTGGGGGAAGCCACGGACGCCGGAATCACGGTCTCGGTTCGCTACCAGGGGCGGTGCGCGCAGCCCGCGGAAGCGGAGCTTTCGTTCACCGCCGACGAACAGGAGACCGCGCTCGCCATGGCCGCCGCGGAGGGCTGCGAGTGGCAAGCCCTCAGCGGCCGTACCTGGCTCGCGGCCGCGCGCAACGGCGCGGAGGTGAAACTGAGGGTAGCCGCGGTCAACGACAACCTGCACCGAGCCGGGCTGTTCTCCGCCGGCCGCTACGTCGTGCGGGTCGTGCAGAAAGGGCCGCCCCGTGAGATGCAGGTGCTCAGCGTGTCTCCGCCGGGCCCGGAACTGCCCGTGCGCGCCCCCGTTCCCTTCCTCTTCTATCTGCGCGACGAGAACGGCTCTGAGGACTTCCAGACGGTGCGGCTTGCTGTTGCGCCCGGCGATCCCGCCTCCGGCGTTGCGCCGTGCTACTTCCGCTACTCCACGGCGCGCCGGTTGCTCCAGGTGAGCGACGACGGTGAATCCTACCGCGACGGCGCAGCGCCCGCCCGAGGGACTTCGGGCGCCTGCACCGTCACCGAAGCCTCCTTCCTGCGGCCGAATCGCACCGATACCGTGCTCCGCCTCGTCATCTCGTTGGAGGGCCCCTCCGGACAGCCGGTCTCGTTCGCACTCCAGCCGGAAGACGCCGGCGGCGTGCTGGGGCCGCCGGTCCGGGCCGCTGAGTTCACCACTTCGGATCAGTGCCGCGCCCTGCCCTCTATCGATTTCTACCTGTATTTTCCGGCCGGAGCGTCCAACCAGACCGTCACGGTCACCGCCGCGCCCTCGCCCTGCGCCTGGTCCGCCAGCACCGAAGATCGCTGGATTCAACTCGGCGCGGTCTCATCCACCGACGGCGGCCCGCTCCGCTTCGACGTCTCACCCAACACCGGCGAGGAGGCGCGCGAAGGGCGCATCTTCGTCAACGGCGCCCCCGTGCGCATCTTCCAGTACGGCGTCGGCGAGAACAACCCGAACCTGGTCACGTTGCGCCCGCCGGAGACCGTGGTCTCAAACCTCGCCGGCGTGGGGACCATCGCCTGGGTCTACCAACTGAGCGGCACTCCGCCCGCTCGCGCCGAGTCACCGTGGCTCCGCGTCTTGAATGTCGACCGCAACGGCGACCGCCGCGAAGTCACTTTCTATTACGACGAGAACCCGGACCCGGCGCCCCGCCTCGGGACCATCGTCGTCAGCGGGCGCGTCTTCACCGTGCTGCAGGAGGGCGCTCCGCGATAGCCATGCCTGCCGACCGTCCTCGCAACTGGTACCGGCTGGTGGGCGAGTATCTCTCGCTCGCCTTCCTGCTGCCCGTTTCGGTCTTCGTCGGCTACGTCATCGGCACGCTGCTCGACCGCGCCTTCGGAACTAACTTCTTGTACATTGTGTTCCTCCTGTTCGGCATCGCCGCCGGACTCATCGAGGTCGTCCGCCACTTCAATCGCGACACCCGTGGACTCTGATTCGTTCGACTACCGCGCGCCCGTCCGCCGCATGGAACGGCTGACGCTCCTGCTCGTCGCCGCCGGTTCAGTGGCCGCGGCGGTCGCCCAAGGCGGCTCCGGGGCGGCGGGCTTCCTCACCGGCGGCGCCATCTCCTATCTCAACTTCCGCTGGTTGAAACGCGCGGTGGACGCCGTGGGCAGCCGGACGCCGCGCGGCGGGACGGCCTCGGCCGTCCTCCTCGGACTCCGCTACGCCCTGCTCGGCGCGGCCGGCTATGTTATGCTCAATTACTTTGGGGTCAGTCGTTTGGCCTTCCTGGCGGGCCTGCTCACGCTGGTCGCCGCGGCCATCGCCGAAGCCTGCTATCAGCTAGTCCTTTATGCAAGAACATCATGAGTTGTGGCTCACCGCCCTCTTCAATCAATACTTGGCGGGCCCGGCGAATTCCCTCCTCGCACTCGTAGGCGTTCATCCACACGATCCGGCGAAGCCGTGGACCAACTTCATGGCCATGCAGATCCTGGTGGCCGTGATCATCATGATCGTGTTTGCGATCCTGCGGCCCCGCCTTTCGATGGACCGGCCCGGCAAACTGCAGCACATCTTTGAGACCATCTACAACTTCATTCACGGCCAGGCGGAAGAGGCCGTGGGCCACCACGGCGTGAAGTACGTGGCCTTCTTCGGGACGCTGTTTATCTTTATCCTGTTCGCGAACCTGCTGGGCGTGATTCCGACGTTCGAATCGCCAACGATGTTCCCAGCCGTGCCCGCCGGCTGCGCCATCGCCGCGTTCCTGTATTACAACCTGATGGGCATTCGGGAAAACGGCGTCGGCAAGTACCTGGCCCACTTCGCGGGCCCCATGCCGCTGCTCGCGCCGCTGATGATCCCGATCGAGATCATCAGCCACCTGGCGCGCCCGCTCTCGCTCACCATTCGTCTCTACGCCAATATGTATGCCGGCGAGCAGGTCACGCTGGCGTTCCTCGGCCTCACCTACCTGGTGATGCCCGCGGTCTTCATGGGCCTGCACGTGTTCGTTTCATTCCTTCAGGCGTTCGTGTTCATGCTGATGACCATGATCTACGTCAGCGGCGCCACGGCGCACGAAGAGCATTAAAGGGCATTTTCGGCTCGCGGCGTGAGCCCGGCCCCACTACGGTCGGCTGGCCCGGGAACCACCTCCCACGAGCCACTCATAAGGAGCAACGATGAACCTCAGACTGCTTTTCCTGGTGCTGGCGATCCTCTGTTTCGCCATGCCGATTTTCGCGCAGACCGGCGGCAATACCGGCGGCGGCGCAACCAACTGGGTCGCGATCACTTCGGGCTTCTCCATGGCCATCGCCAGCGGCCTCTGCGGCCTGGCGCAGGCCAAGGCCGTGGCGTCGGCCGCCGAAGGCATGGCGCGCAATCCGGGCGCCGCGGCGCCCATCCGCTTCGCCCTCCTGCTGGGCCTCGTGCTCATCGAGTCGCTGGCTCTCTACACGCTGGTCATCATCCTGCTGAAGGTGGTCTAACTCAGCGCCCGGTAGTTCTTTTTGAGAGCGGTTCGCGGCCCCTGGGAATCCCATTCTCAGGGGCCTTCTTCTTGCTTATGAAACTCCAAGGTATCTTCCCTCCCCTCGCCACGCCGTTCACGCACGACGGCGAAATCTGGAAGGCCAAGCTCCAGCACAACGTCGAGAAGTGGAACCGCACCGGCCTCGCCGGCTACGTGGTCTGCGGATCCACCGGCGAGAGCGTCTATCTCACCACTGAAGAGAAGCTGCACCTGTTCGAGTGGGTGGCCCAGTGGGCGGCGCCGGAGAAGTTGCTGCTCGCCGGCACGGGCGTCGAGAGCGTCCGCGAAACCGTGCAGTTGACCAACGCCGCGGCGGCCATGGGCTACAAGGCGGCGATGGTCCGCACGCCGCATTACTACAGGAACCTCTTGCAGCGCGGCGAGGCCCAGGCCCTCTACTTCCGCTCCGTGGCCGATCAATCCAAGATCCCGCTCATGATCTACAACTGGCCCCAGGCTACCGGACTCGACATCCCCGCCGAAACCGTGGCCGCGCTCTCCGAGCATCCGAATATCATCGCCATCAAGGAGAGCTCCGGGAACCTCGAAAAGGTCATGAAGATGATCCGCGAGGTGAAGCCCGGCTTCCAGGTTCTGGTGGGTTCCGCGCCGACCCTCTGGCCGTCGCTGCTGGTGGGCGCGGTGGGCGCGG
>DALYJJ010000060.1:0-24015 GCA_031969915.1 Bryobacteraceae bacterium | reverse complement strand
TGATGGACAAGTTCCATTACCTGAAGATCGGACTGGGCGCGGTGCTCGCCTTCGCGAACGCCGCCCCGTACGCGACCATCGCCATTTGGGAGGCCTTCCGCACCCGCGAAGCCGAGGCCGCCGAAGACTGGCAGAACCGCATCGGCCACGCCGCCTACCTGGTCACCGCCAAACACGGCGTGCCCGGCCTGAAATACGCGATGGACCTCAACGGCTACTACGGCGGGCCGCCCCGCCTCCCGCTCACGGTGCCCTCGCCCGAAGCGAAGCGTGAAATCGAAGCGGCCTTCCGCGATTTGAAAGGCTGAACCGGGTCCCTACCCCGCGATCCCTTTGCCTTCGACGATCTCGTAGCGCCTGCCCGCCGCCAGCTTCTTGAACTCTTCCACCCGCCCGCTGGGCCAGGTAACCACGGCTCGCTCGATCGCGTCCCGGCGCCCCAGTCCGAACGTCACCGGCAACTCGCTTTGCGAGAGATAACTCGATCCGCTCTTGATCGTCCGCGAGCGGCTCTCGCCGTCCACGAAGATCTTCACCGACGCCCCGATCGCGTCCCGGTTCGATTTCGTGCCCACCAGGCGGAAGCGCACCGAGCGGTTACCGCTCGTCACATCGTTGCGATACAGGTGCACCGGCCCGCCGTTGGTGGTGATCAACACGTCCAGATCGCCGTCGTTATCGAAGTCCCCAAACGCCGCCCCCCGGCCCACCTTCGGCGCCGCGAAGCCCCCGCCGATCTCCGCCGCCACATCGCGGAAGCGTCCCTTGCCCTGGTTCAAAAACAGGTGCGGGCGCTGCGCGTACTGGACATCGGTGCGCACCCGCGCCACGCTCTCGTCGATATGCCCGTTCACCACCAGCAGATCGAGCAGCCCGTCCAGGTCCGCATCGAAGAAGAAGCAGCCGAAGCCCAGGCTCCGCCGCGTGGCCTTGCCGATCTCCGATTGCGCCGCCTGATCGCTGAACGTGCCGCCGCGATTCCCCCGGTAGAGCCCGAGCATCTCATTGTCGAAGTTCGTGACCACCAGGCTCTCGATCCCCGAGTTGTCGTAGTCCGCCGCGTCCACGCCCATCCCCGCGCGCGCCTTCCCATCCTCGCTGAACGCCACGCCCGCCTTCAGCGCCACCTCGGCGAATGAGCCGTCCCGCTGGTTACGGTAGAGCTTGTTCGGCTGCGTGTCGTTCGCCACAAACAGGTCCGGCCACCCGTCCTGGTCGTAGTCAAGCATGGTCACGCCCAGCGACTTCGAGCTGGAATCGAACAGCCCCGCCTTGGCCGTGACATCCTCGAACGTGCCGTCCCCGCGGTTACGGAAGAGCCAGCACGTCGAACCGCGATACGCCTCCGGCGTGCAGTAGGACTTCTCCTTGCCCGTGAGACTGCAGAACACGTCGCTCTCCGGAGTCCAGCGCACGTAGTTCGCAACGAAGAGATCCAACAATCCGTCGCGGTCGTAGTCGAACCACAGCGCCGAACTGCTGAACCCTTCCCGCCCACCGAGCCCCGCCTTCTGCGTGACGTCGATGAACGTACCCTTTCCCGTGTTCTGCAACAGCCGGCTCCGGCCCAGGCAGGTGATGAACAGATCGGGAAAGCCGTCGTTGTTGAAGTCGCCCGCGGCCACGCCCAGACCGTACACTTCGATCTCCAGCCCCGCGGCGCGAGTGACATCCGTGAACGTGCCGTTGCGGTTGTTCCGGTACAGCCGCAACGTGGTGCGCGCGCGCTTGTGGCCGGGCCAATCCATCCCATTCACGATCAGGATGTCCTGCCAGCCGTCGTTGTCGTAATCGAAGAAGACGCAGCCCGGGCCGAGCGTTTCCGGCAGGTACTTGCGGCCGAAGGCGCCGGTGTTGTGGCGGTACGCGAGGCCCGCCGCCTGGGTCACGTCCGTGAAGCGGAAGCCCGCCGGGGGCGCTTGCGCCAGCAGCGCGGCCGCGCCGGACAGCAGGCTCCGCCGCGTCAGGCTCACGACGGCGTCACCAGTCCCTTCTTCATCGCGTACCGCACCAGGTCCGCCGTGCGATGAATGTTCAGAGCCTCCATCAGGTTCGCGCGATGAACCGAAACCGTGTTCACGCTCAGACTGAGCAGGCCCGCGATCTCCTTGTTCGAGTGGCCCTGGGCGATGAGCTGCAGCACCTGCTTCTCCCGGTTCGTCAGCCGGTCGTAATTGTCGTCCGCCCGCTTCGCCGAGGGCGGGTTCACCCCGGGGCCCAGATGCTGCTTTCCTTCCGAAACCTCCCGCACCGCCACCGTGAGGTCAAGCTCGATCGCGCTCTTCAGAATGTAGCCGCGCGCGCCCGCCTCCAGCGCGTTGCGAACATAGCCTTCCTCGCCGTACATGCTCAGGATCAGGATCCCCGCGTCGGGCACTTTCTTCAGGATCTCGATCGTCGCCTGCACACCGTCCAGCTCGGGCATCGACATGTCCATCACGATCACCCGGGGGCGGAACCGCTGCGCCATCTCGATCGCTTCCAGGCCGTTGGCCGCCTCGCCCACCACATGGATTCCCGGTTCATCCTCCAGAATGCGGCGGAAGCCGCGCCGCACCAGGGCGTGGTCGTCCACCAGCAGCACCGTGATGTCGCTCTTGGTCATACGAAGACCCTTCCTAACGGAACTTCCAGGCTGACTCTGGTACCACCTTCCATGGGCCGTTCGAATCGGAGCGAGCCGCCCATCAACTCCGCCCGCTCCCGCATCGCCACCAACCCCAGCCCGCCCGCTCCATTGCGCCACTCCGGCATTCCTTTGCCATGATCCTCCACTTCCAGAGAGAGCCCGCCCGGGTGAAAGGTGACACGCAATGCCGCCTCCGTCACCCCGGCGTGCCGCGCCACGTTGTTCAGCGACTCCTGCACGATCCGGTACACGTGGATTGCGATCTCGTCCGGCACCGGCGGAGCGTCGCCCTTACGTTCATACTGCACCGCGAGGCCGGTCTGCTTGCGGACCTGGCCCACGTACCATTCCAAAGTCTTCTCCAGTCCGAAATCGTCGAGCACGTTCGGGTGCAGAGTCTGGGATACGCTGCGCAGTTTCTCGAGCGTCTGGTGCGCCACCTCGCGAACCTCCCGCAGGTCCCCCCGCAGCGGCGAGTCCTCCGGCAGCCCCTTCTTTTCCGCCCGGCTCAGGATCGCGCCCACCGCGGTGAGGATCTGGCCGAACTCGTCGTGCAGTTCGCGCGACATCGAGCGGAACAGGTCTTCCTGTACCGAGATCAGCTTGCGCGCCAGCGTCTGCCGCTGCGTGGAGAGCGACGCGAGTTGGTCGAAGATGCGCCGGTTGGCGCGGATGATCACCAGGCTGGTCACCGCGATCGCCCCGAGCGCGGCCGCCAGGAACCGGTAGATGCTCCGTTCCACCCCCTGGTAGATCTTCGCGATCTCCGCCGCTGCCCGCTCCTCCGCGTCGTTGTTGGCCACCAGGAGACGCGCGATGGTGGTGGTCAACGCCGCCTGCTGCATCAGCAGACGGTTCCGCACAATCTCCCGCGCTTCCTTCTCGCGTCCTTCGCGCGCCGCTTGGAACATCGCGTCCACGCCTTCCCAGAACGCGGCCGCCGAAAGCCGCAGGCTTTCGGCCTGCGCGGGCGTCCGCTCGGCCGGCGACAGTTCCCCCTCCAGGCGGAGCGCGTCATCCAGGTCCGCCCGGAGCCGCTGGAACTCGGCCTGGTAGGCGTCCAGCGGATACGGATTGCGGCCTTCGATCATGTCGCGCATGGAGAGCGCCAGCGCATGCAGGTTGTTCTGGATGCGGACCAGTTGGAGCGAGTCCTTGTGGTTTCGGTCAACCGTTTCGCTCTGCAGCCGCCGCAGCCCTTGGATTTGAAAGAGGGCGTACAACGAAAACACCGCAACGGCAGCCAGAGTTACTCCGAGTCCCACCAGGAGCCGCCGCGTTGGCGACGGGGGCGTCATACGAACTTCTCGACTGCATCATACTATGTAAAACATGCTTGCGCCGATTTGTCGTGTTCTCGCCGCCTTGGTCTTGCTGGCCGGCTTTGCCGCCGCCCAGAAGGAGCAGAAACCGCCCAAGCCGCCCAAGCCCGATCCCAGGAAGTCCGAGCGGCTCTACCAGCAGGCGCTCAAGATGGAGAGCGCCGGACAGGCCGAACAGGCCCACGCGCTCTACGGCGAGGCCGTGGCCGCCGACCCGAAGAACGCCCTGGCCTGGCGCCAGCGCGGCAAAGCCCACCTGGCTTTGAAGAAGTTCGACGAGGCGGCCCAGGATCTGAGTGAAGCGCTCTGGTACCGCCCGGAAGACGCCGAAGCGTATCAGTTCCGCGGCGACGCGTTCTTTGGCCTCAACCGCCTGGGCGAGGCGCTCGCGGACTACGACCGCGCGGTGGCCCTGAAACTCGAACGCAGCCAGACCTACAACGCCCGCGGGCTGGTTCGCGCGGCGATGGGCAGGCACGCCGAGGCCGCCGAGGATTTCGAGAAGGCCAAGAAGCTGCGGCTCGACGATCCCGAGCCCTGGAAGAATCGCGGCGCGTCGCTGCTCGCACTGGGGAAGTTTCGCGACGCCATCGACGACCTCGACCGCGCCATCCAGTTGAAGCCCGACCTGGCCGACGCCTGGCTGAATCGCGGTTTCGCCTACGGGCAGCTCGGACAGTTCGACAAGGCCGTCCCCAACTTCGACCGCGCCATTCAACTGAAGCCCGAACCGGGCGAGGCGTACGCGCTGCGCGGCCAGGCCTACCAGCGCCTGGGCAAGTTGGGCAACGCAGTGGAGGACCTCTCGGTGGCCGTCAAAGCCGCGCCGAAGGACACGCGCCTCTATCTGGCTCGCGGCGCCGCGTTCGCTGAGCTGGGCCAGCATCAGAAGGCGCTCGAAGATCGCAATGAGGCCGTCCGGCTCGAACCCGGAAACGCCGACGCCTGGATCGCGCGCGGCGGGTCCTATCACGCGCTGAACGATCACGAGAAGGGGATTGCCGATCGCACCCAGGCGATCAAGATCGATCCCAAGAAACCCGAAGCTTGGCTCGCCCGCGGCAGCGCCTACTTCCTCACCGGCAAGTATCAGAACGCCGTGGAAGATCTGAAAGAGGCTCTGCGGCTGCGGCCCGATTCCGCGGAAGCTAAGGACGTGCTGGCCAAAGCCGAGCAACAGATCCTGGCCCTGGCCAAGCCGCCCGAGCCGCCTCCGCCGCCTCCGCCGCCCGTGGTCGTCGAAGTGGCTCCGGAACCTCCCAAGGTCGAGGCCCCTGCGCCTCCTCCGGCTCCCGCTCCCGCTCCCGCTCCCGCTCCCACTCCCGCGAGGCCGGCCCGCCCCGGCGCCTCCGCCGAGGATCTCCAGAGAGAAGCCCGCAAGCTGCTGCAGGCCGGCAAGCGCGAGGAGGCCCTGGCGGCGTTCGATCAAGCCATCGAGGCCGATCCCAACCACGCCCTGGCGCGCAACGGCCGCGGCTTCCTCTACCTCCAGAAGAAGGACTACCGGAAGGCGCTCGCCGATTTCGACGCCGCCATTGAAGCGAACCCGAAGTACGCCAACGCCTATCACAACCGGGGTGTGGCGAAGGCCAGACTGGGCGACGCCGCCGGCGCGGCCGAAGACGCAAAGCGCGCCCGCGAATTGATGAAATAATGGGCCCCGATGGTACGCACTGCCTGTCTTCCCCTGGTGATCGCCATGTCTCTAAGCGCCGCTGTGAAGGTTGAGAAGACCGCCTACCAAGGCTGGCCGAACTGCTACCGCGTCACCAACGGCGAGGTGGAACTCGTCGTCACTTCCGACATCGGGCCGCGCATCATGCGCTACGCCTTCGTGGGCGGACAGAACTTCTTCGCCGAGTTCAAAGAAGGCCTCGGCACAAGCGGCGAAAAGGAGTGGCAGGCACGCGGCGGCCACCGGATCTGGATCGGCCCCGAGGACCCCGTTTACACCTACGCGCCCGATAACGGCCCCGTAAAAATCACCGTCACGCCGGACGGTCTCGAAGCGACCCAGCCCGTCGAGCCGCTCACCGGCGTCGAGAAGCAGATCGTCGTGAAGATGGCCGCGAGCGGCTCAAAGGTGGACGTGATTCACCGGCTGCGGAACCGCTCCGCGATGCCGCTCGAGTTCGCCGCCTGGGCGTTGACCATGATGGCGCCCGGCGGCGTCGGCCTCACGGGCTTGCCTCCGCGGGGAACGCATCCCAAGGACCTCGCGCCCGCGAACCCGCTCGTGATGTGGCCCTACACCGACCTCAGCGATCCGCGCTGGATTTTCACCAGCAAGTACATCGGGCTGAAGCAGGACCGGAACGCCAAGACCCCCCAGAAAGTGGGCCACTGGAACGCCGACACCTGGGGCGCCTACCTGTTGGGAGGCGATGCCTTTCTGAAACGGTACAAGCCCGCCGAGTCTTCGCGGCACCCGGACTTCGGCACGTCGTATCAGACTTTCACCAACGCCGGCATGCTCGAAATCGAAACCATGGGGCCCATGACCAGGCTCGCCCCCGGCCAGGCCGTCGAGCACATCGAACGCTGGAGCCTGCACCGCGGCGTCAAAGTGGAGCGGTGGACGGACGTTGAACTCGACCGCGCCCTACTTCCGATCCTGGCCCACTGAGGCCAGCCCCGGCACTCCGCCCAGCGTTTCCGCCGCCCGCACGGCCCGCACGATCGCCTTCGCCACCGCCTCCGCCGCGGCCACCCCCAGCGTGTTGATGTTCGCCTCCGCCGCGCCCACGGAGAGCGCGAACACCGTGTCGCCGTCCGACATCGTGTTCGCGGGCGAGAGCGTCCGCACCACGCCCTGCTGGCCGAACTGTGCGAGCTTGGCGGCCTGCGGCTTGGTCAGCCGCGCGTCGGTGGCCACCACCACCAGCGTCGTATTCGACCGCGTGGCGAAGCCGCCCCGCGCGCCCGCCTTCATCGCCTTCACCGTATCCGCGAAGCCCCCCTCCTGACGCGCCCCGGCCACAATCGCGCCCGTCTCCGGATCCCGGATGTCTCCGAACGCGTTCACCGCCGCCAGCGCCGACACCCGCGCTCCCCCCAACTCCACCGTGTACGTTCCCACGCCGCCCTTCATCGCGTTCTTCATCCCGCGGATCTTGCCCACCGTGGCTCCCGTACCCGCGCCCACGTTCCCTTCTTTCACCGGGCCGTCGCTCGCCGCCGCCGCCGCCGCCGCCTCGCCCATCTCCCGCGTCGGGCGCGCACTCGCCTTGCCGATCCCAAGGTCGAACAGGATCGCCGAAGGCACCAGGGGAACCTTGGTCACGCCCACGTCGAAGCCCACACCCTTCGCCTCCAGGTAGCGCCGCACTCCCGACGCCGCCTCCAGCCCAAACGCCGACCCGCCCGCCAACACCACCGCGTGGATATGGGACGTGACGTGCAACGGGCTGAGCACCTCCAACTCCTCCGTGCCCGACGCCGAACCCCGCACATCCACACCCGCCACCGCTCCCTGCTCGCACAGGATCGCGGTGCAGCCCGTGATGCCCTCGTAATCGGACGCGTGCCCCACGCGAATGCCTGGAATGTCGGTCAGGCCTTTCATATCTCAGCCGTATGGTAGCATCGGTGGAGGTAAGGAACCTCCCGTTTGCTCGACTTCCTGAAGTCGCCTATACAAACCTTTCAAGAGTTCTTCCTGGTTACTTACCGAACCGTCCGTAACCTGCCCAGGCGCCCGCATTACGGCTACGACATCCTCCAGCAGATGGACATCATCGGCGTGGGCAGCATGCCCATCGTCCTGCTGACGGGCTTCTTCAGCGGGGCCGTGATGGCGCTCCAGATGTCCCGCGCCCTCTCGCAGTACGGCGCCCAGGGGCAGGTCGGCTCCATCGTGGCCATCACCCTGGTGCGCGAACTCGGACCGGTCCTCACTTCGCTTCTGGTAGCCGGCCGGAACGGTTCCGGCATGGCCAGCGAACTCGGTTCCATGAAGGTCACCGAGCAGATCGACGCCATGCGCGCGCTCGGCACGGACCCCCTGCAGAAACTCGTCAAGCCGCGTCTCATCGCCTCCGCGACCATGCTGCCCTTGCTCACCATCGTCGCCGACTTCGTCGGCCTGGTCGGCGGCTACCTGGTCTCCGTGCCCCTCCTCGCCCTCACCACCACCTCCCAGTTTTGGAACAACGCCTGGCGCATCCTCGAATACAACGACCTTAGCCAGGGGCTCATCAAGCCTCTCCTCTTTGCGCTCATCATCGCGCTGGTCGGCTGCCACTATGGTCTCCGCACCACCGGCGGCACCCAGGGCGTCGGCCGCGCGACCACTCAGGCCGTGGTCGTCGCCTCCATCTGGATCTTCGTCGTGAACCTGATCGTGACGCGGATTTTCGTCAACCTCTAGCACGATGAGGGAACCCCCGATCCTGCGTTTCGAGAAGGTCACCGTCGCCTACGACAACGTGCCCGCCATCGACTGCCTCGACCTGGAGATCCCGCCCGGCGAATCGCGCATCATTCTCGGCGCCGCCGGCAGCGGCAAGACGGTCCTCCTCAAAACCGCCCTCGGGTTGATCCGGCCCGACAGCGGCCGCGTCCTGCTCTTCGGAGAGGACATCTCCCGCATGCGCGAGCAGGACCTCTACGACCTCCGCGCGCGCGCCGGTATCCTCTTCCAGGAAGGCGGGCTCTTCGATTCGCTCACCATTGAGGACAACGTCGCCTATCCCCTCCGCAACCAGAGACGCCAAAGGCGGCCGCCCGAGACCGAGATCCTGGAGAGAGTCGAAGAAACCTTGAGCTTCGTCGGCCTCGAGCACACGCTCGAGAAGTTCCCGAGCGAACTCTCCGGCGGCATGCGGCGCCGCGTGGGAATCGCGCGCGCGGTGGTCACCGAGCCCGCGCTGGTGCTCTATGATTCCCCCACCGCGGGCCTCGATCCAATCACCGCCAACACCATCATCGCCCTGCTCATCAAAGAGCGCGACGTCAAGAAAACCACCACCGTCATGGCCACCCACCGCTACCAGGATGGGCAGTTACTCGCCAATTTCCGCTACAATCCTTCCAGTGGAGAATTGGAGCCCGCGCGTTCCGGCGCCAACCTCGACGGCAACCGTTTCCTGGTCTTGAAAGACGGGCGGCTGGTGTTCGATGGCACGCAGGCCGAGTTGGAGGCGTCGAACGATTCCTATGTGTCCAAGTTCGTGAGGCGTTGATCGCATATGCCGTCTTCTCGCAAAGCTACGTGGGCTCAACTTCGGGTCGGCGTCCTGGCCGCCGGCGCGATCGTCATCCTCGCGGTCCTGGTCTTCCTCATGACCGGGAACAAGAACATCTTCGCCAGCGAAGGAGTGGTCTACACCTACGTCGACGACTCCGCCGCCATGACCGAAGGCGCGGCCGTTCGGCTCAACGGCATTCTGGTGGGGCAGATCTCCAAAATCACCCTCACCGGCACGAATCAGGAAAACCGCCGGGTCCGCTTCGACATGGAGATCCGCGAGGACATGATGAAGTACATCCCCGTCGACTCGCTGGTCACCATCGGCGCCGAGAACGTGCTCGGCACCAAGTTCATCAATATCAAGCAGGGTGGCTCGCAGGAGTTCATTCGCGCCGGAAGCTCGCTCAATGCGAGGGAGGACCGCGATTTCCTCGAGATCGTGCAATCCGCCCAGCCCATCCTGGAATCCATGCGCATCACCCTGCAGCGCGTGGATGCCATCGTCGGCCAGGTCGAGAAGGGCCGCGGGAGCATCGGCAAACTGCTCTACGACGAAGAACTCTATCAGCGGGTGAACGCGATTCTGTCCGATGTGCAGAAGGCTACCGCGGCGATCAATTCCGGCAAGGGTACGCTCGGCCGGCTGGTCTACGACGAAGCGCTTTATACCGACGTCCGCTCCACCTTGAGCCGGCTGGATGCCATCATGGTGGGCATCCAGCAGGGCGAAGGCACCGCCGGTAAGCTCCTCAAGGACCCCACCCTCTACAACGAGATCACCAAGACCACCGGCGAACTCAAGCGACTGATGGAGGATCTCAACGCCGGCCGCGGCACCGCCGGCAAGTTCCTCAAGAGCGAGGATCTGCACAACCAGATCCGGCAGTCGCTCGCCGGCATCGATGCCGTCATCGCCAAGGTCAACAGCGGGCAAGGCACGCTCGGACAGCTCCTGGTGAACCCCTCTCTCTACGACAGCGTGAACGGAGCGACTCGGGAAATGAACGGCCTCTTGCAGGACTTCCGAGCCAATCCGAAGAAGTTCCTTCGGATCAAGCTGAGCCTGTTTTGACCGGCGGCCCGACGCTCATCGTGAACGCCGACGACTTCGGCTTTACCCGGGACGTCAACGCGGGCATCGTCGAAGCCCATCGCGAAGGGATCGTCACCGCCACCACGCTGATGGCCAACGGCAAAGCCTTCGAGGACGCCGTCCGCCTGGCGAAAGAGACGCCGGGGCTCGATGTCGGCTGCCACCTGGTGTTGGTCGGCGGACACTCCCTGCTCGACCCGGGGCGCCGGTTTCCCTCGACCGCCGGAGACCTGATCCGGGCCATCCTGACGAAGCGAATCGATCCCTATCGCGAGTTGGCGGCGCAGGTGGAAAAGATCCGCAACGCCGGCTTGCGGCCCGTCCACCTGGATACCCACAAGCACACCCACCTGTTCCCCGCCGTGCTCAAAGCCGTGGCCGCCATCGCGCAGGATTTCGGAATCCCGTGGGTGCGCCGGCCGTTCGATCTGCCGCTCGCGGTTCCGCCGGGCGAAGTCCCCTGGACAACGCGCGCCGTGAGCCGGGGGCTTGGTCTCGTGCGAGCCGGCTTCCACCGCGTCCTCGCGCGTCATGGCTGCCGGACCACCGATCATTTCGCGGGCTTCCAACTGACCGGGCGTTTCGACGGCTCCACCCTGGCCCGCCTGATTGAAGCGCTCCCCGAAGGAACCACCGAGTTCATGTGCCACCCCGGACACTGCACCGCCGAACTGCGCTCCGCCCGAACGCGATTGCGGGAGAGCCGGGAGCAGGAACTGGCGGCGCTGAAAGCACCCGAAGTGCGCGCCGCGCTCGGCCGGGCCGGCGTGCGCCTGACGCGGTTCAGCGAGCTCTAGCCGCGCCCCTTACACGTCGCACAGTTCGATCGCTTCGGCGAGCGACTTGAACGGATCCCGCTTCGGAATAAACTCATGCGCGAAGTACCCGCTGAAGCCGGTGTCCACGATCGCCCGCGCGATCGCCGGATAATAGAGTTCCTGCGTGGTGTCGATCTCATTCCGGCCCGGATTGCCGCCCGTGTGATAGTGCCCGATCCAGGGATGGAAGTCGCGGATGTTGCGGATGATGTCGCCTTCCATGATCTGCATGTGGTAGATGTCGTACAACAGCTTCACGTACGGCGAGTTCACGGCCTTCATGACTTCGACGCCCCAGGGCGTTTTGTCGCACATGTAGTCCTTGTGATTCACCTTGCTGTTGAGCAGTTCCATCACGATCATTACGCCTTCATCCTCGGCGTATTTCTTGATCCGGTTCAGCCCAAGGACGCAGTTCTCCGCCCCTTCGGCATCCGGCATGCCCTTCCGGTTTCCTGAAAAGACGATGATGCTCGGCGCGCCGGCCGCCTTGGCGTCCTTCACCATGGTCTTGAACTTGGTCTCAATGCCGTCGTGCAGATCCTTGCGGTTGAGGCCGTCGGGAATGCTGGTGGGGCCGGGAACCACGGTCGGCACCAGGCCGTACTTCTTGGCGATCGGCCACTCCTTCGGGTCCATCAGGTCGATTGCCTTCAGGCCCAGGCGCGCCGACTCCTTGTAGAAGTCCTCCGCCGGCAGCTTGGCGTAGCACCACCGGCACGCCGACTGTTTCAGACGGCCTTTTCTCGCCACCGGCTCCTGCGCTTGAAGCGCCGCTGCGCTCGCCGCGGCGGCTCCCACTCCCTGCACGAAATCCCTGCGGTTCATCGTCACCCTCCCTCGTTCAGACTACAGCAACGCGAGACTCACCAGCACCATCGCGGCGCCCGCCGCGGGCAGCACCAGCAGGCCTCGCTTGAGACCGCGCGGGTCCGAACCCGCGATCGCGCCGATGAGCGGGCTGCTCGCCGCCAGGCCGATCCACCCGCACGTAATCGCGATCCCCATCGCCGTAGCGGTCATCTGCGAAAAGCGATCTCCCACCACGGCCAGCGTCGTCGGGAACACCGGCGCCATCGCCACCCCGGCCAGGAAGACCAGGAAACCCGCCGCGCCCGGCTTCGAGGTCTGGAGCATCAGGAACGTGGTGATCGCAATCAGCACCGAGGCGGCCAGCAGCACCTGCGTGGCCGGCACGCTGATCAGGATCGGCGACACCGCGACGCGGCCCACCAGGAGGCCGAGCGCGAAGCCCAAGGAAAGGATATTCAGGGCCCGCGATTCGGCGATGCCCTGCGCGATCAGGTGCCGCGCGAGCCAGTTCCAGATGCCCACTTCCGAGGCCACGTAGAGGAACAACAGCAGCGAGAGCAGCAGCAGGCCGGTGTTCGACAGCAGGTCGCCCATCTGCGACACCTGGAACTGCACCACGCCCGCCGGCGGCGGGATGGGCGCCACGACATGCACCACCAAAGTGATCAGAGTCAGGAAGGCCACCAGGTAGCAGAGCTTCACCGAATCGCGCGCCAGCAGGTTGGCGGAGATGAAGGGGGTGGCGAGTCCGCCCAGGCCGAAAAACAGATTCAGGAGGTTGAGTGTGGTGGCCCGCGTTTCGGGCGCGATGTCGCTGACCAGAGCGTTCGCCCCCGTGACGATGATGCCGCCGCCCAGGCCGAGCACAAAGAGGTACGCCGCGATCATCCCGAAGCCTCGGGATTTCGGCAGGAGGAACAGGGCGAGGGTGATGAGCGCCAACCCGAGCACGAGTCCAACCTTCTTGCCCTGAACGTCGATCAGTGGACCCACTGAGAGGGAGGCGATCACCAATCCGATCGCCTGCGCGAGCGCGATCGTTCCGTTCTGCTTGGGCGTCAAGCTAAAGCGCTTGGACAGGTCGGGCAGGATCGTCCCGAGCATGGCGGCGATCATGCCATAGACAAAGATCGCCAGAATAGCGGCAACAATGAGCATGGTTCGTTGAGTCTATCAAATGAAAACCGGGGACGGACGAGACGTTCCCCTAATACTTGGTCGAGGTTCTATAAGGGGAACGTCTCGTCCGTCCCCGGTTTTTTTTGGCTCTAAGGTTTCTGGGGGCTTCCACCGATAGAACCGAGTGGTTTACCTCAGATGACGCCGTACGACCACCGGTGGAAGCGCCTCCCTGCGCACTACGAGCGCGTGGTGGCCTGGCGGGCCGGCCGGATTGCCGATCCGGTCGATCGCCTCCGCTTCCTCCGCGGGTGGACGGCGTGGGAGCGGCCCCGGCGGAGCGACTGGCGCCGCCGTAGCGCGTTGCTTTTGCTGGGCTTTCTCTTCATCCCGCCTCCCACCGTCTCAGACGCCAACGGTACTCTTCGAGTCGCCGGAGCGCGGATCGCCGAGACCGCCGACCGCTTCCCCAACGTGTGGCTCGTCGATCAGAAGCCCGACTACGAGATCTTCTCCAACGGACTGCGCGTCGAAACCCGCTATCGCGTCGGCTACGAAACCCGCAAACATCCGGTCTACGATACCGACAGCGACCAAACCCAACCCCGCGAATGGCGCCCCAAGCCGGCGGGCATCGTCTATCACACCACCGAGAGCCTCCAGGTCCCCTTCGAGCCCGATTACAACCGGAAGCTCAAGCGCGTCTCGGAAAACCTGCTGAACCTGGTCCGCGAAAAACACTCCTACCACTACGTCATCGACCGCTTCGGCCGCGTCTGGCGCATCGTCGAAGAGACCGACATGGCCAACCATGCGGGTTACTCCGTGTGGGCCACCGCGCGCGAAATCTACGTCAACCTGAACCGCGGGTTCCTCGGCGTCTCCTTCGAAGCCGAAACCGGCTCGCCCGCGACTCCCGCGCAGATCCATTCCGCGCGCATTCTCACCGATATGCTCCGTTCCCGCCACCGGATTCCGGCGGCGAACTGCGTCACACACGCCCAGGTCTCGGTGAACCCTTCGAACAAGGGCATCGGCTACCACACCGATTGGGCGGCGGATTTTCCCTTCGAGGAGATCGGACTGGCGGATAACTATAGCCACCCGATTCCCAGCCTGTACCTTTTTGGCTTCGGCTACGACAAGAGCTATCTCGAGTCCACCGGAGCCCGTGTCAAGACGGGTGTGCTGCTGGCCGAAGAGCGGCTAAAAGAGGAAGCCACGGCCCGCGGGTTGAGCGCGGGCGCCTGGCGGACCCGGCTCCAGCAGCGCTATCAGAAGATCGTCGCCGGCCTCAAGCCGGTGGGCGGTTCAGAGGAGAACGACGGCAAATGAAGAACGCAAACGAAAACCTGATCGGCCTGGACATCGGCACCAGCCGCATTGTCGCAGCCCGGCGGAGCGGCGACGAGTACCGCTACGAAAGCCAATTGAACGCCTTCGTGCGCATCCCTTTTTCGAAGATGACGCTCAACGTCCTCAAGAAAGAGGAGGTCCCGCACGTGGTCAACGGCGAGGAGATCACGGTCTTCGGCAACGAAGCCTCGCGCTTCGCCGACCTCTTGAACTCCGAAACCCGCCGTCCCATGACGCGCGGCATCCTCAACCCCACTGAGGCCGACAGCCTCGGCCAGATCCGCCACGTGATCGGCGCGGTGATCGGCGAGGAGAAACGCGGCCAAAAGGTCTGCTTCAGCGTTCCCGCGCCGCCGCTCGGCTACGAGGCGAACCTGACCTATCACGAGGCCACGCTCAAAGGCGTGCTCGAAGGAATGGGCTATGAGACCCGCAGCATCAATGAGGGCCTCGCCGTGATCTACTCCGAGCTCGAAGACACCAACTACACCGGCGTCGGCGTGAGCTGCGGCGGCGGCCTGTGCAACGTTTCGGTCGCCTACATGTCGGTGCCCGTGACCAGCTTCAGCACGCCCAAGGGCGGCGACTTCATCGACTCCAGCGCCGCGGCCGTTACCGGCGAGCTCGCCAACCGCATCCGCATCGCCAAGGAAGAGACCTTCCACTTCAACGGCCACTTCGCCGACAAGGTCCTCCAGGCCCTCAGCGTCTACTACGACGACCTCATCCAATCCGTGATGAACGGCCTGAAAGAAGCGTTCCAGAACTCGCGCAACGTCCCGCGCATCGGCAAGCCCATCCCGCTCGTGCTCAGCGGCGGCAGCGCCATGCCCCCGGGCTTCCGCGACCGCTTCCACAAGCACCTCAACGAGGCCTCGCTGCCCGTGAAGTTCTCCGAAGTCCGCCTGGCGAAAGATCCTCTGAACGCCACCGCAAAGGGCGCGCTGGTCGCCGTCATCGCCGACTAGCTAGCCGCACGGACGAAGGGCACGGCCCCAGCCAGCCGTGCCCTTCAACCAGCCAGCCGATAACCCGCCTCCACCTCCGGTCCCCACCTCCGTTTCTGCCCTATTTGGAGCTTTTTTTCTGTTGAGTACTGGATGAAAGGGTGCTATTGTTACTGACGCTGGTCTGGGGTCGAGTCCTATGCAGTCCGAAATCGCGAGCCGCTTTGGTGCGACTGTCAAGCTGGAGGAGCCCAAGACACCCCTCGCCATTCGCCAGATGTTCCTCGTTCGGGGCGCCTCCCCGGGCGGCGGGGACGCTCTGACCCTGGCGGGACTTGTCGCGGGTCAGGGCGGCAGAGTGGTCCTTTCGGCAAGCGGATTCCTTCTCGCGGAGCTCGGTTATCACCAGGCCATGGCATTACGTTCGGCGCCGGGCGTCCGCTCGGTGAACGGCGTCTCAATCGATCCGGCGCGCTTTGAGAGCTTCCTCGCTCTGCTCAAGACGCGTCCGGGAGGCTAGGAGGACAAACAGGCCATGCCAAGTGTTGGACAGGAACTCTTAAACGTACCCCTGCCGGAGATGGTTCAAAAACTGGCTCTGGGTATTGCCACCGCTCAACAGTCTCTGGACGAAGTCTCCGTGGACACCGCCAAGGTGCTCGCCGACACGAAAGTGGAGGTCGTCCTCGCCATCACCCAAACCATCAAGGCGGATGGCACCGTGGAATTCTCCAGCGCGCCTCCCATCGAGGTCTCGCTGCTCCAGATCGGCCTCATGCCGACCTTCTACCAGTTCGCCGAGGCGACCATCGAAGTGACGATGGACATCAAAACCACGACCAGTACCGAACTGAACGTGAAGGTCTCGGCCAAGGCGAAGGCAGGCTTCGCGTGCTGGAGCGCGTCGGTGCAGACGGACGTCTCCTTCAACCGCAAGTTCCAGAAGGAGGTCCGCGGCACCTCGCGCCTGGTGACGCGGCTGGTGCCGGTCCCTCCGCCGCCGCGGCTCACGCCGGAACTGAAAGTAGTGGACCTGCGCCCCGCGCCGCAACCATAATGACGGTTTGATCGCGGAGCAGGAGGCTCTACCATGCCCATCCAGCTTTCGCCCCGCAACGCCCTCGATCCGCAGCAGGAACTGCCGGGCGCGTCGCTGGCGGATTTCGTCACTTCCATCGCCGAGGCGGTGGCCGAGAGTCAGGCCAAGCTTGACCTCGCCTCCGCCGAAGTCGCCAAGGAGTTGGCCTCCACCAAAGTGGAGTTCATCCCCGAGATCAGGCAGATCATCGAGGCGGACGGCACCTCCCGGTTCGAGCAGGCCAAACCCATTCAGGTAAGCCTGCTCGAGCTCGGCCTTCAGCCCACCTTCTACGCGTTCTCCGAAGCGACCATCGAGGTCGCCATGGACCTCCGCGTGGTGGAGCAGACCTCCTCGGTTTCCAATTCCAAGAGCCGGACTCTGTTCGCCAGCACCCAGTCCCTCCGCACCGAGCGGAAGCTGAACCGGGACGTCAAAGTCTCGTCGAAGTTCGTGGCGAAGATCGTGCCCGTGCCAGGGCCGGCATTGTTGCAGCCGGTGCGGTCCATTGACGACCAGCGCCCGGGAGGAGGCGCATAGTGGCGGAAAGCATCGGTGTGCAGAACCTGCTCGGCGAAGTCGGCAAGGCCCTGATCCAGGCCCAGAGCGAGATCCGCAAACAGCAGTTCGAACTGCCGCCCCCGGCCGGCGGCCTGCGGACCGCGGTCTCCATCAGCGAAGCCGAAATCGAAGTGAAAATGCTCTTCTCGGATGAAGGCTCGGCGGCGATCCAGCCCGTGCGCGCCGGGCAGAGCCGCTTGAACGAACTGAACCCAGGCATCCTCTCCACGCTCCGCGCCCGCCTGGTGGCAGTCCCGGACGAGGAGCTGAAGCCGCCCGCCAGGAAGCCCAGCGAAATCGTGGACTCCATCCGCAAGCGGGCCGACATCGCACGCCTGGCCACGATCGTCGGCGGCGTGGAGGTCGATCCGCAGTTCATTCCATCGGCCAACAAGTGGCTCGTGGACGTGCGGGACTCGAACGGTAAGGTCCTGCGCAGCCTGCAACTGTCCGACGAGGCGGAGAAGTAGTTATGCCCGATGACCTCACCCTCGAGCAGGCCAGGAAGCGCATCGACGCGCTGCTCGACGAGAACAAGCGGCTGGCCGAGGAACTCGAACAGACCAAAGCGCAACTGGCCGCCGTGGAGAAAGGCGGTGCGCAGGCGGCTGCGGAGCGCGATCGGGCGCTCAAAGCCGCCGGCGACCTGGACGCCGCGGCCAAGGAAGCCAAAGAGAAGCTCGCTGAGTCCACCAGGAACAATCGCGTGCTCACCGCCCAGGTCGATCGGCTTACCAAGCAGGTGGGGAACACGCCCCTGTCGCCGCTCGCGCCCGAGGAGGCGTCGATCCTCTTCGACGATGTGCTCAAGCCGTTCCAGAGGTTCACCGGATTCGAAGTGGCCGAAGCCAACCTCACTCTCAAACTGGCGTCCGCGAAGCTTGGCGACAAGGCGGTGATCGTGGTGCCGCAGCCAGGCTCGGTGGATCCGGCCACGCTGCACGAATTAAAAGTAGGCCTCCGCGGGACGCGGCCCGCCGGGTTGTCGCCGGCGGGACCTCTCACCTCGCCCGCACCCGCCATCCAGCCGGTGCGGCCATCTCCCGTGCCTTCGCGGCCCATCGGGGCGAAGGCGGCCAAGAAAAGGAAATGAAGAAGCCGCCGGCGGCGCTTCGTTTGCAGGAGCGCATTGACGCGGGACGCGCCGCCCTCGCCGCGGGCCGGCTGCCGGAAGCCGCCGTGCACTGGGCCGCCGCGCTCCGCTCGGCGCAGCGGCTGCGGGTGGACGAGACCTTGCGCGCCACTCTGCGCAACAACCTGGCCAGCGTCTATCACTCGTTGGGCGAAACCTCGAAGGCCCGGAAGTATTACCAGCAGGCGCTCGAGGCCGCCGCCGCCCGCCACGGCAATGAGAGCGTCCAGGCGGCGACCATCGCCACCAACCTGGCCGAGCTGCTGCGGGCGTCGGGCGAGGCGCCGGAGGCCGAACGGTTGTACCGCGCCGCGATCGCCGTCGTGAACAAGGCCGTCGGCGGGAGCCATCCGCAGTTAGGCACCTTGCTCAACAACCTCGCCGAATGCCTGCGCACACTCAATCGGCCGGAGGAGGCGGAGCCGCACTACCGGCATGCGCTCGCCATCTTCGAGGCCTCGCTCGGGCCCAACCATCCCCAGGTCGCCGCGGTGCTGAACAACCTGGCGGCGCTGGAGGCCGATCGGGGCAGCTTCGCCGCCGCCGAGGCGCTCTACGCGCGGGCGCTTACCATCCTCGGCCCGCTTCAGCCGCACGCCGCGCCGGTGATGATCAACTACGCCGTCGTGCTGCGAAAGCACGCCGCGGCGCTCGAGGCGCAGGCCAAGTCCTTCCCGCCCCAGCGCACCGCCTGAGCCGCCCTTCGCCTACCGAAGCGCCGCCGCCACCCTCCCGTACAGCTCCTCCAGCCGCTCCGCCGTCCGCGCCTCCGCCGCCAGCCGCAGCAGCGGCTCCGTGTTCGACGCCCGCACGTGGATCCACGAATCCTCCCACAGCAGCTTCAGCCCGTCCGTGCGGTCCGTCTCCACGCCCGGAAAACTCTCCTCCAGCGATTGCATCAACTGCCCCAGCCGCCCGTGCTCGAACGCCACCTTCCCCATCCGCCGGTGAAAGCGAGGCATCTCCGCCACCAACTGCGACACCGTCTTTCCCGTCGCCGCCATCCGCTCCAGCACGAAACCCATGCCCGTGTAACTGTCGCGGCAGTAGTGCACCGCCGGCAGGATGATCCCGCCGTTCGATCCCTCGCCCCCGATGGCCGCCTTCACCGCCTGCATTCTCTCCACCACGTTCGCCTCGCCCACCGGCGCCCGCCATACCCGCCTCCGGTGCCGCGCCGCAATCTCGTCCAGCACCGACGACGTCGTCAGATTCACCACCACGTCGCCCGGCACTCGCTCCAGCACCGCGTCCACCACCAGCGCCAGCACGTCGTCGTTGTCCAGAACATGCCCGTGCTCGTCGCACACCGCCAGGCGATCGCCGTCCGGATCCTGCCCGAACCCGATCTCGCACCGCTCGCGCCGCACCAGCTCCGCCAGGTCCCCCAACGTATCCGGCTTGGGCTCCGCCTCGCGCGGAAACGGCTGGGTCGGATCCACGGAGATCGCGCGCAAATCGCAGCCCATGATCCGGGTCAGATAGTCCACCGACATCGCTGAACCCGCGCCGTTCACTCCGTCCAGCCCCACCCGGAACCGCCGCCGCCGCACCGCCTCCGCATCCACCAGCCGCAGGACGCGGGCGAAGTGCCGCCCCGGCCCGCTCTCGTAGTCGCGCGTGACGCTCGCGATCTCGGCGTTGCTGACCTCGCGGAAGTCGCTCTGGTGATACAGGTCGATCAACTCTCCCCGCTCATATTGGTTGAAGAACAGCCCCTCGGAGTTGAACAGCTTCAGCGCGTTGTACTCCGGCGGATTGTGTGACGCCGTGAGCGCAATCCCTCCCCGCGCACCCGTCTCCGCCACATAGATCTGCAGGGTCGGCGTCGGCAGCACGCCCACGTCGATAACCGCGCAGCCGCCCGCCAGCAGCCCGCAGGTGACGGCGTGTTGCAGCATCGGTCCGCTCGCGCGCGTGTCGCGCCCCACCACCACGCGCCCGCGCCCCACGTAGCCCGCGAACGCCTGCGCGAAGTCGCACGCCAACTGCGGCGTCAGAAACTCCCCCACCACCCCGCGCACGCCGGACACACCGATCTTCAGAAGATGTTCGCGCGGCATCTACACGTAGCTCCTCACCTGGGTCATCAGCGATTCGAACATCTCCTCCGGCGGCTCCCCCCGCTGTTCGCAGATCACCCGCACCGCGGGTTCCGTCTGGCTCACCCGCACGTGGAACCAGCGGTCCGCCAGATCCACCCGCAGCCCGTCGGCGCGGTTCACCCGGCCTGCCGTATAGCTCTGCTCCAGATCCGTGAGCAGTTGCGGAATCCGCCGCGTGGCCAGCTCCACCTGGCCCTTCAGAATCGAGTACTTCGGATACGAATGCACAATCTCCGACAGCCGCGCCCGCCGCTCGGCCATCATCGAAAGCACGCCGAACATGGACGCAATCCCGTCGTAGACGAAGCGGAACCGCGGCATCATCACCGCCCCCGTGCCTTCCCCGGCCAGCGCGATCTGCTCCGGGCGATGGCTGGTGATCGCGTCGATTGCCGCCTGCCGCCCCACCGGCACCCGCAGCACCCGCCCCCCGTGTTTCGCCGCCACGTCGTCCAGCAACGCCGTCACGGAAAGGTTCGCGATCACCGTCTTGCCTGGGCCGCGCGGCAGCAGCCAATCCGCCAGCAGCGGCAGAATCATCTCTTCGCTCACCGCTTCTCCCTGTTCGGTGGCGATCGCCACCCGGTCGCTGTCCACATCGAACAGGAAGCCCGCATCGGCGCCCACGGCCTTCATCAGCGGCGCCAGTTGCAGGGCCACGGCGCTCTTCGTCGTCGAAGGCTCGTGCGCGAACGCCCGGCCCTCCAGCTTCTCGTTCATCAGCACAAAGCCGAATCCGAACCGCTCATTGAGCCGCCGCAGAATCGGACCCGACGTGCCGTTGCAGCAGTCCACCAGCACCTTCCACCACCGCAGCGCCTCGAAGTCGAAGACCTCGGCCAGTTGATCCAGGTACGGATCGATGCTCCCCGGCTCGTGCCGCAGCGCGCCCAGCCGGTTCCATTCCACCAGGCTGAACTTGCGCAGGTGATAGATATCGAGCAGTTCGTTCGCCTCGGCGGTGGAAAGGTACACTCCCTCCGCGCCCAGGAACTTCAGTGCGTTCCACTCGGCGGCGTTGTGGCTGGCGCCGATCGAAACTCCGCCGCCCGCCCCCAGCCTCCGGATGGCGTGTTGGATCACCGGCGTCGAAACCACGCCCAGGTCCACGACGTCGTGTCCGGTGGCCAAAAGCCCCGCCGCCACCCCTTCCCGCAGCATCACGCCGCTCGCCCGGGGGTCCCGCCCCAGCACCACCGCCGCTCCCGGTTCCAGAAAAGTCCCAAAAGCGGACGCGAAGTTCAGCGCGTGCATCGGCGTCAGACCCGCCCCCACCACCCCGCGCACGCCCACCTGGGAGATTCTCAACATGACGCTAACATCTTAATGCAGGGTGGAAATGAGGGTCCGGGGGCCGCTCCTTGGGCCCCCTGGGACCCTCCCCGGAATAAAAAGAGTACTTGTAGTGTACGACCCCGGTTGAAATCCCTGTGAAACGGATATAATCGAAAGGCTCATGGTGGAAGCGTTCGGCGTCTCCGATCCGGGCTGCGTCCGGACAAACAACGAGGATTACTTCTTGCTCTCCCCTGAACTGGGCTTGTACCTCGTTGCCGACGGCATGGGTGGAGCGCAGGCGGGCGAGCGGGCTTCCAAGCTCGCCGCGGAGACTGTGTTCGAAGTGGTCTGGAAGTCCGGTGAGCTCACCGCCCAGATTCTTCAGACCGCTTTCGAAGAGGCCAACCGCCGGGTGATGGCCGCGGCCAGTTCGGATTCCACCCTCGAAGGCATGGGCACCACCCTCACCGCCGTTCTCGAGGTCAACAACGAAGAAGTCCTCATCGCCAGTGTGGGCGACAGCCGCGCCTACATCTATGAGAACGGCGAATTGCTCACCATCACCGAAGACCAGACCTGGGTCAACGAAGTCGGCCGCCGCCTGGGCATCGACGAAGCGAGCCTCAAGACGCACCCCATGCGCCATGTCCTCACCATGGCGATCGGCGTCGGCAGCCCCCTCCGGATGCACTGCTACTCCTACAAACCCTTGAACGGCGCCGAGTTCCTGCTCTGTAGCGACGGCCTCCACGGCGTCGTCGATCCGGAAAAAATCTCCGAAGTGCTAAGTTCCCAGCAATCTTTGGAGACCAAATGCCACTATCTCGTCGAGGCAGCCAAGGCGAACGGTGGACCGGATAACGTCACCGCCGTCCTCCTCAAGGCCGGCGCAACCGCGTAACCCCCCGTACGCCAAGGCGGTCCGCCCGGTCCACGCCTCACCGGGATTACTATGGACCATCATCTTCGGCGGGCGCTCGCGCTTCTTCTCCTGGCCCCGTTGGCCGGCGCGCAAACCACCGGCGACATCGCCGTCCTCCAAATCCGCGTGCTCGAGGGCGAGGGCGCGTCCTTCGCCGCCGGCTCCAAGTCGGCGCGCCTCCTCACCGTCCAGGTCTCCGACGAGACCGGCAAGCCCATCCCCGCCGTTGCGGTCAGCTTCCGCTTGCCGGACGAAGGCCCCACCGGGCTGTTCTCCTCTGGCCTCCGCACGGAAGTCGTGATCACCGCCGGCGACGGCCGGGCTTCCGTGTTCGGCGTCCAATGGAACAAGCTGACCGGGCCCCTCCAACTCCGGGTGACCGCGGCGCGGGGCGGGACGCGGGCCGGCCTGCTGGTCCCGCTCTATCTCGCCCCGCCCTCCCCGGGCGGGAGTTCCTCTTCGAAGCCCGTCTCCCAGAAGCGCTCCGGCGGACGCGGCAAAGCCATCGCCCTTACCATCCTGGTTGCCGCCGCCGGCGGCGGCGCTGCCGTCGGACTGTCCCGCGCTCGCTCCGCCGCCGCTGCCCCCGCTCCCGTTCCCCTGCCGCCCGGCGCCTCCACCGCCGCCGGGCCCACCGTCGGAAATCCTTCGATCACCGTAGGGAGGCCGTGATGCGCCGCACCCTGTGCCTTCTCCTTCTTGCTGCCGGCCTGCCCGCCCAGCAGGCCCCCCACGTCGGCCTCCTGCGCGACGATGCCGGCAAACTCCAGCGCGTCATGGGCCTCGCCGGCAGCTTCGTGGTCCAGGACGAGCCCCGCGGCGACGTCCTCTCCGCCGCCTTCTCCGGCCGCGAGGCCCTTCTCAAAACCGCCGACCGGCTCCTCGTCCACAACGGCCAGGGCCGCCCGCTCCTCGATCTGCCCGCCCCGCCCGGCGAAGCGCTCTTCGCTTTCACCCGGGATGGCGCCGCCGCCCTCGTCTGGTTCGCCTCCACCCGCGAACTCTGCCGCCTGCCCACCGGCCAGGCCCTCCGCTGGGAGCCCGGCGGAGAGGTCCTCGCCATCGCTTGGCCCCGCCGCGCCGTCGTTAAGCGGGACGGCGAACTGTGGCTCATCGACCGCGAAATCGAGGTTCCCCTGCATGGCCTCCAGGCGCCGGCGGCCTTGCTTACCGACGGGTCCATCGTAGTCACGCGCCACGCCGCCCTGCTCCTCATCGCACCCGATGGGAGCGAGCGCGAGATCCCTCTCGAATCCGCTCCGGACCGCATCGAGACCATCGGCGAGGACTGGCTCGCCGTCCGCGCCGGCGGCGATTGGTTCGCGCTCCGGCTCACTCCCGAGCCCCGGCTCTATCCCCTGCCCAGGAGCGCCCGATGAAGCCATTGCGCTCCGCCGCCGTCCTCGCCGCGATCTTCCTCCCTCCCGCCGCCGCCCAGCTTCGCCTCCTCGTCGTCGACGGACAGAACGAGCAGCCGCCGCCCAACATCCTCGACTTGGGCGAAGCCTACGTCGGCGACCGCAACGAACTCCGCCTGCGCGTCCGCAACACCGGCTCCGTTCGCGGAACCATTGAACGCCTCTCCGTCTCGGGCCGCGACTTCAGTCTCTTCAACGAGCCCACGATCCCCCACGTCCTGGCGCCCGATGCG
>DALYJJ010000059.1:5826-34930 GCA_031969915.1 Bryobacteraceae bacterium | reverse complement strand
CGCGGCGGAACTGTTCTTCGCCGCTTGTCGCGGGATGCGGCGCCTGGGGTTTGGAGACCGGGTCCGCTGGTCGCCGGCGCCGATGGCTCGGTGTGGTACGCCGGCTCCTGGTTCGAGAACTTGCGCACCGGTGAACGGTTCGAAGCCGACTGGACTCGGGGTTTGGCCGTCACCGCGGGAGTGGTGACCAGGGCGGGCCGCTTCTGGGCGGCCATCCGTGGAGTGGGGCTGGTGGAGTGGATTCCGGACGCAACCTGGCAAAGGTGGAGCGGAGCTCAGTTCCCGGAAGACGAGGCCACGCAGGTATCGGTCGGCGGCCAGAGTATCTACCTGGCGACCGCGCACGGCCTACATCAGCTCAGCGGCGGACAGTGGCTCGCCGTGCGAGACGGCAATCACGAGATCGATTCGATTCTGGCTCTGCCAAACGATCAGATTGTGGTTTCCACTCGGAAATCGGGATTGCTCCGGATCGGCCCCGATGGGCGCGCTCTTGAGCCTATCTGTCCCGCCCTTGCGGGAGCGGAACCCGTGGAGTCGCTTTTGGTGGACCCGCGAGGAGCGATTTGGGTGGCGACTTCAACCCGCGTACATCGGGTGGCCCGCCCAGGCGACTGCCCAGCCGAACCCATTCCCGCGGGGATCTTGGGGGAGCCCAACAGCTACAGCACCCTCGTCGCGGAGGCGTCTGGCGTGGTCTGGTTCGTGCGAAGAAACAGGATCGCCCGGCTGGGCGCCGATGGTCAGTGGCGAATTCAGAGGACCGAAGGCGAGTTGCCGACCGTCCGCTCGTTCGCGGTCCGGAGCCCGGAGGAAGTCTGGTGCCTGTCCTTAGACCGAAGCCTGTTCCGGCTTCGGCGAAACGGGGACCTTTGGAGGATGTCCGCGGTAGCGTCGCCCCTGACAACGCCGCAGACCGTCCATGCCGACCGGCGCGGCTGGATCTGGGTGGGGGGCGTGGACGGAGTGAGTGTCAGCAAAGGCGCGGGAGACCGGATGAGCGACTGGCTGACGCTGAACGTCGCGAACGGACTCGCGGCGGGGTATTTGTCGAGACACGGGATTACCGAAGAGCCGGGGGGCGCCGTGTGGCTGGCGGGCCTGCACGGCGTGACGCGCGTTCAGCCGGATGAGCGCTGGTTCGCGGCCCCCGCCGGCGATGCGCCGGCGATCCTGCGGGCACCCGACGGCGCGCCAGGCATGGCCCGCATTTACGGCTTGCGAGGCTCGCCCTTCCGCCCGCACCCGTTCGAGTACCGCCTGCAACCGGGCGCGGAGTCCTGGATACCGTCTTCCGATGGCTGGGTCCGCTTGCCGAAGCTCCGCGGGGGTGAATACACGATCGAGGCCCGCTACTCGGGTGAGGGCGGCGGAGCGATTGCGCGCTTTGCTTTCCAGGCGCCGGCGGCGAGCTTCCCGTGGGGCGCTGCCGGCGTCGGGCTGATGGTTTCGGCGGCCGCCGCGGCGGCGGTGATCTTCTTTCGAGGTCTGTGGTGGGAGGCCATGGTCTATCGGGTCAGGAAGTGGCTTTTCATCCGGCGGTTCCAAAAGCAGTCGTCACCCGCTTCCGCGCCGGGGCGCCCCGCCGAAGTGACCCACCTCGATCGTTATCGCCTGGTCCGCCCGGTCTCGCGTGGGAGCTTCTCCGTGGTGTATGAGGCGGAGGATCTGCAAGGCGCTACGCCCCGGGTCGCCGTCAAGATCCTGAACGGCATTCCGGGGCGCGACGGTTGGGTCCGCGACCAATTCGCGCAGGAGGTAGCGGCGCTCCGTTCCCTGGATCATCCCGGGGTGGTGAGAGTGCTCGATTCCTGGATCGGCGCCGCCGGCGAGCCCTGCCTGGCCATGCCGTTCGTGGAAGGTCCGACGCTTCGCGAGTGTCTGCGGAACGGACCGCTCGGAGCCCGGAGGACTGCGCCGCTCGTGGCGCAATTGGGCGATACCCTGGAAGCGATTCACCTGCGGGGCGTCGTCCACCGTGACCTGAAGCCCGAGAACCTGGTGATGCTTGACAGCGGCACAGACCGCGAGCACTTGGTATTGATCGATTTCGGGGCCTCCGGGCTGAAGGGGCGGCAGGGCGAGCAGGCCAGCACGACAACGTTGGTAGGCTCCACGCAGTATCTCGCGCCGGAGCGGTTGGTGGGCCACTACTCTCCGGCCACCGATCTCTTCAGCCTGGCGGTCATCGTCCTGGAGATGATCACCGGAAGCGGCTTACAGCAATTCAGGAGGCCGCCCGGGGAGGACGATTTCCAGGCTGAGCTCGCGCGCTGTTTGAGGAATTCGGTTTCCGGCTGCGAGCAGGAACTGGCCGCGGCGCTCGCTCTGGCGCTTCACCCGGTCCCCAGCCGCCGTCCGCCGAGCGGGCGGAGTTGGGGCCTGCAGGTAGCCTCGCTGCTGAGCGATCAGGCCAGGCGGTCGGAGAGCCACTGAAGCGCGAAGTCGCAGTCGGCTCGCACGCGCCACATCTCTCGCCCCTGGCGAGCCGCGAGCTCCTCGAGGGTCCATCCCTCGGCATAGCGGCGCCAAACGGTCTCCGCGGCCACCGGGTCCAGCCGCTTGAGGCGGTCAACCGCAGTCCGAAGGGCGACGCCGGATTCGCCGCGGAGGTGCACCGAGCTGAAGAGCGGGGGCAGGTCCTCTAAGGCGACGCGGCTAGCCGCGGAGCGGGCGCGGGCGTAGTCGATCAGAGTTCTCTTCATCGCCAAAGCGGCCAAGTGGTAGAAGTGCTGGTCGTTGGCGGGGGAGCGCAGGCGGCGGAGGCGGAGAAACGCCTCGGCGACCAAGGCCGTTGGCTGAAGCGTGTGGCCAGGGCGCTCGTGGCGGAGAAGGGAAGCGGCAATTCGCCGCAATGCTCCGAAAGCGGAGGAGAAACGATCCGCGATGGCCGGGTCACTGTCTGTTGGGCCGGAGGTGGCTGTGGTGAGGCAATCGCTCTGCATACGCTAAGGGCGCTTTGCGAATTAACCAAGAAACGTGGAAACGGCCAAGAATAACACGAGTTGGGACTCGGTTCAGAGGAAACAAGAAATTCAGGCAGTACCAATCGAACAAAACAGTCCTACTCGAACCGTGAAGCAATTCGCATTGGCGAGCGGACTGTTGCGGCCGATGGCCCGTATGGTCCGGTCCGGCTAGAAAATCAGCCGGATGGCGAACTGTCCTTGGCGCGAGCCGCCCTCGCGGGCCGAGTTTACGTAGCCCGCCGGGTTGCGCTGCGTGTCGATGCGTCCGAACGGGGTGCCGCTCAGGATGGTGCGCGCGGGCACGCCGAACATCACGCGGTTGAACAGGTTGTAGAACTCCATACGGAAGTTCAAGCGGATCCCTTCCTTCAACGTCACCGACTTCTGAAACGTGGTGTCGAAGTTATTCATGCCGTGCGTGAAGAAGGTATTGCGGCCGATGCTGCCGCTGCCGTCGGAGCCGGGGGAGATGATGCGGTTCTCGGCGGAAATGCTCGCTGCCTGTTGGGGAATAAAGACCGTGCCCGGCACCTGATCCTGCGATTGTGTGTCGGGGCAGGCCACGCCGGCCGGGGTCACGGTCCGGCAGGTGGTGAACGCGCGGCCGTTGTCGATGGAGCGGAAGAGGAAGCTCGGATCGGAGATCGCCGGGCGGTCGCCGCCCAGGCCGTCGAGGTTGGCATCGTAGCCCAGCACGGCGGTGAAGGGATTGCCGGATTGGAACGAAGTCACGCCGGTGATCTGCCAGCCGCCGAGGATGCGCCCCACGACGCCGCGCTGGGTGCGATAAAACGGCAGGTCGTAGCCGTAGGAGAGGATGATGCGGTGCCGCGCGTCGAAGCTGGAGAGCCCGCGCAGCGAACGCGCCGCGTTGCCCTTGCCCGCGGGTGCGTTCGAATCGACGCCGGTGAACGTCGCTTCCGATCCGGTGTCGATGGCCTTGCTCCAGGTCCAGGATCCGGTGAACGAAAGGCCGCGGTTGGTGCGCTTGGTGAACTTCAGGATGCCGCCGTGATAGTAGGCCCAGCCGAAGTTGCGGAGCCCGACGTTGCGGCGGAACGCCGGATCGGGCCGGCGCTCGTTGATCCGCCCCTCGCCCAAGGAGATGTAGCCGTGCGGCACGCCGTCGACGATCACGATGCCTTTGTCGGCGAGGCTCGCGGTGGTGCTGGTGAGGGCGGCGAACTGCCGCAGCGAACCGCTCTGCGTTGAGATGTTGCCCGCGCCGTCGCGCAGCACGCAGATGGGGTCGCTCAGATCGCGGCACACGCGGTCGAACACCACGTTCTTGTAGACGCCCCCGCCCACATCCACCTGCACATAGGGCGATTCGATGGGGAAGCGCGAGTCGTTGATCGAATCGTAGAACAGGTTTCCGATCGTCCGGTTGCCGTTGTAGGTCAGCTCCAAGGCCATGTTGCCCGGCAATTGGCGGGACAGGCTCAGGTTCCACTGCTGCACGTAGGGGACCTGCAACTTGGAATCGGGAAGCAGGAGCGTGGTGATCAACTGGCCGCCCGGCACGCGCACGCCGTTGGCGGTGAACGCGGTGGTGCGGGAGGCGACACCGGGGGTGAACACGAACCCGCAACTGGGGTCGGAGATTTCATTGCGGCAATTCGCGGAGAAGTCGGACGCGAAGCCATTCGGCGGTTGTGTGCGGATGCTGAGCTGGTTCTGCGAGAACACCGACTGGAAGACGCGGCTGTGATAGATGCCGTAGCCGCCGCGGATGACAAAGCGGCCGGGATCGCCGGTCAGCCACTTCAGCCAAGGCTTCTCCACCACGGGCTGATAGGCGAAGCCGAAGCGCGGCTGGAAATTGTTGTAATCGCCGCCGAAGCCATACTGGAAGCGGTCCTGCTGTTCGCGGGGCGCGCCGACGCCTTCCCAGCGGAAGCCGAGGTTCAGGGTCAGGTTCCGACGCAGCCGGAAGTCGTCCTGGAAATACAGGTTCACTTCGTTGTAGCGGTTCTCGGCGAGGGGGTTGCCGTAGCCGTTCTGATATCCGGTGACGAAGCCGCGGAGGAAGTTCTCCCAGCCGGTGAAACCGGTGCCCGCGCGGATGGAGGCGAGCGAGTCGAGCGAGCTGAAGGTCCAGAAGCCGCGGCTGCGGTCGCCGGAAAGGTCGTCGAGCAGGAGGAGGCGCGTGTCCATCCCGGCCTTGATGGTGTGGCGGTCCATGACCAGCGTGTGGTTGTAGACGAACTGGTCGTCGTGCTGCCGCCGGTTGATGGGAACGTTGGTGGAAGTGCCGATCACGGTGCCGGAGGGTGTGAGGTGATTGGCGAACCGGATGGTGGGAATGTTGTTGCCGTCCACCACGTCCTGGAGCGTGGCGCGGTTGCCGAAGCCGAAGCGGAACTCGCCGGTCTGCCGGGGGCTGAAAATGTGCGTGGCGGTGAGGCCGATGTTGTACTGGCGGTTGTTGACGATGCCGAAGTTGTCGCCGAAGATGATGCGGCCGGAGCGACGGATCTGGCGGCTGTAGTGGTAGCGGAGCGCGACGGTGGTGTTGGCGGGCGCGTTCCAGTCCAGCTTGCCGGAGTAGTCGGAGTCCGGGAACACGTTCGGGACGCCGTCGATGCGCACGCAGCGATTGGGCCGGCCGCTGGCGATCAGATCCACGCAGCCGGCGGGATCGTTCGGCGTCTTGCCCTGCAGCTCGGGCGTGTTCCAAAGGTCCATCACGCCCTTCATAAACGCCAGGTCCCGCTGCAGGTTCGGATGGGTGGCGGGGTCCACGCAATACGGACCGCCGGGACGCGAGACCTCACCCGGATTGCATGCGCGCGGGCCGTCGCCCGGCAGCCAGATGAAGCGGCTGATCGAACTGCTGGTGTTGTTGCGGATGCGCTCGCCCGAATGGAAGAAGAACAGTTTGTCTTTCAGGACCGGGCCGCCGATCGTCCAGCCGTACTGCTGCCGGCGCACGATCTGGCGGGGCGTATTGCGTTGGTTCTGAAAGTAGCCGTTGGCGTTGAAGACGTCGTTCTGAATGTAGTCGTACGCGTCGCCGTGAAAACGATTCGTGCCGGACTTGGTTTGCACCAGGATCACGGCGCCGCCCGCGCGGCCAAACTCCGCCGTGTAGGCGTTGGTCAGCACCTGGAATTCGCGGATCGCGCTCACATTCACGTTCTGCCGGTTCTGGTTCTCCGACGAATCGTCGTTGTTGACGCCGTCGATCTGGAAGGTGGCGGAGCGGCTGCCCGTCCCGCTAAAGGAGGCATAGGAGCCGGTCGAGTTGGTCGGATTGTTCGCCGACCCGATCCAGGGCGCGTTTTGAAAGCCCGGGATCTGCTCCACCAGGCTCAGGAAATTGCGGCCGGCGAGCGGCGTGTCATCGATCTGCTTCGCGATCAGGCTGTGCTTGACGTCGCCCTGCGACGTCTCCACCACCGGCACCTCGCCGGTGATGGTCACCGTTTCGGTGACGGCCGACGGCTTCAGGGAGAAGTCCGACAGCGTGGTTTTGTTGAGATCCACGACCACGCCCGATTTCACGATCGTCTGGAAGCCGTTCTGGGCCGCCGTCACCTGGTAGGCGCCGAGCGGGACGAAGCTGAACAGGTAGTAGCCTTCCGCGTTGGTCGCCGACTCGCGCACCGCACCGGTCTGTTCGTTCTTCGCCGTCACCTTCACTCCGGGGATCACAGAGCCCGTGGAGTCGGTTACGGTGCCGGCGAGCGTGCCGGAGACGGTCTGCGCGGAGCACACGGCCGCAAACGCGAGCGGCAGGACGAAATGAGACAAACGTAACATCGTCGGAACCCCCAAAATCAGCCAAACGTATTCGGATTTTTCCACCCGGGGATTTCGGAGTCAAGCGTCCCGGTCCCCCATGCTGCCGGCCTTGCGAAGGCCGGGCGCGCGGGCTTCGCGGTGACCGGTTGCAACCAAGCGCCAAGCGGCAGCGTCTGTTACGTGAGTGAAGTGTCTCTGGCTGATCGCGTTGGGCGCAATTGGCGCCTTTGCCGCCGCCGACGACGTGCGTGTGGTCTCCTACGACGCCGCGGGCGGCAAGAGAACCGGGTACGGCGTGTTCCTGGACAACGGCGGGCGACTGGCGACCGCGCGCTCCCTGCTGATCGGCGCGAAGCGCGTGGAGGTGATCGCCGGCGGCGCCACCCGGCCGGTGCGCTGGATTCTGTGCGATGAGCCGGTGATGGGCGTGGTCCAGCTCTGGGTGGAGGGCGCTTCAGAGGCGTCCGCCTTCGGAGATGAACTGCCCGTGGCTCCGAAGACCGCGCGCGACGTTCCGGGTTCCGGCCTGGTGTTGAGCCTGGGCAACGAGGTGAAGGCGGAGTCCGCGGGCGAGCTCGTGCGCGACGCGGAAGGGCGCGCCGTGGCGATGCTGTTGCCGCAGTTTCTGGGCACGCGCCATGTCGCCTTCGCCATCCCTCTGTTCCGCATCCGGGCGCTTCCGGCGCAACCCATTCGGAGCCTGGAGGAGTGGGCGGCCGAGCGCGTCACAGCGGCGGAGGAGGCTTACGTGCTTGGTCTGGGGCAGGTCTGGGCCGAGCAGTACGACCGGGCCGCGCGCAGTCTCGCGGAAGCCGTGCAGTGGCAGCCCGGGTATCCGGAGGCGTGGTTTCATCTCGGGTTCGCACTGGGGAAGACGGGCCGGTCAAAGGACCGCGTGGCCGCCTACGACAAAGCGATCGCCCTTAAGCCTGACTTCGCCGAAGCGCACTACAGCCTGGGCATCTCGCTCCTGCTGATGGGCCGGCGCGCGGAGGCTCTAGGCGAAGTGGAACAACTGCGGCGCATCCCCACGGCGGCTACGCTGGCGGCCAAGCTGGCCACGCTGATCGAGGCGGCGCACGTGGATGACATCACGCACGAACACCTCAAGAACCCGCTGATTTGAGGTCTTCGAAGCGGAACTCCTCGACGTAGTCCGGATCCTGCCCGTAGTCGGAGTACCGGATCCAGCGCGGCCTGACCACGAACCAGGTGATCTCCGGCCAACGCGAGCGCGTGACGCCGCCCGGCCAACGTTTGAAGTAGGTCTCTTTGAACGCCGCGGGCATGGCCTGGGAGATCTCTTCGGCCACGCCCTCATATTGCACGGTGACGTCGCCGGAGCAGCCGATGACGAACGAGCAGCCCGGGTTGGCCTTCAGGTTTGCGTACTTGCGGCTGGTCTTGAGCGTGTCGAAGATCAACTCCAGGTGGGGCGTCACGGCAAAGCCCACGAGAGCGGCTTGCGGCTCGCCGGCCGCCGAGCGCGAAGCGACCACCGCCAGCCGCTCCGCGGAAAGAAACGCGTAGAGTTCGTTGTGGCTCACAAAGGTTTTCGGGCGCGAATGAAGTCGCTCATGAATTTACCATCCACGAGAGGCGCCATGGCGTCCACATCCAAACCCTGGCCACAAAGGAAGTCGCGCGCCTCGTCCACGCGATAGGTGCGCGTGGTCTCAAAGTCAATCGACGTGAAGCCGGCTCGCTCCAATTTCGCGCGGTACTCACCGGCATCCAGCGCGCCCGCGATGCAGCCCACCCATAACTCAACGCTGCGCCGGATATCGGCGGGGATGTCCCCGCGCGTCACCACGTCGCTGACCGCCAGGCGTCCGCCTGGTTTCAACACCCGGAAGGCCTCGGCCAGGACCCGGTCCTTGTCGGCGGAGAGGTTGATCACACAATTCGAAATGATCACGTCCACGGAGTTGTCCGGGAGCGGGATGTTCTCAATCTCGCCCTTGAGAAACTCGACGTTGGCGACGCCGGCCTTGCGTTGGTTTTCGCGCGCCAAAGCAAGCATTTCGCCGGTCATATCGAGCCCGTACGCTTTGCCGTCCGGTGCAACGCGGCGAGCCGAAAGCAGCACGTCGATGCCTCCCCCGGATCCGAGATCGAGCACCACTTCGCCGGGATGCAACTCCGCCAACGCGGTCGGGTTGCCGCAGCCGAGCGAGGCGATCAATGCTTCCTCCGGCAGTCCCGCCGTCTGGGCATCGCTGTACAGGTTGGCGGTGATCGGATCCACCGCACCCAGCGGCGTTGGTTTCGACCCGCAGCAGGAGGCGGCTCCGCCTTCCACCACGCGCAGCGCGGCCTTGCCGTAGCGCTCTTTGACGACTTCCTTCACGTTGTTCATCTACTGCTCCTTTTCAGCTACTGCTCGTTCATCTACTGCTCGTTCTTGATCTCATCCTCATACAACCGCTTGAAGCGCCCGCGGATCTGGTCGCGAATGCGCCGGAACTCGGCGAGCACCTCCTGCTCCGAACCTTGGGCGCGCGCCGGGTCTTCGAACCCAACGTGGACGCGGCGGCCGGTCTGGCCAATGAAGGCGGGGCAGTCGCGATCCGCCTCCGCGCAGACGGTCACCACAAAATCGAAGTGTTCCGGGAGGAACTGGTGCACGCTCTTCGGCCGAGCGCCGGAGATATCCATGCCGATCTCAGCCATGGCGCGGACTGCGAAAGGGTTCACTTGAGCGGCCGGCACGGTGCCCGCGGATTGAACGTCCAGTTCGGGGGCCATCGCGCGCAGCAGCCCCTCCGCCATCTGGCTGCGGGCCGAGTTGCCGGTGCACAGTATCAGGACCCGCGTCACTTGCCGATCCTCACTACGGCCTCCGGCTTCACCGCCGAACTCCGCGTGCAGCACTCGGCGTAGAGAAACGCAAGCAGTTCCTGCAGCGCCTCGTGGTTCGCCGAGTACCACAGGTAGGTACCCTCCCGCCGCGACTTCACCAGGTTCTCCTGGCGCAGCTTGTCCAGGTGGTGCGAAAGCGTCGATCCGGGGATGCCCAACTCGCTTTGAATGTCTCCGACCACCATCCCGTTGGGGTGCGCCGAGAGCAGAAGCCGGACGATCCCGAGGCGGGCTTCGTTGCCCAACGCGGAGAACATGTCGGCGAAGAAGGCCGCGCTTCGTTTGCCCATATTTCTAGAATATTCGAAATACGGCGGCTGTCAAGGGATTTCCCGCGGGCGCTCGCGCCGCCGCCGCGGCGGGCTCCGTCAGCCGATGCGTTCGGTCCGCACGGCCTCCACCGCGTTCGACGCCAGTTCTCCTAACAGACCCAGAAACCGGGTCATGTGCGGCATCTTCGCATGGGTGTCGAACGCCGCCTGATCCACCCACTCGGAGTGAATGTAGAAGCACTGCGGGCCGGCTACGGATCGAAACAGCTCCACGCGCAGGCAACCCGGCTCGGCGCGCGTGGGCGTCAGGATGCCGCGCAGTTCGGTTTCGAGCAGATGGTCTTTTCCGGGCGCCGGCTCAAAGCGGACGAAAACATGGAGCGGCATGGGTGGCCTCCTGGCCGCCAGTGTATACTCGGCGGTCGAATGCCGCTCAGCATACGGGTCCCGCTCCTACGGCTTGCCGTCTGCCGGCTCGACCCTCGGGAAGCGATTCCTCCTCGCACCACGCGCTCAACGTTCTTCTCGATCACGCGAACCCCGGAGGAGTTGTCGATCGTGTGCGAAGAGCAGTGGGCCTCCGCGGGCGCCCGGGTGGAGGCCGGCTGGCGGGTGCTCGCGCTGGTGGGCCCCTTTCCGTTCGACCTGGTGGGCGTGCTCGCGTCGGTAACGAGTCCGCTCGCCTCGGCCGGCGTTTCCGTCTTTGCCATTTCCACATTCGACACGGATTATGTTCTGGTGAAAGAGGAGCACCTGGCGCGGGCCGTCGCCGTGCTCCGGTCGGCGGGACACGAAGTGAAGGAGGAGAGCGAGGTTGGACCGGCGTAACTGGTTGGCGCTTTGCGGGGCGGCGGCGTGGCCGGGGTGCAGCCGCAAGATTCTGGCGGGGTACGCGTTCGTGGCCGCCGAAGAGGGCAAGGCGCTGGCGGTGGTCGATCTGGGGGCGCTGGCCGTCGCACGCCGCATCGCGCTGGCCGGGGCGCCCTCACAGGTCATCGCGCACCAGGCGCGCCGCGCGGTGTTTGCGCTGCTCCCGGAGAGTGGAGTGATTGTGGAGGTCGACGCCCAATCGCTCTCCGTGCGCCGTCAGGCGCGGCTTGCCACCCGGATCCTCTCCATGCGGCTTTCTCCGGACGGCGCGTCGCTTTGGGCGCTCACGGCAGAGCCCTCGAAACTCGTCCGTCTGGGGCTCGACGGCTTCCAGCCCGGCGCGGCGATCCCGTTGCCCGCGGGCGCCACGGATTTCGACCTCGCGCCCTACGACCCGCTCGCCGCCGTTGGTTTCGCCTCGAGCGGCCGCGTCGCGATCGCCGACCTGCAAGCCCGAGCCACGCGGCCCCTGGTGGCGACCGGCGCCGGTCTCGCCGCGGTGCGCTTCCGCTCCGACGGGCGCCAGTTCCTGGTGACCAATCCGGCCGAACGCAGCCTGTCCATCCTCGACACGGCGAGCGGGCGCATGGTCACCCGCCTGCCCCTTGCGGTCCGGCCGGACCAGATCTGCTTCAGCGCCGATGGAGGCCAGTTGTTCATCACCGGCGAGGGGATGGACGCGGTGGTGGTGGTGTACCCGTATCGCACCGAGATTGCCCAGACGCGCCTGGCCGGCCGCAGTCCCGGAGCCATGGCCGCCTCCCTTAAGCCGGGCTTTCTGTACGTGGCGAACCCGCACTCGGCCGACGTCACGATCATCGACATCCAGACCCACCGGGTGATCGCCATGACCAGCGTGGGTTCGGAGCCATCGTTCATCACGGTGACGCCGGATGGCGAGTATGCCCTGGTTTTGAACCGAGTCTCGGGCGACATGGCGATCATCCGCAGCGGTGCGGTGCAGGACAACCGGCGAAAATCCGCCCCGCTGCTGACCATGATTCCAGTCGGCTCGAAGCCCGTCTCGGCCGCGGTGATGCCGATCTGACTCAGGCTTTGGTTACCCGTCCGCGCCCGCTGTCCCAGGCCAGGTAGCGGCGCTGCCGGTAGCTCTGCACTCCCATTTCGCAGGCCACCACGCCGTAGTAGCCCAACTGCGCGTCGCACTTCAGGGCTTCGTTCTTCCGGATCGCGTTCATCAGGTTCCGATGGTGCAACTCGATGTTCTCCGCCCCGGTCTTCCGGAACTCCACCGGCTTCACCTCGTTCATGTAGAGCTCCTGCGGCCGAATCACAAAGCCCGTGCGCGTGAACTCGAGCGTCGCTTTGTGGCCGCGCAGCACGTGGTCCACGGAGGTGTCGTTCGCCATCGAGGAAACCAACTGCACGGTGGGCCCGCCGGGGTAATCCAGCAGCACATTGAACGTGTCCGGCACTTCCGCGGCGCTATCGGTGAACTGGAACTTGCCACCGGTCGCCACGCCCTTCTCCGGATACGTGAGCCCCAGGGCCTTGATGATGCGCGTCACACGGTGCACGAACAGGTCGCTGGCGATCCCGCCCGAGTAGTCCCAATACCAGCGCCACCGGAAGAAACGGTTCGGGTCCCAGGGCCGCTTGGGCCGATTGCCGAGCCAGGTCTTCCAGTCCAGGTTCACCCCGGGCTTGGCGTCTTCGTCGATCGGATAGGCCCAGTAATTGTCTTTGTGATTGCGGGAATAGTCGATCTGTGCGAGAACCACCTTGCCCAGCGTGCCGTTCTTGACGTACTCGTTGGCCGCTTCGTAGGAGTCGTCGGACATGCCTTGCACGCCCACCTGGAGTTTCCGGTCAGAGGTTTTCAGGCGCGCCAGCACTTTCTTCGACTCTTCCACGGTCTGGGTCATGGGCTTCTCAACGTAAACATGTTTGTTCGCGTCGAGCGCATCGAGGGTAATCGGACAGTGCCAGTGTTCCGGAGTCGCGATCAGGACGTAATCGATCTCCTTCTGCTCGAGGACCCGGCGATAGTCCTTCACGATCTTGCCGCCGGTCACCTGCGCGGCCTGCTCGGCGCGCTTGTCGTAGAGATCGCAGACGGCCACGATCTCGACGTTGTCGCGCTCCTTGTTGCGGACCAGCGAACGCATGTGTCCGCCGGCCATGCCACCGCATCCGATCACGCCCACGCGGAGGCGTTCATTCGCGCCGGACACCTGTCCCCAAGCGCGGGCGGTCAACGCGGCGCCACCCGCAGCCGCCAGGAAGTGGCGGCGAGTTGTGTTGCTCATGGATTCGATTGTAATGCGATTTCAGCCGTTGGACCGCGCGACCGCGAGGGGCTTGCCGTAGACCAACCGGAAGGACTCGCCGGCCCGTTCGGCGGCCCACTGCTCGAGCCCGGTGTCCTTGCGGCTCACGATGGTCAAGGCGACGGCGCCGTCGTTCACGTGGCAGTCGATTGCCTCGACGCGCTGCTCGCGGCTGCGGTCCAGGGCGTCGGCAATGCGGAGCAGCGGGATGAGCAGGCTGACCACGCGCCGCCCGTCGGGGGGCAGCGCCTGATAGCTGGCGTGCTTGGGTCCGGGCATGGACTTGCGATGGTAGCGGCACAACTCCGCCACCATGGCGCGCTCCACGGGGTTGAATCCCGCCAGGTCCGCGTTGGCCACGATGTACTGCGAATGCTTGTGGTGGGCGGTGTCGCTGATGATGTGGCCCGTGTCGCGGAGCAGCGCGGCCGCCTCCAGGAGCCGTCCCTGTTCAGACGGGAGCTTGTGCAGCGGCTGCAGTTCGACGAAGAGCCGATGGGCGAGCGACGCGACGAGCCGCGCGTGCTTCAGGTCGACGGAGAACCTGCGCGCCAGTTCCTCGACCGCGCGCCGCTGATCGCGGTCCAGGCGGCCCGCGTCGTGGCCCACACCGCGGGCGGCCAGGCCGGCGATGATGCCGTCCCTCACGCCCGCCTGCGAGTAATAGAGCGCGGGGAGCTTGAGCGTCTCGAGAATGAACTTGAACACCGCCGCGCCGGGTACGATGATCTCCGCGCGCCGCGGACCGATGCCGGTCACCCGGCGGCGCGCGGCAATGCCGGATTGGGCGAGCAGTTGGTAGAGCTTCCGAATCTGCGGCGTGGTGGCCCGGCGCCGGTCCGCTTCGTCGCGCCGCGCCCGCGGGATGCGGTTGGCGGCACAGACCACAGCCGAGGCCGAGGCGGAGGTGGCGATCACCCGGTCGAATCGCTTGCGCCGAATCCGGTCCAGGACGCTGTGCAGCTTCTGTTCCAGGAACTCGTCGAGTTGATGCAACTGCAGCGGCGCGGGCGGATCGTCCTTTAGGAACACTTCGGTCAGGCGGACCGCGCCGAGCGGCCGGGAAAACGCTTCGGCCATCTTGCCGTCTTCTCCAACGATCACTTCCGCGCTGCCCCCGCCCACGTCGATGATGAGAATGCGCTGGTCCGGGTGCGGCCAGCGGTCCTGCACGCCGACGTGGATCAGGCGCGCCTCTTCCTGTCCCGAGATGATCTCCACGGGGGACCCGATGGCGGCCGCGGCCCGCTCCAGAAACTCAAGCTGGTTGCTGGCGTCACGCACCGCGCTGGTGGCCACCGCCCGGACGCCCGCCACATCCAGGCGCTTGTAGGTATCGGCGAACCGTTTCAGCACGCCCACCACGAATTCCATCGCGGGCGGGCTGATCTGGCCGTCGCGAAACACGCTCTCGCCCAGGCGCGTCACCTGCCGGTCTTCGGCCAGCGTTTTGCGGGGCGCCTTGGGGTCCACTTCCGCCGCCATCATGCGCACGCTGTTGCTGCCAATGTCGATCGCCGCGTACCGGGTCATGGTGTGTAAAGGACTATGATAGAGGTTCGCCACTTGTTATGCCCTACTTCCAGCCCAATCGTTACCGGGGAAAGCTGATCGTTGTGGAAGGGATTGACGGGTCGGGCAAATCGACGCAACTCGCGCTGCTCAGCCAATGGCTTCGTTCCAAGAGCTTCTCGGTTGCTTTCAGCGAATGGAACTCTTCTCCACTGGTCAAGGCCACCACGCGCCGCGGCAAGAAGAAGGAGATGTTCACGCCCACCACCTTCAGCCTGATCCACGCCACGGACTTCGCCGATCGACTCGAGACCTACATCATCCCGTTGCTGAAGGCCGGCGCGATCGTTTGCGCCGACCGGTACGCCTACACCGCCTACGCCCGCGACGTCGTTCGCGGCATGAGCCGCAAGTGGGTGCGGAACCTCTACCGTTTCGCGGTGCGGCCCGACCTGCGCTTCTACTTTCGCGTGCCCCTGGACATCGCCCTGGGCCGCATTCTCGGCGGCCGCGCCGAGTTGAAGTATTACGAAGCCGGGATGGACCTGAGCCTGAGCCGCAACATTGAAGAGAGCTTCCGCCTGTTCCAGGGCCGGATTCTCGAAGAGTACGACGCGATGAGCGAGGAGATGGGCTTTCACGTCATCGACGCCACGGGCTCCATTGAGGCGCAACAGAAGCGGATGCGGGATATCGTCATCGAGCAACTGGGCGAAACGATGCGCGGCGGTGCGCTCAGAAAGGCAAGCGGAGTTGCAAATGGAACCCAAGAAGCCGCTCGAGTTCTATAGCGAGCCCCTCCCCGGAGTGGACGCGACGAACCTGCAGGGCAAGCTGATTGTCATCGAAGGGCCGGACAATGTCGGCCGCAGCACGCAGGTGGCGCGGCTGCGCGCCTGGCTGGAACAACGCGGCCACGCCGTGCTCGACACGGGCATGGCCCGCGGCGCGCTGGCCGGCAAAGGCATCCAGCAGGCCAAGGAAGGGAACACCCTGGGCCGCGTGACGATGACGCTGTTCTACATGACGGACTTCGCCGACCGGCTGGAGAACGAGATCATCCCCGCGCTGCGAGCCGGCTTCGTGGTGCTTACGGACCGCTACATTTTCTCTCTCATCGCCCGTGGCATGGCCCGCGGCGAGGACCGCCTGTGGCTGGAGCGCCTGGTTTCGTTCGCACTCGTGCCCCACGCCGTCTATTACCTGCGCGCCGATGTGGACGACCTGATCTCGCGCGTGGTGAGCGGCCCGGGCAGTTTCGACTTCTGGGAGAGCGGCATGGACGTTCGCTTCGGCGAAGACATGTTCGAGAGCTTCGTGAAGTATCAGGGCCGGATCATCAGTTCGCTCGACCGTATGTCCAAGCGCTACCATTTCGAGGTGATCGACGCCGCGCGCACCCCGGACGAGATCTTCAAGGACCTCCAGCGTTCCATCGGCAAGCTCTTTTCCGGCAAGCGCCGGCTCCCCCGGGCCCGGCCTGCGCCGGCGCCTGTGCTCGCGAAGTGATGCAGGCGCCCGCCGAATCGAAGGTGCGCGTGGAGCTGGTGGCGAAGGATTTTCGCTACGCCGCGGGGGTGGCCTGGGCCTCCTCCGGATACCTGATCCTCAGCGACGTACCCAACGAGCGTCTGCACAAACTTGGCCCGGGCAGCGATGGCCTTACCGTGTTTCGCGAGCCCTCCGGCGGCGCGGCGGGCAACGCCTTCGACTCACAGGGCCGCCTCTACACGTGTGAGACCAGGGCCCGCCGCGTCAGCCGGACCGATGCGCGCGGCCGCGTGGAAAGCCTCGTCGAACGCTGGGAGGGCAAACGCCTGAACGGCCCTCGCGATGTCGCCGTTCGAAGGGACGGATCTTTCTTCTTCACCGATCCGGCGTTCGGTTCCGCGCTGGACCGCCGCGAGTTGGACTTCAACGGCGTCTTTCACGTCACCTCGAGAGGAGCCGTGAGCCTGGTCTGGAAGGGCGCAACGCGGCCGAGCGGCATCGCGCTTTCGCCCGACGCGAAGACGCTTTTCGTTTCGAACGCCGACGAGCGGAACGTGCGCGCCTGGGCCGTGGACAAGGACGGCGGGCTGTCGGGTGAGCGCGTCGTACTGGCCAAAATCGATGGCGTGCCGGACGGCGTCCGCGTGGATGCCGAAGGCCGCCTCTTCGTGGCCGCGCGCAAGTTCCTGGTGTACGCGCCCGAGGGAAAGGAAATCCTCAGCGTGGAGATGGCGGCCAAGCCGTCCAGCCTCGCCTTTGCCCACGCCGGCAGCAGCCTCCTCTACGTCGCCGCGGGCGGCGGCCTGTACCGGGTCCACCTTGAGCTCGAGTGACAGCCGGCGGTATCCGGCCCGGCCCGTGATCGGGATTGGGGCCCTGATGTTCGACGGCGGCTGCGTGCTGCTGGCCGAGCGCGGGCGGGAACCGTTGAAAGGCCAGTGGTCGCTGCCGGGCGGGGCCCTTGAAACGGGGGAGACGCTGAAGGAGGGCGTGCGGCGCGAGGTGCTTGAGGAGACCGGGCTGGAGGTTGAGCCGCTGTGGATCGCCGAAGTCTTCGAGCGCATCATGCGCGACGCCGGCGGGCGCGCCGAGTACCACTATGTGCTCGTCGATTACGTGTGCCGGATTGCCGGGGGCGAGCCGAGGGCGGGCGACGACGTGAGCGCGGTGCGTTGGGTTCCCGTGGCCGCGCTGGGCGAGTATGAGATGACCGAGGGCACGCGCGGCGTGATTGAGCGCGCCTACCAGAAGACATTGCAGCATGAACCAGACAAGCGCTGAGCTATTGGAGTATGGGGCGCTGAAGGCGCTGGTGGGCCGTTATGTGGCGAGCCCGATGGGCCGCGAGCGCCTGGAGGCGATCGCGCCGTCGGCGGATCGCGAGGCGCTGGAAGAGTCCCTGGCGGAAGCGGGCGAAGGGATCGACTACCTGCGCGCCGCCGCGCGGCCGCAACCCGCCCAGCGCGGGGCGGCCGTTCGCCCCCGGTTCGAATCGCTGCCCGATCCGACCAAGGCCGTGGAACTGCTGCGCATCGAAGGCGCGGTGCTGGACGGCCGCCAGATCTACGAGCTGACCGAACTCCTCGATCGCGCCGCGGACTTGCGCTCCGTCTTCCTCGACGCCGCCGCGCGCTTTCCCCGGCTGTCGGCGCGGGCGGCCCGCATCGCCGACTTCCGGCCGGTACTCAAAGAGATCTCGGGAAAGGTGCTGCCGGACGGCTCTCTGGACGACCGAGCGAGCGTGGCGCTGAACCGCCTCCGCCGGGACATCGAGAAGCAGAAGAACCTGATTCAGGATTCGCTCGAACGCTTCCTGCGGGCCCACCGCGAAGACGGAGTGCTGCAGGAGGACTACGTCACCATTCGCAATGACCGCTTCGTGGTGCCCGTCGTGGCGGGGCGGCAAAGCCGGGTCGACGGGGTGATTCACGGCGCCAGCGGGACCGGCCACACGCTGTTCGTCGAGCCCTTCGAAACCATCCATTTGAACAACGACCTGGTGCGGTTGATGGAGGAAGAGCAGCGCGAGGTGTACCGGATTCTGCGCGAGATCACCGGGCGCCTGCGCGGTTCGGCGGAGGCCGTGGGGGAGACGGTCTCGGTGCTCGGCGAGTTGGAGATCGTCTTCGCGAAGGCGCGCTTCGCGGACGACTTCGACTGCACGATTCCCCGCTTTGGCGAGACGCTTACGCTCACCCGCGCGCGCCATCCGCTGCTCCAGGACGTTCTCCGCAAACAGAAAAAGCAGGTGGTGCCGGTCAGCCTCCAACTCGACCGACGCGAGCGCACGCTGCTCATCAGCGGCCCGAACACGGGCGGCAAAACGGTGACCATGAAGACCGTCGGGCTGTTGGCCCTGATGGCCCAGTCCGGCCTGCCCGTGCCCGCCGAGTCCGCCGAGTTCCCGCTGTTTGAACAGGTGCTCGCGGACATCGGCGACCAGCAATCGATCCAGGAGAGCCTGAGCACGTTTTCGGCGCACATCACTCGCGTGCGGGAGATGGCGTTCGATGTCACGCCTCAGTCGCTCGTGCTGCTCGACGAGTTGGGGCGCGCGACGGACCCCGAGGAGGGAGGCGCGCTGGGCGTGGCGCTGCTCGAACACTTTCGAAGCGCCGGCGCGTTCACCTTCGCTTCCACGCACCTGCTGGCGCTGAAGATCTACGGCGCCAACACACCGGGCGTGGTGAACGGATCGATGGGCTTCGACGAGCGCACGCTGGAGCCGACCTATGTGCTGCGCCTGGGCGCGCCGGGAAAATCGGCGGGACTCGACATCGCTTCGCGTTTGGGCATGCCCGAAGACATCATTCTGCGGGCCCGCGCCAACATGAGCCGCCAGGAGCAGGACATCGCGCGGTTTCTCTCCGAACTGCACCAGAAGCTGGAGACGATGACCGCGCGGGAACGCGAACTGGAGAAGGCGCGCGAGGAACTGTCGGCCCGGGAGAAGCAAATCGAGCGGGAATGGGAGAAGCGCGAAACGGCGAAGATCCGGGAGTTGGAGCGCAAGGCCGAAGAAGCCATGCGGGCCTTCGAATCGCGCGCCACGGAAACCATCGAATCCATCGAGCAGTCCGCCGAGCAGCGCAAGGCCGCCGACCAGGCGCGGCGCAAGGTGTCGAAAGCGCGCCGCGAGTTCCAGGAAGAAGTGGAGGCGGCGATTCGACCGGCGACGCCGGAGGCGAGCCCGGCGGCGAAGCCGAAGATCGTGGAAGGCGCGCGCGTCAAGCTGAGAGGAGTTCGCGAGGCCGCGCGCGTGCGCCGGGTGCACGGGGATGAAATCGAGGTGGAGGCGGGATTTCTTCGCTTGAAGGTCCCGCTCGACGACGTCCTTGAAGTGCTGCCCGAATCGGGCGAGGGTTCGCGGCTGCCCAAGGGCGTGTCGTTTCAGCCGGCAGGCCCTTCGTGGAATCTCTCCCAGCGCGAGATCAACGTCATCGGGCGCCGCGCGGAGGAAGCAGTGGACGAGATCGACAAGTTCCTGGATAGCGCCGCCATGGCCTCGGTCGACCGGGTCCGCATCGTCCATGGACACGGCATGGGAATTCTCAAGAAAGCCGTGGCGGCGCTGCTGGCAAAGAGCCCCCACGTGGAGAAGTTCTACCCGGCGACGCCCGCCGAGGGGGGAACGGGGGCGACCATCGTCGAACTGAAATGACCTATCCCCGGAAGAACCTCGAGTTTCGCCGCTTGCCTGCGGAAGTGCAGTTGGCCACGTCGCGGGCCCTCCTTGAGCGCTTCGAGTGCCGCCGCAGTGTCCGGCAGTTCTCGGCCGAACCAGTGCCGCTCGAACTGGTTGAGAACGCCATTCGCTTCGCCTCGATGGCGCCGAGCGGCGCGAACCGCCAGCCCTGGCGCTTCGTGGTTGTGGCGAACCCGGAAACCAAAGCCCGCATCCGCGCGGCGGCGGAGCAGGAAGAGCGGGAAGGCTACGAGCACCGGTTTCCGCCGGAGTGGCTGGAGGCGCTCGCCCCACTCGGCACCGATTGGCACAAGCCGTTCCTCGAGATCGCGCCGTACCTGATCGTCGTCTTCCGCATCGATTACGGGCTGGACGGCGAGCGGAAGGTGAAGCACTACTATGTGCAGGAATCGGTGGGGATCGCGACGGGCTTCCTGCTCGCCGCGCTCCACATGGCGGGCCTCGCCACCCTCGTCCACACGCCCAGTCCGATGGGATTCCTGTCGGAGATCCTCGAACGGCCGGCCAATGAGAAGCCGTTTCTGCTGATCCCGGTGGGCTATCCCGCGCCCGACGCCACGGTGCCGGACATCGTTAAGAAGCCGCTGGACGAAGTGATGACCCTGCGGTAGGGCGGGGCCTTCGCTCCGCGCCCGCTACGCCAAACCCCGCAGTGCGGCCAGTACCTCTTCTGCGTGGCCGGCGGGCTTTACTTTCGAGAAGACCTTGGCGATCTTCCCATCCTTGCCGATGACAAACGTGCTCCGCTCCACGCCCATGTACTTCTTGCCGTACATGCTCTTCTCCACCCACACGCCGTAGGCCTCCGCCGCGGCGTGATCCGTGTCGGCGAGGAGCGTGAAGGGAAGCTCGTATTTCTTCCTGAACTTCGCCTGGGCCTTCTCCGCGTCCGGCGACACACCCACCACCACGGCGTCGAAGCCGTCGAACTTTCCGCTCGTGTCGCGGAACTCGCAGGCCTCCGTGGTGCAGCCCGGCGTGTCCGACTTCGGATAGAAGTAGAGCACCACGTTCCTGCCCCTGAGGCTCGACAATTCGAAGCTCGCACCTGAATCCGTGGTGAGCGTGAAATTGGGCGCCGAGGCGCCTTCCTGGATGGCCATACTTCCGATGAGATTCACAGGGCACCCGCAAGGTGCGAGAATTCGAAGTATGTTTCGCCGCATCGACGATTTTCTGAAGGACTGGCGCTACGAAACCGAAGCGACGCTGAAGGTGTTCCGCGCGCTGACCGACGCTTCCCTCGACCAGAAGGTGACTCCCGACGGGCGGTCGCTGGGCTTCATCGCCTGGCACATCGTGACCACGCTCCCGGAGATGGGTGGCCAGGCCGGTTTGAAGATCGCGGAGCCGGAGAAGGGCGGCGGCGTCGAGGGTCTGGCCGCCGCCTACCAGAAGGCGTCCGCTGAGGCCGCCTCGCTGGTGGAGGCCAACTGGACCGATCCGATGCTCCCGGAAGAGATCCCCATGTATGGCGAGAAGTGGACCCGCGGCTTCACGCTCGCTGCCCTCATCGGCCACCAGACACACCATCGCGGCCAGATCACGGTCCTCATGCGGCAGGCGGGATTGCGCGTGCCCGGCGTCTACGGCCCGTCCCGCGAGGAGTGGTCCGAATTCGGTATGGAGCCGCATCCCTGACGAACCCCGGGGACTCGACCGTGCAACCGGACGCGGCTGGCGGGCATCTCTCTAACCGTGTGCCCGGCGAGCCCGGCAGTGTAAACTGAAGTTTTCTGGAGGAAACACGGAGTGATGACGTCTTCGAAGATGGTGGCGCTACTGGGTGTTGGCGCGCTGACCGCGATGTTGGCCGTTGCGCAGGGCAAGAAGGGCGATGCCGCCAAGGGCAAGGAAGTATTCGAGCAGTGCGGCGTCTGCCACAACGCGGACAGCAACGAAAAGAAGATGGGCCCCGGGCTCAAGGGGCTTTATAAGAAGGCCAAGCTCGCCAACGGCAAGAAGGTCACCGACGAGGCTGTCATGGCGATCATCAACGCCGGCGGCAACGGCATGCCCGCGTATGAGGAAATGCTCACCGCGGACGAGCGCGCCGACGTCCTCGCTTACTTGAAGACGCTGTAGCGGCTTTGCGACCCAGCGCTTCTGCCTGCTAAACTATTGGGGGAAGCGCGCCACGGGCCGTTTTCACCAACCCTGGTCCGTCCCCATCGTCTAGCCCGGCCTAGGACACCGCCCTTTCACGGCGATAACGCGGGTTCGAATCCCGCTGGGGACGCCACTCCTCAAACTGTCCGATCACGTCAACGTCCCCATGGCGCCTCGCTCGGGAGCGATCCGGACAAGATTACTGTACGACACGGCGACTTCACAGCCGAGTGGCGCCCGGCTGGCGAGCTCTCTGGTGATTCGTTAAGCTCGGGTACGGATGCAAGGACTCGCTTTCGAGTGGAATCCGAAGAAGGAGCAGGCGAACCGACGAAAGCACGACGTGGGGTTCGCTGACGCGAGCACGGTCTTCGGCGATCCGCTTTCTATCACGATTCCGGACCCAGATCATGCCGCCGGCGAAGACCGTTTCATCATCATCGGGATGTCCCGGGAGCGGAAGCTCCTGGTTGTGGTTCATACTATGAGAGCAGGGCGAATCCGTCTGATCAGCGCCCGCACCGCGACAAGACATGAAAGACGCAGGTACGAAGAAACCTCGCTCTAAACGAGCGACGGCGCAGATGAGGGCTGAGTACGATTTCTCCGGCGGCATTCGGGGAAAGTACGTCGATCAGTATCGTCGGGGAGTGAACGTGGTTCTGATCGCGCCGGAACTGGTTCAGGCGTTTCCCGACTCGAAGTCAGTGAACGACGCGCTACGGGCTCTTCTAGCCATTGCGACCCGAACCGAGCACTCGAAGCGCGGGTGACTGCACACGCGCGATGCCGGAAATGGAAATGCAGCTAAGCGAGCGAAAAGCCTCATTGGTGGACGCCTTTCGGCGCTCGCCCGCAGATGCGGCGAGAGGACTATCCGCACTCGCGGAGCGTTTTGCGGAGTTGGCGCCAAACCGAAGGATCGACTGGTCTGATTCTTGGTCCGCTGAAGACCTGAATGAATTCAGAGCCGCATCGCTGCGCCGCTTCGATGCCGAGGAGACAGAGGACCGGGATTGAGGCCCGGCGATGTGGTGGTCGGCGTCCTGGTCGGCGCCCAGGAAACCAAGGTTTGGCCGGCCGCAGTGATCGCAGGCGCCACAGCGGGAGGCCGCTTCGCACGTTGTAACGCGTTCGATCCACTGCGCACTGGGGTCCTTCTGATCGGCGGGGACAAGACCGGCAACGACCGGTGGTACCAGAGCTTTGTGCCAGTCAGAACGGAGGACCGACTCTAATGGCTACGCGCAATTTTCGTGAGCTTGTTGGGACGATGCCCCAAGCGAGGCAGCAAGAGATCGAGAAGCGCTTTCAAGACAGTCTGGCGTCCATGCCACTGGATGAACTCCGGAAGCTGCGGGAGATGACGCAATTGCACCTCGGTGAAGTGCTGCCCGGCTCTACTGGGCGCCGCGCTTGCGGACTTGGATTTCCAGGCGTTTGATTTTCTGATTCTGGGTGCTGAGGGGGATGCGTAGGGCTTCGGCGGCTTCGGTCTGGCTCCAGTTGGAAGCCTCCAGGGCCTCGATGATCGATGATCTTCCTCCGCTCTAGCCCGCTTCATCGCGGCGGACGCGGACGCCGCTGTCCGATGGCGTGAACCATACCTTAATACGGTAGAATCGGCAAACGTTACCGGAATGACGTTGCAGAATTCCCAAGAACCACCGCCCAGAACGTCTATTCCGACCACGTCTGGATCACGAGCCAATAGCGATTCTTCAAACGCTCGGGAGGCCGACGCGGCTCTCGCAAGAGAGCTCGCGCTCCTGCTGAAGCGCTCCTGGTGGAAGCGCGTCGAAGACTATTTGTTTGGCTACGACTTTTTCATCTCGTACCGCTGGGAGGGCGGAAAGGTCTATGCCATTCGGCTCGCCAAGGCCCTTGCCGAGCGGGGATTCGATTCGTTCCTGGATTCGGAATCGTATCAGAAGGGAGATGATTGGCAGGCGGTCGGCGCAGCAGCGATTCTGAGAACAAGCACGCTGATTGTCGTCGGCTCGCCGGGTATCGTTGAATCCAAGCCGGTTCTACGGGAAGTCAAGATCTTCTGCACTACGGGGCGAAAGATTATTCCGATCGACTTCGACGGCAGCCTGGACGCCGCGAACCTGGGAGATTGCGAGCTCGCCAAGTTTCTTCATCCCGAGATATTGAAGATTGGCGAGCACAGTCAGTGTCTCGAGAGCGGCCCCTCAGCGCAAGCTCTCGATGAACTTCAACGGTCGTTCGTCAGCTTGCGGCAGTCCGTCAAGCGGATGCGCGCCTTGCGACTGGTGATCGCGACACTGGGCGTTCTTCTGGTGACGTCCATCGCGCTGGGGTTTGTCTCAGAGCGACGACGCAGCGAGGCGGTCGCTGCGCAGAAGGCGGAGGAAACTGCCAGGACGAACGAACACCAGAGCATGCTTCAGGCGCAGAAAGAGCAGCGCCTGGCGTCCGCACAGGCGATGGCCTCCTCTGCACTTCTGAACGTTGGCGAGAATTCGCAGCTCAGTCTCGAGCTGGCGCTGAAGTCAATCGACGCAACCGCCCAAGACGGTTTGCTCATTCCTGAGGCGATGAATGCCCTGCGGCGAGCGCTCAAGGCGCCTCCTATCGCGGGCACATTGCTGGATCAGCAATCGGCCGTAATGGGCCTGGCGCTCAGTCCCGATGGAGAGTCGCTCCTGTCGACCTCGGCAAACGGCGTTGTGAAAATCCTGAGCCTGGCCGCCGGCGAGGACCTGTTCCCGGTGCGTCCGCATGGAGTCGGAAGAGGCGAGGTCGCGTTCAGTTCGAAGGGTCGCTACTTTGTCACGGCCGGACCAGACGGCGTTCGCGTCTGGAGCGCACGGGACCACCGCCAGTTGTGGGCGACGCCGCACCGCGGGCCCGTCGTCTTCACTCCTGACGAAGAGTTGCTGCTCGTCGTCAACCAGGATTCGGTAGTCTACCTGGATTCGAAGACTGGCGCCTACCGGGCCGGAGTAACCGTGGGAACCCTTTGTAGCCAGTCGCCCAGTGGGCCTCCATCGTGCACCGTTGTGCCGGTGAGCAAGATTGCCATCAGCCCGGACGGCAGGCTTCTCGCCGTGTGCGCGGAGTCGGAGCAAACACTGGACGTCAGCCTGTGGGACTTGAGCCCTCACCATACGATGGTCGGGCAGCAAATGGACTCGACACGGGTCTATTCCGAGGCCACGAAGATCACCACGGTGCTGCATGAGGACGGGCCGAGAGACGACGCGAATGTAACCGTTCGCAGAATCAGCTTCAATCCCGCCGGAACACGTCTTGTGGTCGCCAGCAAAGACCTGCTTTCGTTCTGGTCCATCGAGCACAACCGGATCGAGGAGGGCGCCGGCACGGGTCGTTCCGTAGTGCCTGCAGTAGTGCCTGCTGAATGGAAGGTTGCCGAAATTGGCAGGCAGATCGAGGACGATCGTCACGGATTTTGGGACGTAGCGTACGCGCCTGACGGCAACGTGATTGCGAGCGCCGGGGAGGATGCCGAGGTACGGGTCTGGTCGATTGAGAAAAAGACCGTTCTCTGGCGTTACACCGGCCATAGGGCGCGAGTGAATTGCGTTCGGTTCACGAAAGATGGCAGAGGACTGATCACCGCCAGCGACGACGGCACTGTCAGGCGGTGGAAGGTTGCCGATTTCGGAGAGGCGTACACGTCCATTCGGCACCGTAACTATCTCCTGACTGGTATCCGTTTCACGCACGACGACAAGTATCTGGCCAGCTTCGGAGTGCCGTGGACGGAGATCTGGAGTGTAGAGACAGGAGAACTGGCGGACCTGCTCCCTCCGGGAGGCAATTCCTTCGACCCTGTCGAGGACCACGTCGTGAGGGAAAATCAGGTGTACGACTGGAAGCGCCGGAAGCCGCTGTTTCCAGTGAGTAGCGAGGGCCTGTTTCACGTCTCCGAATTCAGCCCGGACGGGCGTCTTATCCTGGCCACAAGGTCTGGCGGCGGTGCAGATGCCTGGAGCGGAGTCGACGGTCACCATGTTGCCCGCATTCGACATCCAGAGGAGGTCCTGCACCTCCATTGGGACCATAGCGGCCGACGTGCCGGGACCGCAGGCCTCGACCGAGTCATTCGCATTTGGTCCTGGGACTCGCATTCGTTTGCCTTGCAGCGCACGTTGGAGGGACACGGCGCGAACATCCTCGACTTTGCTTTCGATCCTGCGGGAAAACGGTTGGCGAGCTGCGATGTCGACGGTAATGCCATCTTGTGGGATCTTGAGAGTGGCAAGCCATCGCGCACGTTTGAGCGTCATATCGACGAGGTTCAGGCACTCGATTTCAGCCCGGACGGCTCGGAACTTGCCACGGCTGGCCTCGACAGCACGATCCGGCTATGGGACCTGAAGACGGGCAGTGAGAAGTACAGCGTCGACGTGGGCTACGAGCGGATCACGTCGCTTCGTTACAGCCACGATGGACGTTGGCTTGCAGTCGCGACCGTGGCACGTGAGGATAGCGATCGCCGCTCTCCGAGCGCGACAAACTCGTCTATCGGGCTGAGGCATGACAACAGGGTCCAGTCGGCATCGGGAATCTGGATTTATGCTCGCAGGGACGCAGACGTGATTCGCCTGGCCCGCAAGCGCGCGGCGATTGCCCGGAGGTGAGGTCTAGAGATCGCGTCTGCCCGATTTTACTGGGCGCCGCGCTTGCGGACTTGGATCTCGAGGCGTTTGATTTTCTGATTCAGGGTGCTGAGGGGGATGCGGAGGGCTTCGGCGGCTTCGGTCTGGCTCCAGTTGGAAGCCTCCAGGGCCTCGATGATTTTTCTCCGCTCGTAGTCGGCGACGATCTCGAACAGACTGGCCTCGGGAGAGAGCGAGCCCGCTTCATCGCGGCGGACGCGGACGCCGCTGGCGTGGAGCACCTGGTCGGGGAGCACGGCGGCGGGCACGACGGGCTGGGCGGCCAGCACGACGGCGCGTTCGATGGCGTTCTCGAGTTCGCGAACGTTGCCCGGCCAGTTGTAGTCCATGAGCACCTGGAGCGCTTCGGTCTCGAACTTCAGGAGGGAGCGGCCGGCGGCGTCGAGGAACTTGCCGTTCTCCTGGCAATAGACGGTGAAGAAGTGATCGGCGAGGGCGGGAATGTCCTCCTTGCGGTCGCGGAGCGGCGGCAACTGGATATTGATGACGTTCAGACGGTAGTAGAGGTCCTCGCGGAAGCGGCCCTCGTCCACCAGTTTCTTGAGGTCGGCGTTGGTGGCGGCGAGTACGCGCACGTCCACGCGGATGACTTCGTTCGAGCCCAGGGGCATGAACTCGCGCTCCTGCAGCACGCGCAGGAGCTTGGTCTGGGTCTCCACGCCGATGTTGCCGATCTCGTCGAAGAAGATGGTGCCCTTGTTGGCGGTTTCGAAGTAGCCCTTCTTGTTCACCATCGCCCCGGTGAAGGCGCCCTTGACGTGGCCGAAGAGGGTGGACTCGAGGAGGTCGGGGGGCAGCGAACCGCTGTTCACGGCCACGAACGGGCTGTCGGCGCGGGGTGAATTGGCGTGGATCGCTTTGGCGATGAGTTCCTTGCCGGTGCCGGTTTCCCCGGTGATCAGGATGGTGGAGCGGCTGGGGGCGACCTGGGTCACCAGGTCGAGCACGCGCTGCATACGGTCGCTCTTGCCGACGATGTTGGGGAAACTGTAGCGCTGCTTGAGGGCTCGCTTGAGCTGGGTGTTCTCGCGCTCCAGCCGGCCCTTGGCGATCATCCGGTCGATTTCGATGAGGAGCTTGTCGTTGTCCCAGGGCTTGGAGAAGTAATCGTTCGCGCCGGACTTGATGGCCTGCACGGCGATCTCGACCGAACCGTAGGCGGTGATCATGAAGATCGGGGTCTCGGTGTCGCGCGCGCGCACTTCGTCGAGGACTTCGAGACCCGATTTGTCGGGCATCATGAGGTCGAGCAGGACCAGATCGTAGGCGTTGGTTTCGAGGCGGCTGAGCCCCACGGTGGCGTTAGGGGCCAGGTCGACGCGGTAGTTCTCCAATTCGAGGAGCGCTTCGAGGCTCTCGCGGATGTCGGCTTCGTCGTCGACGATGAGAATGCGGCCCTTGTGGGCGGTAAGGGGAGGTGCGTAGGAGTCAGGCATGGACAGGCTTGTGGACCAAGGGGAAAGCCAGGTGGAACGTCGCGCCGAGGCCCTGCTGGCTTCTCACCTCAATGGTACCGCCGTGTTCCTGCACGATCCCGTAGGAAACGGACAAACCGAGGCCGGTGCCCTTCTTGGCCACCTTGGTGGTGAAGAAGGGGTCGAAGATCCGGGTCATCAATTCCGGAGGGATCCCGGCGCCGTTATCGGTGATGTCGATCTGCGCCAGGCCGTCCACGGCGCGGCTCCGGATGCGGAGCAGGCCGCCGCCCTCCATCGCGTCGCGCGCGTTGAGAATCAGGTTCAGGAAGACCTGTTGGAGCTTCCCGTTGTTGCCCTTGACGGGCGGCAGGCGGTCCTCCAACTCGAAGCGGACTTCGACGCGGGCCTTTTGCAACTGGTGCTCCACGAGGGCGACGGTCTCACGCAGGACTTTGTTCAGATCCAGTTCTTCGAAATCGGTGGAGGAGGTGCGGGAGAAGTTCAGCAGGCCGTTCACGATCTCGCTTGCGCGAAACGTGGACTTGGCGATCTTTTCGAGCATGCGCGCCTTCTGCTCGTCGTTGGAGACCTGTTTGGCGAGCATCTGGGCGTAGGTGGAGATGACGGCGAGCGGCGTATTCACCTCATGGGCGACGCCGGCGGCGAGCAGTCCGATCGAACTCAGCTTGTCGGCCTGCACCAGGCGCCGCTCGAGTTCGGCGCGATCGGTGATGTCGTCGAAGATAATCAGGCGGCCGATCTGTTCCTGCTCGCGCGAGATGAGCGGGGCGATGGCGAGGTTCAGAATCGACTCGCGGGCCGGCTCCGGGGAGTGCGCGCCGCTGCCGTTCGAAGCGCCGTTGAGGTGGCCGGCGGCGGCCGCCACGCGCAAAGGCAAGTTCTGCACGGGGAGCGGGAACTTGTAGATGTGGTGAATCCCGGTCTGGCCCCGCACGGCGTCGAACTGGTTGCATAGTTCGCCGGGAAAGAGCTCCTGCAGACGCCGGCCCACGGCGGCATCGCGAGGAATTCCGGTCAGCCTCTCGATCTGGTTGTTCCAGCCTTCCACGCGGTCGTCGAGGTCCACGGCGAGGATGCCGACGTTGATGGATTCGACGATGTTCTCGCTATACTCCTTCAGGCGCTCGTACTCTTCGACCTTCGATTGCAGGGAACGGTAGAGGCGG
>DALYJJ010000059.1:0-5816 GCA_031969915.1 Bryobacteraceae bacterium | reverse complement strand
TCTCAATCGCGATCCCGACGTAGCCCGCGATGGCCACCAGCAGCTCGACGTCGTCGCTCGACAGGAAATCGCCCTTGTCCGTGCGGCTCGCCGCGAGGTAGGCCATGGTCCTGCCGCGCAGGGTACAAGGCATGTAGTAGGTCAGGTCGAGATCGGCGATGGTCTGGCGCACCGACGGGGGCATCCCGCGCGACGTGACGTCGAGCATGTTGCGGGTGCGCTCGAAGAACAGATACGGCCGGCCGGGTTCGCTGGGGAGGAAACTCAAATCCAGATACTCGCGGTGCACGGGGCCGCGGCGCACGCCGGCTTCGTGCCGCAACTGGAACTCGCCGCGGTTCTCATCCAGGAGGAAGAAGGCGACGTGCTGGATGGAGAGCGTACCGGTGAGCCGTTCGGACACCGACCCCAGGAGGCGGTCCAGGTCGGTCTCCGAGCCCAGCTCGCGGGCGAACTCGGTGAGAGTCCGCCGGTAATCGTAGCTTTCCTTGTAGAAGTAGTAGCGGTCCAGCACCTCCTGCAGCCAGTTGCGAATGGGCTGGAAGATGAAGGTGGCGAGGAGGATCAGGAACACGAGCGCCGTGGGGCTGAGATCTTCGAACTTGCCCAGGGTCAGGAGCAGCCCGTACACCACGCCGAGCACCGAGAGCGTGGCCAGGGTGTGAACGTAGCCCTGCTGAAAGATGACATCCACGTCCATCAGACGGTAGCGGATGATCGCGTAAGCCCAGGTGAGGGGCAGGAACACCATGGAAAACACGGACGCGCCGAGGTATTCGCCGGGAATGGCGCCCGCCACATAGGGAGCGATGTAGAACGTGGTGAAGGGCAGAACCGCGATCAAGGCTCCGTTGCGGAGCCACTTCAACTGCTGCCGGACAATGGTGTCCTCGGCACGCTTCCAGCCGCGATGGAGCACGGCCGAGCCGGCCAGGTAGAAGCCGGCCAGGTAGAGCAGCGCGGACCGGTCGAGGAGCCACCGCAGCTCCACGTTGTCCACCGCCTTCACCTGCACCGTCCCGGTGATCAGTCCGACATAGAAAGCCAGATAGGCGATGCCGGGCGTGTAGAGGGAGAACGCCCTCCAGCCGCTCAACCAACGCGGCTTGTCCGGGAACGTCAGGCAGAAGTGGAGGAAGATGGTGGGGGCCAGGATGCCGGCCACCACGTTGCCGAGATGAATGGCGACGTCAAAGGCGTTCAGCTTCCCGGTGTGATGGAAGGTGCTCATCACAAACGACACCAGGCAGAGCACGTAGAAATGCAGCGACCGCGGTGCGCTGCCGCGGCGGAAGTACACGAAGAGGCCGATGACCAGGTACGCGACTCCGACCACGTACTGGTAGAAGAGCGTGGCGCGGGGCTCAATCTGGCGAATGTCGACGTTCGCCTTCGCGATCACGCCATCGCGCTCGAAGTGGTACTCGACCTTCTTCCAGGCACCCTGGCGGAAGAGGATCTCGGCGACGTCGGTCGACTTGGTGATGGGAGCGCCCTTGATGTCCCGGAGCACATCGCCGACGTGGATGCCCGCGCGTTCCGCCGGGCCGTTGGGGATGACTTCGAGCGCTTCCACACGGGGCTGCCCGGGGGTGCCGCGGTCCACCCACACGGCCCCGTCGTCGGGCAGTTGGAACTTGCGGTTCTGCTGGAAATTGACGAAGGCGGTAATCACCAGAGCCGTGGTGAGGATCACCAGAAGGGTGCTGGCGAATTGTCGCTTCAGTTCGTTCACGGCGTCCGGCGCGCTCCCGCAAGGGGCGGACTACACTTGTCCCTAGCGAGATTGGAGCACGTTTGGGGCCAGAAGAGGAACCAGTTTTTCAAGCGGATAGCGGAGACTTCCCGCATCCGGCTGTGAAAAACGGGAGAATCCACTACGCAAAGGTGTAGCTGGTTGGTGTTTCAGCCGGTTGGGGGTGGGGCCGCCTCCGGAATGGTGAAGGGGCCCGTTCCCGGCGGGTCAGTTCCAGTCGTCGCGGGCGCGCGAGCCGCGGGCCTTTCGCTCGGGGTCCTCCACCCATTCGGCGAGTTCCTTGGGGTTCACTTTGACCTCCACGACCACGGCCTCAGAGTCTTCCAGGTTGGCGACGATCAGCTTCCAGTCCTTGCCCTCGGGCTTCGCGTAGATCAGGGTCGATTCGCCGTTGCGGTGTTCCACGCGGACGAACGGCTGCCAGTCCAGGCCGACCATCTTCGCGAAGGCATCGGGACGGGGGTGTCGGCCGACCTCTTCAAACAGCGCGAACTTCAAACCGCGCGCCCCTTGGGGACGGGCCACCTTGACCGCGAAATTCACCAAACCCATGAGCGGAACGCCCATCTTCCGCTTGCCGTAGTGGGATTCGAGACTGCGCACCAGGACGTCGAAATCGTCCGCGGCGGGCAGGGCGGCGGCCGCGAGGACGAGCAGAAGGAGCGCCCGCCTCATCGCCGGGACCTCCGTCCGAAGGTGGGCACGCCGAAGTTGCCGCCCAGCTCGGCGATCTCCTCGGGTTTGATCGAGCCCTCGATCAGGACGACGGTGAGTTCGCGAGGCTCGGCGGAGACGACGGCGATACCGTTCAGTTCCGGACCCTGGGGCCGGAAGTAGACGTCGACGTTGTCGCTCATCCTGGAGCGCACCTCGACGGCCTTTTGCCAACCGCTGCCGGAGTAGAGGGAGCGCAGGGTGTTGAGTTCGGCGGCGCCGTAGGCCTGATCCTTGTCGAACTCGAAGCTGCGCACGACGATGCTTTTCAGGCCGGCCACCATCTTCTTGACGCGTGCCTGGTCGGGGTCGCGATCGGACAGGAAGGCGGCTGCGAACTGGAGCAGCCGGGTGTCCATGGTGACGGTCACGGTCTCCTTGGCGTCCTTGGCGAGACGCTCGATTTCCGGTGGCAGGGCGGGGGCCTGGGCGAAGGCCGCGGCGGCGGCGAGTGAGAGGAGGGGAAGGAATCGCTTCATGTCAGTCTCCACCAGCAAATACGGTAGAGACGCGGGGGCGATGGCAGATTGTTGTGGCGGTCTACAGCAGGCTGCGCGCCAGTTCGCGGAACTGTTCGTAGCTCATGGCGCCGAGGCGGGCCTGGCGGATGACACCGTCGGGGCCGATGGCGAAGGTGATGGGGCGGGCGCCGAGCTCCTCGAGGAAGCGGGCGCCGCCGGGGGCCAGGAAGCCCACCGGGGGCAGTTGCTCGCGTTGGGCGAAGGCGTAGGTTTCCACGGTGTCCCGCGCCTCGTCGGAGACGGCGATGACGGAAACGCCGAGGGCGGCGAGATCGCGCGCGGCCCGGGCCAGTTCCGGCATCTCAGACCGGCACGGGCCGCACCAGGTACCCCAGAAGTTGAGGATGACGGGGCGGCCTCGCCATTCGGCGGAACTGCGGACCGCGCTCTCACCGGGCACGCCGTAGCGAAACTCGGGAACCGGCTTGCCTTCGAAACTACGCAGCGGCTCGGGCTCGCTCCGTGAGAACCGGGAGAGGACGAACATGCCGGCGAAGCTGGCCGTGAGCAGGAGGAGTCCCCTGGTGCGAGGGCTCATTTCTTCACGGCGATGGAATAGAGCTGGTTGCGGTTGGCGACGATCAAAGCGCCGTTGGCGAACACGGGCGTGCAATAGACCGAGCTGCCCATGTTCATTTCGGCGATCACTTTGAGCTTGGGCCCGGCTTCGAGCACCACCACGTCGCCGTCCTCATCGCCCAGGAAGACCTTGCCGTCGATGACCATGGTGGAGCCCCACACGGCGGCGAGCATGTCGTGGGTCCAAAGCGATTTGCCGGTCTTGGCATCCAAGGCGTGCAGGAAGCCGCTGAAATCGGCCATGTAGACGATGCCTTCGTGCACCGCGGCGGTGCTGATGGAGCGGCGGATCTTGTCGAAGTGCCAGACGCGGCCCTTCTCGGTGATGTCGCCGCGCAGGGTTGGGTCGATGCAGTACATGTGGCCGGGTCCTTCGCCGTGTTCGGGGTCCTGGCCGTTGGCGATGTAGACCTTATCCTCGTAGATCACCGGCGTGGAGATGACCTCATTGCGAGTTTTGGGCCAGACAGAGTCCTTTGGGTTGGTGTCGAACTCCCAGAGCTTCTTGCCGGTCTCGGCTTCGTAGCCGCGGACCCAGCCGTCGCCTTGCGCGCTGACCACCTGGAGGACGCCGCCGATCTTCCCGACGGCGGGCGAAGACCACTGGCCGTGGAGGATCTTGTCGCCGACGGAGTTATCCTCCCACACCAGCTTTCCGGTCTTCTTGTTGAGGGCGATGAGGGCGGGCGCTTTGGGCGAGGGCACGTTGACGTGGCTTTCATCCTGGCCGTTGGAGGTGGCGAGGTAGATGAGGTCGCCCCACATCACGGGGGAGGAATTGGCGAGGTTGTGCTGCTGCACGCCGAGTTCTTCCATCATGTCGTAGGACCAGACGATGTCGGCGTCCTTGGGGCCTTTGTACCTTTCTTCGGTGAACGGGCCGTCGTTCTCCTGGTCATAGAAGCCTTCGGTGTCGAGGCACATGACGACGCCGCGGTTGGTGACGTAGTAGAGGCGCTGGCCATCGACGAGGGGCGAGGAAGCGACGCCCTGGTAGGGCCAGTCGTTCACGCGGCCAGCGGCCAGTTTTTCGGAGGTCTGCTGCCAGAGAAACTCGCCGTCGGATTCGCGGAAGGCCATAAGCACGCCGCGATCGCCGGGCTGCTTGTCGTCGCGCAAGCCTTCATTGTTGGTGCCGACGAAGACCTTTCCCCCGGCCACGACCGGGTTGCCGTAGGTCTGCGAGCCGAGAGCCGCCACCCACTTGACGTTCTCTTTCTTGGCCACGTCCCATTTCACGGGGACGCCGGTGGCCTTGGAGACCATGTTGCGATCCGGGGCCCCTCCCCACATGGGCCAATCGCCCGAGCCGGGATCGCCGGCCTGTACACCCACCGCGAGCGCGAGTGCGCCGGCGGCCACCGCGAGCAGGATCTTGTTGGTCATTGGTTCGGAGTCACCTTGATGTTGTCGAAGAAAACTTCGAAGGGGGCGTCGGCATAGAGGCCGGGGCTGCCCTTCAGGTTGGGGATGGGATCGACGAGTTCGATCATCCACTCGGCGGGCTCGGGCTCGGAGGCGGGCCAGGCTTTACCCCGCGCGCGGACCTTGCCGCCGGCGGCGGGTTCCACGGTGAGTTTCAAGCGGTACCAGGTATCGCTTTTCCAGGCGAAGTGAATCGATACGGTGCGTTCGGTCTCCGGCTGCCAGGGGGCGAGATCGAGACGCTGAGAGTTGCCGAAGAGAGTCAACTGATAGCGCTGAGCGACCACGCCGGCATCGCCCATCTGGCGGCGCTTTTCGATCGCCTTGGCGTCGGCCATCACGGTGTAGTTGGAAAGGTCCACCGGGCCGAAAAAGGCGCGGGCGCGTTTGGTGAACGGGTTGTCCGCGAGTTTCACCAGGATCTTGTTGCCGTCCAGTTCGCGGAGGGCGTTCTTCCCGGTGGCATTCACCCATTCCGGGGGAACCTGTGTGGCGTTGGTGAAGTCCCAGGACCAGGGAAGCGGCGGGACAACGCGGGCGCGAGCGAAACCGGTGAGACCGGCGGCGGTGGCCTTGATGCGGCCGGCCTTGGCGACGCTGCCCGACGGGGCGAACGTTCCGTCCGGCTTGATGGTTCCCTCGAGGCCTTCGAGCGCCCACTCGGCCGGAGTATCGCGAATGAACTGTCCCTTGGAATCGAAGAGGCGGGCGCGGAGCTTCACGGTTTCTCCGGGCTTGAGGAGCAGTTCCGTGGGCGCGACCAGGAGGAGGGCGGGTTCGGCGTTGGGAGGCGCGGGCGACGGCTTGGGCATCACCACGGG
>DALYJJ010000058.1:0-35671 GCA_031969915.1 Bryobacteraceae bacterium | reverse complement strand
GGCGAAGTTCGTCAACGAGTCCACGAACTCCTTGTTGTAAAGGTTCTCCTTCAGGACCACGTGAATCATGGCCAGGGCGACCGCCAGATCGCTGCCCGGGTTGATGTTGTGCCATTCGCTCGCCACGCGCGACGTCGCCGTGTAGGAGGGTGAGAAGTGGACCACCTTGGCGCCCTTCTCGCGGGCCTTGACGATGCCGTTGGCGTAGATGATCTTGGCCTTCGCCACCAGGTCCCAGCCGAATAGCAGGATGTACTTCGAATTTTCGAAATCGTTGCACCAGGTCTTGCCGCCCGTGGTGTAGCGCTGCACGATGCGGTCGGTCTGGAAACACACATCGATGTGGTCGATGCGGTTGACCACGCCCATCGCGTTCATGAAGCGCGCCCAAAGATCGGGGCTGGGCAGGGTGACAAAGAGCAGCGCCTCGGCGCCGTGCTGCTCGACCGTGCTCTTCATCTTCTGCGCGATGGTGTCCAGCGCCTCCTGCCAGGTGATGCGCACCCAGCCGGGATCCTCGTCGAAGCCCTTGCGCGGATTGGTGCGCTTCATCGGGTACTTCAGGCGGTCGGGGTCATAGAGGAACTGCGCGCCCGCAGCGCCTTTGCCGCACAGGTGGCCCTCGCCGTGAGCGTCGCCCTTCAGTCCCTCGATGAACTTCACCACCCCGTTTTCCACCGTGGCCTCTAAACCGCACGCGGGCGAACATACCCCGCAACAGGTGGTCACCTTGGTTGCTTCCGCCGCGGGGCCGTCCGCCGCCGGGCGGAAGAACTCCTCGAAGGCCTGCGCGGAACCGGAGGCGCCCAGCGCGCCCGCCGCGCCCGTCACTTGCATGAGATTCCGTCGTGTGAGTGTCATTGGCGTCTCCTCGTTACCGGACCGGATAGGGATCGTTGATGAAGCGCAGCCGCGGTTTCGTGTAGAGCCCCACGAAGCCGCTCATGGTGGGAGATCCGAGCTTCGAGATGTCGCTCCATTTGCCCCACCGGAGCGCGCCTGTCGGGCACAGTTCGGCGCATGCCGGCTGCATGCCTTTCTCCACGCGGTCGAAGCAGCCCGTGCACTTCTCCATCTTCCCGGTCCGGGTATTGAACTGAGGGGCCTTGTGCGCGCAGAAGGCCTCGCACTCACGGCAGGCCACGCACTTCTCGCGATCGATCAGCACGTGTCCGTCCTCGCTCCGCCGCCAGATGGCCTTCACCGGGCAGGCCTTCATGCAGTACGCGTCGTCGCAGTGATTGCATGCGCCGGTCACCGCCTGCATGCGCACCATGGGAAACGCGCCCATCTCGGTCACGCGCACCTGCCGGTAGCGCACACCGGCGCCCGTTTCCACCCCGTTCCATTGTTTGCAGGCCGTCTCGCAGGCCCTGCACTCGATGCACTTCTTGATGTCCAGTAGCCAGCCGTATGTCTCCATATGAGTCCTCTCGATAAGAACCGCCGCCTAGTCCCCACCGGCCGCGCCGCTCGCGCGTGGATTCGGGTACCGGTCGCCGTCGTCCGGGGAGGGCAGGGAAGTCCGCCGGAAGTCCTTCTCCACGCAGATCTCCACGTCCCGATGTTGGCCGTAGATCCCCACCTGCTGCGAAGCCGCCCAGCCCGCGGCTTGTGCCGCGGGAACCAGGATCTCCACCACGCCTCCGCCAAAGGCAACCGAAGTCTCAATCACAGGCGCCGCTGTGAGGCGATAAGTCAGCGCCGCGCCGCCCGGAAACACGAGCGTTTCCGAAACACAACCCGTCTTGGAGAACAACTCCACTTCCGACCGCCGCACCCGCAGCCGCACCGAGCGTTCCGTCAACCGAAGCTTCATCCCATTCTTAGAACTCGAGGTCCCGCCCTTTCCGGATTTGCGCCCGCAGTACGTCCCGCAACAGTTGGCAGGCGCTCTTCACCTCCGGCATCGCCAGGGCGCAGGAAATCTGCCGCCCGTTCCGCCGCGTGGTCACCACTCCCGCCGCACGCAGGATGGCCAGGTGCTGAGAAAGATTGGCCGCCGTTACCCCCAACCTCTCCTGCAATTCACCCGCGCTCCGCTCTCCCGTACCGAGCAGGTCCAACATCTTCAGCCGGGTGGCATGGGCGAACGCCTTACACACCCGGACCTGCATTTCGTACACCTGTTCCTCGGTGCTCTTCTTCTTCCGCGACGCCGTTCGGTCCATTCCAAGCATCATGGCGCACCGCAACGCCCCGGTGCATTCGGGAGGCCGCTGTCTGAAATTATATCTGAGTTGCGTAGTTTCGCAACTGTTTTCTTATCGGGGTCCGCGGCGGCTCAGCTTATTTGCGGAACGGACGGTCCGCGGGGCGTGACGGTGGTTCGTCGGGAACCGTGCCGGGAACCCACAGCCGGGCGATGGAGACGTCCTGCTCGGCCTTCGCGGCAAAGGCCGGAAGGTCCACCCAGCCTACGCGGTTGTACAGCAATGGCTGCCGGTACTGAACTCCGTACGCCGCCGCGTACCGCTTCCAATGATCGGCGGCGAGCAGCAGGTGCTTCACCGCGGCTTCGCGCTGGGAGGGTTTTGCCGTCTTATCGAACAGGGCCAGTTGGGACGCGCCACGGATCTTCTCTGCGTAGTAGTTCCCCAGGTGCGCCATGGCGGTGATGTCGCCGAGGGTCTCGATCAATTCGCGGTGTGCGCCCGCGTGGGGCCTTAACTCCCGCGCCGCCGCGAGCCCCGTGGCGGCATGCGCTGTCAGCGCGTCGGCCACCGCCGATGGCGTCACGCCGTCCATGGTCGCACCGTCCAGGAAGCGCTTGCGCCACTCGACGATGTTCAGGATGCCGCTCGCCGGCATGGTGCCGCCTTCGATGAAGTGCTGCACCGTGTAGAAGCCTTTGTGGAAGCGGGGATGGCTCAGGCAAGCCTCAGGGAACCACCGCAGGTCGATGTCTCCCCAGAAGAACTTCGTGATCTCCGGAAACACCCGCGACGCGGCCGCCCACCCCTGCTTCAGCCGTTCCACCGGAACCTGCGGGAAGCGGTGCGCCATGATCCGGTCGAGTTGTTCCTCGGGCAGCGCCGGGTCGAACGACAGCCGGCCCCACAGCAGGAAGGAGAACCACTTCTTCTTCATGACCAACTGCCGCGGAGCTTCCGGGCGCAGACTCATCGCCTCGCGCCCCCAGTTATAGCCGTCGGGACCCATGTAGAAACCCGCCACCTTGTCGCTGCCGGGCATGTTTCGGATGTACTCGCGGGCGAACGTGCTGTCCGCCCAGCGGAAGCTGTGAATGTCGTCGTCGCGCACCGTCAGCCAGGTTCGCCGTTGCGGGCCAAGGTGCGGCAATGCGGCGGCGATGAACGGCGGCCGCGTGCTCGAATACATGTGCGCGATCGAGTACTTAAAGCTCACGTCGAACGGATCGCTGTAATTCCGGAACGCCGCCGCGATGTCGTCGAGCCCCGTCATGTGGAAGCGGTGGATCAGACGCACTTTTCGTTCCGGCGCGAGCTGCTTGGCGTCCATCAGCCCCTCGCCGTAGGTCTTCCACAGCCACTCCTCCTTGGCCTGGTTGCCCGCTCCCTCCTTCATCTGCTCGCCCGCGGTGATGCCGATGCCGTCCAGGTCCGGGTAGGTCAGCACCAATTCCCGCACGGACGCACGGAAGTAGGCGATCGTCTTCGCGTTGTCCTGCTCGTGCGTGATGCCGTACTTGCCCTCGGCCCCGAACGTGAAGATGTTCCAGGTGATCCAATACACCTCCACCCCGCGGCTGTGTGCGTACCGCATCACTTCGCGCCAGAAGGCGATCTTCTCCTCGATGGTCATCTTCTTCACAACCTCTACCCGCTCCATGAGCATGGGGCGGACGAGGTCGTTGCCGCTCATTGAATAGGTGTCGTCGAAGGGCACTTCGCTGCGCAGCACGTCGTTCAGGGCCACCTCGGGATACTCAGGCACTTTCACGATCGAAGGGAAGGGATGCAGGTTCCACAGCGAAAGCACGTTGAAGCGATGACGCGCCATCTCGTCGATGAACTCGCGCCAGAAATCGAGACTCCACATCTCCGGAATATTCGCCTGAGCCGCGGTCGAGTTGTCCGAGTAGCTGGGCGTGCGCAGATCGAGCGGCGCGTTGAACTTGATCCCCCGGCGCTCGATGTGAGGCCGCCGGTCCGTGTCCCCCAGGGATTCGAGAGAGCCCAACCGCACGGCCTCGGCCAGGTCGAGCCCCCCATACATGGCGCCCGTGGCATCCGGCGCAGTCACCTGCCAGGTGGTGCGCGCGCCCTCCGTCCGCCGCCGGATCGAGTAGGATTGCCACGCGCCCGCGGCGCCGGTGACGGTGATCACCAGGCGGCGCGACTCGGGGCCCGCGGTGAGCGAAGCGCGCTCCACCAGCGTTTCGCCGCGCCCCGCAAAGGCGCGGCGGATCTCCGTGGCCGCGAAGCGCACCGGCTCGTGGCGGGCGTCGTAGATCAAGGCGGTCGGGGCCGATTGGCCGAACAGCGCGAGCGGCAGCAGTGCGATCGGAATGAGTTTCATTTCGTCAATGCCTCGTCAGAAGTCCACGGCCAGCACTTCGTGCAGATCCACGCGCGGGATCTCTGTGAAGAGCGTGGCGCCCTCGCGGCGCGTTTTCAGGGCGGCGCCGCTCACCAGCAACTTGACCGCTTTCGGCTGAACGTCTCGCGGCAGGTCCCACTCGACCGCCAGCGGGCCGACGGGAAAGGTCTCGCGGAACGGGCCTTTCATGGCCATCGGGTTGGTCATGTTCACGACATGCAAGGCGAGCGACTGCTTCTGGCGCCACACGGCCAGGTCCAGAAACCCGCGCCCGGAAATACGCACGGGCGACGCCGCGGGCATCGCCCATCGAGCGGCGTTCGCGAGAATCCGCGCATGGTCGGCGCTCAGCACTTCCCAAAATGTGCGGTCGATGTCCACCGGAAAGTAGACCACGCGGCCGCGCCCCGCCTGACGGCAGTAGACGGCGGGCCGGTCGGTCCGGGGCGTGCTGGTCCAGACGCTCTCCATGGGCAGATCCGGATACGACGGGATCAGCGTCAGCGGCTGGCGCTCATGGCCGGGCAACGGCCTGGTGGCCACCCAGCGGACGCCGTTGATGATGCGCGGCGTGTCCCCGAGTCCGTCCAGCAAAGGGTGTTGGGTGTCGTGTTCGAGCGTAAGGTAGGAGTTCTGCAGCCGCTCATCGATCCTCCCGGCGAACGAACAACCGAACAGGCGCGAGAGGCCGAAGTCGGCGCGGCGCGCGCCCCATTCATCGTACAGCGAGGTTTCACCCGTCGCGATCACGCTGCCGCCGCGTTCGACGAACGCCTCGATCTGGCGGCACTGCGCATCGGACAACGCCGCGATGTTGGGCAGCACCAGCAGTCCGAAGGGCTCCAGGTGGGCGGCGTTGAGCAACCGGTCGTGCGCCATCTCAAACGGGATGCGCGCTTCCACCAGCGCCTGGTAGATGCCCAGTTGCGGGTCCTCCACCAGCGCCCGCGCCTGCGGTCCGCCGTAGAACTGTGCGGTCTGCTGGGAATAAGCCACGGCCACGCGCGCCAGGTTGCGCTCGTTGCGCAGGTAGCGTTCGTTCTTCCAGTGCCAGCCGTAGATTTCCTCCACCACCGGCATCCAACGCTTGTCGTAAGGCTTGGCGTTGAACTTGGTGAACCAGGGCCGCAGCCCCTGCGCGATGCCGTCGATGGCCCATACCTTGATTTCAGCGCCCGACTGCACGGAGTCCTTCCAGCGGTAGGGTTCCTCGACGCCCACGCTGAAGATGCCGCCAATGGGCTTGCGCCCCATGGCCGCGCGATACTCCTTGCCGTTCTTGCCGTTGCCCCAGGGCGGCAGAACGCCGCGGCGGGCCTGGCGGTCGGCGAACAGGATGGGAGCGAGCTCCCCGGCAGTGGCCATGTCGAGCTCCGACAGCGCCCCTCCGCCCGAGTTGGCGATAAAACAGGACTGCGGGTTGATGTCGCGAATCGCCTTGTCCCACAGCCGCCACAGCTCGAACAGCCGCTGTTCGTGCCAGATAATGTACTTGCGCCGGGCGGGGTCCGAGGGGCTCGGCGAGGTGGGCAGATCCGCGCCGGCGAACGCGCGGAAATTCTTCCGGCAGCTTTCGCAGTGACACATCCCATGTCCTGCCCAGCGGTTCGAGAAGACGCCGTCCACGCGATACCGCGAAACGATCTCGCGGGTCACTTCGGTCATGAACTCGAAGTTGTAGGGGCCGAGCGCGCAGGTGACGTAGCGCTCCGGGTCCGCCCAATGGCGGCGGGGCCGGCCCTCGGCGTCGCGCGCCACCCACTCCGGATGCGCGCGGAAAGCGTCCTCGCGGATCGCGTGGGGATCGGTGCGCGCAATCACGTTCATGCCCAGCTTCCGGCAGCCGGCCACCAGTTCGCCGAAGGCGTCGCCCGCGCCCAGGAAGCGGCTGCTGTAGTGGAACGGAATCGCGGTGGGATAGAACGCGACGACGCCGCCCGCGCTCAGGCACGCGGCGCCGGCGTGAATGCGCGCGAAGAAATCGAGCCACAACGCTGGATCGTACTGGCCGGGGTCGTCTTCGGTGAAGGCAACCTGCGCCCATCGCATCGGCCGGTCGCACCAGGCGGGCGCGGGGCTCTGCGCGGATGCGGCCGCCTGAAAGGCCGCGCCGGCCAGCGCGATCGCCTCCCGCCGTGTTGGTGTCATGGCTCTCCTCGAACGTGATTTTCAGGCCGAATTGTATCGGAAGGCGGGCTCCCCTGTGCACGGGCCGGAATGCGCAAGCCGCCTTCGTGGTAGCCTTGATTCGGTTTCCTTCCCATGGCCGAACCGCTCTCCGGGCCAGCCCAGGCGATTCTCGACAACCTGCGCCGCGATTACGAAAACATGCTCCAGGCGCCCGATGACATGCTCGACAGCTACGTGAGCTACTTCTGGTCCGCGTTTCAATACGGCGGCGAGGAACTGCGCGGCCCGGCCTGCCAGATGTTGCGCGCGGCCGCCGCGGAGCGTCCTCTGGAGGCGGCTCGCCGGACGATTCTCGAAATGGCCGGGCGCATCGAGTCCGCGCCGCGAAAAGAGAGGCCGGTCCCGCCGGCACCTGTTGCGCCCCAACGTCTCGCCTTCGGAACCATGCGGCCCGGAGAGAGGTTCCGCATCGTCCGCGCGTTCACGGATTTCGACGGCGACCGGTTCGAGGCGGGCCGCATCCTCACGTTCCGGTCGTACAACTACTTTCCGTACGACGGCGGCTACACGGTGGCCTTCGACGAGGGCGTCCTTCGCCTGGCGGAGATCGATGAGGCGAACGCTCGCGTACTCGCCGCCTTGGACGCCCACTTCGAACGGATCGACGACGGCGCTACTGCAGCGTCTGCACCAGCGCGAGGAGAGTAGCCGCCTGTTCGGCGGTGATGAGCCGCCCGGCGATCGCGCGCACCTGGTTCTGGTAGGCATGGAGCGCGCCGGCTTTGGCCTGGGCGTTGCCGCGATCCTCGGCGGCACTGGCGGCGTCCAACTTCGCGCACAGGGCGCGGCCCACGCCGCCGCCTGCGTAGCCCATCGACACGGAGCAGAGCGAATCGAACGTGAGGAGCGCGACCTCATCCGGCGCCGCGTCCATCGCTTCCTGCAGCGTGACGCCCGGCCGCGCCGACCACCCTTCGTTGCGCGCGCCCAGCATCAGGCGCTTTCTCGTGAGATCCTGGAACGCGCCGAGCAGCGTGGGGTACTGGTTGTAGGCGAAGATCGAGGTGAAGGTGACCCTCTTGTTTGCGTCCGACAGCAGCGACGTCACCTGCACTTCGGTGGACGGGAGCGCGAGAAACTGACGCGACTGCGCCGCCGCGGCGGAGTCCAGCGCCAGGACCCTTGCCGTAGCCTCCGAAGCCGCGATGCGCAGGTCGCCGAACATCGCGCTTCGATTCGCATCGGCGCCGGGCGCCGGCGTTTCCGTCAAAACGCAACCCGTTTGGGTAGTCAACGCGGCGTTCCAGATCACCGCGCCCGTGATCCCGGGGATCGGATCGGCGCTTGACCTCCAGGCGGACGCTGTCGCTTCGAGGATGCGGTATCGGTACCCTCCGCTCTCTCCGGTCGCCGCCAACTGGGCTGCCACCGTCGGGTCGTCCAGAAGCCCTTGCAGGTTGCTCAACGCAGGCGGGTAGGCAGCGTGGGTGGTACGGTACAACGCCGCTGCGTTGCAGAGCGCGGTGGTGATGTTTCGAGCCTGTTGCCGTGCCGCGGCCTCGCGGACCTTTTGAACCGCGGGCAGCAACAGACCGATGAGGATGGCGATGATCGCGATCACCACCAGAAGTTCGATCAACGTGAAGCCGCCGCGCGAGCGGTGTGACGTTTCAATCGGGGTTTTCATGACGCTTCCTCCAGCCGGCTGAGTCGGGCAAACCGAGAGTGGCAGAGTCGCGTGAGGAGGCGGGAAGACAGCCCGACGAACGGGCGGCGCAGAACGGCGCGGCCAGAACACATGCATCCTCCGAGCCCCAGAACCAACAACTCCGCCAGTCCCAGGTGCAGTGCCGCTAGCTTAGACCACATCGCAGTTCCTGACAAGGGGTGTGTTGCGAGGGCTTCAAACGGACTCTGTAAGCGTATACAATACCGGAACAGACGGTTCGACAAGATTAGAGATTGGACACGGGAGCAACGCCATGAAGAACGATGTCACCCGCCGCGATGTCTTCGGCACGCTGGGCAAAGCCGCTGCGGCCGCCGCAGTCACGCCTACGATTCACACCGCCATCCTGTCCTGCGCGCAGGCCGCGGACGACGCGCCGCTGAACGCCGTGGCGGGACAGGATCGGGTCACGATCCAGCCCGGAAAGACGTACCTGCGCGGCTGGGCCGGCTATGGCCAACCGCCCCGGCCGCGGGTCCCGTTTCGTGGTCCCAATGAGCCGCCGCCCCCGCCCCCCGCTCCTCAGGGACCACCCGCGAGCACGCTCTGGAGCAAGGAGTCCGGCGCCGGGGAAGTGAAATTCGAAGACCCCAAGGCGCTGATCACCACCGCCACGTTCACCAAGCCCGGGCCCTACGTGCTGCGCCTGACCGCCGACAACGGGCAGACGAAGAGCGCTTCGACGCTCCACGTGTCGGTGGAAACGGCGCCGCCCCTACGGCAGCTCGGCGCCGTCTACACCAAGAATTTCAAAATCAACAGTAAGTTCTGGGACGCACGGGTCAAGGCGCTGATCGTCAATTGGATTCCCCACTGCATCGATGTCATTAATCGCGACGACGTCATTCTCGGCGAGGGCGGCATCGATAACTTCGTTGAAGCCGGCAAGAAACTGCGCGGGGAGAAGGCCGGTCTCCACAAAGGCTACGTTTTCTCGAACGCCTGGGTCCATCAGACTGTCGAGGCGATGAGCATCGCCCTGATGATCGACCCGCAAGGCGACCAGGAGATCGTCAAGGCGCACGAGAAGTTCCGGGCGACGTTGGACGATTGGATTCCCAAGATCCTCGGCGCCCAGGAACCGGATGGCTACCTGCAAACGGCCTACACTCTGGACCGGCAGACGCAGCGCGGCGTGGTGGAGAGCAGTAAGTTCGAGCACTGGTCGCCCCGTCACCGGGGAGATCACGAAGGCTATGTCGCCGGCTATTTCCTGGAATCGGCGATCAACCACTACCTGATGACCGGCCGGAAGGACGCGCGTCTATACAACGCCGCCAAGAAGCTCGCCGATTGCTGGTACAACAATGTCGGCCCAGCGCCGAAGAAGCCATGGTACGACGGGCACCAGCAGATGGAGCAGGGCCTGGTGCGCTTCGGGCGGTTCGTGAACGACATGGAGGGAGGCGGCAAGGGCGATAAGTACATCCAGACCGCGAAGTATCTGCTCGACGCCCGCTATACCGCGGCCGTGAACCCGGAACGCGACCGTTTCGAATACGACCAGAGCCACTTACCAGTGCAGCAACAGTATGAAGCCGTGGGCCACGCCGTGCGCGCCGCCTACACTTACTCCGGGATGGCAGACGTCGCCGTAGAGACGCACGACCCCGACTACCAGAGCGCCGTCCGGTCGTTGTGGGACAACATCGTCAATAAGAAGTACTATCTCACCGGCGGCATCGGCAGCGGCGAGACAGCGGAGGGATTCGGACCCAATTACTCGCTGCGGAACAACGCCTACTGCGAGTCCTGCTCCACCTGCGGCATGATCTTCTTTCACTGGAAGATGAATCTGGCGTATCACGACGCCCGATACATCGACAACCTGGAAGAAGCTCTCTATAACGCACTGCTCGGATCGGTGGATCTGGAGGGCAAGAACTTCTATTACACCAATCCGCTCGACGCGCGCTCCAAGCGCAGTTCCTGGCACGTGTGCCCCTGCTGCGTCGGCAACATCCCCCGCACGCTCCTCATGATGCCCACCTGGACGTACGCCAAGGCGCCGGGCGGGGTCTACGTGAACATGTACATCGGCAGCACCATTACGCTGGAGGACGCCGTGGGCACCGAAGTGGAGATGGTGCAGCAGACCGACTACCCCTGGAACGGAAAGGTCGCCATCACCGTGAATCCGAGGGCCCGCCGGAAGTTCGCGATCCACCTGCGGCTACCGAACCGGACCACCAGCAAGCTCTATACGCCCGAGCCGGCGGTGAGCGGGCTGACGTCGCTCGCCGTAAACGGCAAAGCGGTGAAGCCCGTGATCGAGAAGGGCTACGCCGTCATCACCCGCGAATGGAAGGCGGGCGACAAGATCGAACTCGAACTGCCCATGACGGTGCAGCGCGTGACGGCTTCGGAGCTGATTGCCGCCACCCGCGGCAAAGTAGCGCTCCGTTACGGCGCCCTGATTTACAACGTCGAGAACACCGATCAGGACATCACCAAACCGCTGTCTCCGGCCGCCCCGTTGGCCACCGAGTGGCGCGCCGATCTGCTGGGCGGCGTGACGGTGATCACCGGCGCATACGCCGACGGCAGCAAGTTGCTCGCGATTCCGAACTACGCCCGGATTAACCGCAGTCCTTCGCTCCCACCGGAGGCCGGGCCGAATTCGGGAGATGTTTCGCTGTACGCGGGCCCGAACGCCCAGCGCGTCCCACCGGGGCAGCGGCCTCCGCGGCCGGCTTCGCCGTCATCCATCACTTGGATCCAGAAGGGCTAGCGGGGCCTCCGGGCCGGGTTCCGCCCTCGCGGCCTGTTGTTTACCGGCGCGGTCGCGCCGTTCGCCGATTCTTTCGTGAGTCCACGCTCGCCTCGGGCTACCTTAGGCTTGGAAGGCAACCAAGTTATGAGACTCGAACGGCAGCGGCAAAACCCAGGAATGTGGGCCGGCTTGTTCTTTGTGATCTTCGGCTCCGTTCTGTTGTTGGATCGGCTCGACATCATCCAGGCGCGCGACTTCTTCAATTTCTGGCCGGTCATCCTTGTGGTGGTCGGGTTCACGAAGCTGGTTTCGGCCACGGACACGGGCCATCGCATCTTCGCCGGGCTTCTGGTGGCCGTGGGCGGTGTCTTGCTCTCGAACCGGCTCGGCTTCACGGACCTGAGCTTCGGCCAACTCTGGCCTTTATTGATCATCGCCGCGGGCGTCGGTCTGCTGATGGAGGCACTTCGCCGCCCGCAGTCCCGGCAGCCACTGGATACCGGTGCGACGATCAACGAGTTCGCGCTCTTCGGCGGCTCGAATAACCGCTACTCCCTGCATTCCTTCGACGGTGGAACCGCGACCGCGATCTTCGGAGGCGTGGAGGCGGACCTGACACGGTGCGAGATCCGCGGCGACTCGGCCGAAGTGAACGCGAGCGCTATGTTCGGCGGTGTGGTGCTCCGCGTCCCTGAACACTGGAACGTCGTGCTGCGCGGCGCACCCATCTTCGGCGGTTTCGAGGACAAGACCTATCACCCCAAGGCAGGGGATTCCGCCGGAGTGAAAACCCTGTTCGTGCGCGGCTTCGCGATGTTTGGCGGCGTGGAAGTGAAGAACTGAAGGAGAATGACGATGACCACCCCTGTGACTCAGCCCACCACTCGTCCGGTTCCGTGGGGCGCATTTGCTCTGCTAATTCTCGTTCTGGCCGGGATGGATGCGTTGCAACGAGGCGGCGTGGCCGGACCGCTGGCCATGTTCGGCCGCTCGGAGCAAACTATGGACACCGCATCCTTCGGCCAGGCTTCGGCGGTGGCGGTGTTTGGCGGAGCCTCGCTGGACCTCCGGCGCGCGACGATCGCCAAGGACGGCGCGGTGCTTCGCGCCAACGCCGCCTTCGGGCGCGTACGGGTCCGTGTGCCCGCCGGCTGGCGTGTTGAAACGCACGGCATCGGCATCCTGGGCCAATATCGCAACGAAACGCGGCGGCCCGAGACAGCCGGGCCGGTGCTGCGCGTGGAAGGCATGGCGTTGTTCGGTCAGGTGCGAATCGAAAACTGAACCATGTTCCGCTTCCAACTCCTTCTCGGCTTCCTGGTGCTGGCGGCGCTGGTAGAGGCGCTCGCCGTCGCGGCCGGCCGGAGTTGGTTGGATGCGGCTTGGATGGCGGCGCCGGTGGCACTGGTGGTGAACGCCGCCGCCCACAGCGCCCGCTACTCGGCGAGGTTCCTGCCGGGCATGCCGCCGGCCATGCGCGTGGTCTTCGTTCTCTCCACTGCGGTGGGAGGGGGCGCGCTCGCGATGGGTGCGGCGGCCGCCGGTGTCTGGTCGGCCGGCAGTCCGGTGGCGATCGGGGCCCTGTATCCCACCCTGTTCGCCACCGGAATGCTGTTTTTCCTGGTCGTTTCCATGCTCTACCAACTGGCGCAGGCCACGGAGCAGGCGCGCCAATGGGAGCAGCGCGAGGCCGAGGCGAGAGTGATGGCCCGTGAGGCGGAGTTGCGTGCCCTGAAGGCGCAGGTGAACCCGCACTTCCTCTTCAACAGCCTGCACTCCATCAGCGCGCTGACCTCCGCCGACGCCGGCCGCGCGCGGGCGATGTGCATTCAACTCGCCGACTTCCTGCGAAGCACCCTCGGCCTCGGCGAGAAGCAAAGCGTCGCTCTCGGCGAGGAGCTTGATCTGTTGCGCAAGTACCTGGCGGTGGAACAGGTGCGCTACGGCAGCCGGTTGCAAGTGCGCGAAGAGGTGGAGGACCAGGTGCTCGGGTGCCAGGTTCCGCCGCTGCTGCTGCAACCTCTGGTGGAGAACTCGATCCGGCACGGTGTCGCAACCGTGGCTGACGAGGGCTGGGTGCGCTTGAGCGCGGCGGCGGCCGGCCGGCACCTGCAGGTGGTCGTCGAAAACACCTACGATCCCGATGCGCCGGTCCGCCGCGGCGCGGGTCTGGGCCTGAAGAACGTGGAGAGCCGGCTGCGCGCCCGGTTCGGCGAAGCGGCGCGGCTTCGTTCGGCAGGAGCCGGCGGCGTGTGGCAGGTGCGGATTTGGATTCCGATGGAGCGTGAGCGGGCATGAGCGAACGATGGACGGCGATGATTGTCGACGACGAAGAACTGGCGCGGCAGTACCTGCGGGAGTTGCTCGGAAGGCATCCGGAAGTGGAGATCGTCGCCGAGTGCCGGAACGGCTTTGAGGCGGTGAAAGCGGCGGGCGAGCGCAAGCCCGATCTCCTGTTTCTCGATATTCAGATGCCCAAACTCGACGGGTTCGAAGTCCTGGAACTGCTGGAGCCCGGCATTGCCGTGGTGTTCGTCACCGCTTATGACGAATACGCGTTGAAGGCCTTCGAAGTCCACGCCGTCGATTACCTGTTGAAGCCCTTCGCCGAGGGGCGCTTTGAGGAGGCGCTAGGCCGGGCGAAACAGCGGCTCGGCCAGACTCCGGCCGCTCACGCCGCCGTCGCCGCCTCGGCCCGGCCAGAGGGGACGTACTCCCAACGCATCGTGGTTCGCGATGGCGCCAACGTGCACCTGATTCCAGCCGAGAGGCTCGATTACGCTGAGGCGCAGGACGACTATGTGGCGCTGCACACCGCCGGCAAGACGATCCTCAAGCAGCAGACGATCGCCAGCCTGGAGGCCGCGCTCGACCCCGCCCGATTCGTCCGCGTGCACCGCTCCTACCTGGTGAACCTGGAGCGCGTTGCACGGATCGAGGCCTACACGAAGGACAGCAAGATCGTGATCCTCCGGGACGGCACGCAGGTGCCCGTCAGCCGCGCCGGGTTGGACCGGCTGAAAGGGCTGCTGGACGATAAGCCTCTTTGACAGCAACGAGGTCCACAACAATATCTCTTGAAAATGATTTGATTTCCGTGGTATGCCTGAACGGTAGGCTGGGCGTTCTCGGGCGCCGCGGAGATCCGGCACATGGCACACACGGTTTGGAAAGGGCACGTCACTTTCGGTCTGGTTTCGTTTCCGGTGAAGCTCTCGGTAGCGGCGCGCGGCGAGACCGTAGGCTTCAACCAACTGCACGCGAAAGATCACTCGCGCGTCCGCCAGGTCCTGTACTGCATCGAGGAAGACAAGCCCATAGAGCGCAGCGAAATCGTCAAAGGCTACGAGTACGAGAAGGGCCACTACGTCATCGTCGAGGAGGAGGACCTTCAGAAGGTTAAGCCGAAGTCGGCGAAGGTGATGGAGATCCTCGAGTTTGTCAAGGCCGACGAAGTGGATCCCGTCTACCTGGAGAGCTCCTACTACCTGGCGCCGGACGAAGCGGGCGAAAAGCCGTACGCGCTGTTCTTCGAAGCACTGAAGCGGAGCGGCTTCTACGGGTTGGCCAAGCTCACCATGTCGGCGCGCGAGCACGTCGTGATCCTGCGGCCCGGAAAGGCCGGCCTGATGGCCCACACGATGTACTACGCCGACGAGGTCCGCCAGGTGGATGAGTTCCGCACCGACACCTCCGTTGTGACGGACAAGGAACTCAATCTGGCGATGATGCTCATCAACACCTTGGCCGGCGGGTTCGAGCCGCAGAAGTACAAGGACAACTACCGCGAAAACGTGCGCGCCATGATCGAGGCGAAGATGAAGGGCGAGAAGGTGGTGGAGATGCCCTCGCCCGCCCCGGCGAAGGTGGTCGATATCCTAAGCGCCCTACAGGCGAGTCTGGACCGCGCCAAGAAGCCGGCCGCCCATGCCGGCACTGCTGCCGGCGGCCAGGTGGCGGAGATCTCCGAAGCCGTGGCCGAAGCTCCCGCCGCCAAGCCGAAGCGTCAGCGCCGCAAAGTGGGGTAGCCTCGCGCGCCGGCAGCGCCGGCCCAACGCCTAGAACGGCAGATCGTCCTCGTCCGCGTCCTCGCCGTTCAAGCGGCTCTGGAAATACACATCCGTCCATTCGCCCTTCGTTCGCCGGGCCACTTTCATGCGCAAGCCCTGCATCTCGCCCAGGTGGCTGGGCAGGTCGGAGAATTTGTCCAGTGCCACGCCGCAGAACTCCAGGTCCTCTTTCACGAACTTCAACGTCTTCTCGGTGATCACGCGGCTCTTCCACATCAGGCGGTCGGCGTGCGGCCCGTCGATCACGCGCAAGGTCCACTTGACCATCGGGTTTCCCGTGGACATGGTCTCCGTGAGCTGGACGTCGGCGACCTCAACGGTGTACACGCCGTCCGGAAGGGACTCGTAAAAGGGCTTGTCCGGGCTCTGCTGCCGGTAGGCGGAATCGAAGCGGGAGAGGGATGATCCTTGGTTGGTCATGGCGGGTGTTCCTCGTCAACTTAAGTCCAGATGAATGCGCGAAACTCTCACGAGAAAGTACAATGAAGCTGATGAGGACCCTTTTCCTGAACCCGCCATCCTTCGAAGGTTTCGATGGCGGGGCGAGCTCTCGCTGGCCCGCATCCCGTGAGATCGAGTCCTATTGGTACCCCGTCTGGCTTTGCTATCCCGCCGGCATGCTGCCCGATAGCAAGGTGGTCGACGCGCCCCCCCACAAGATTTCCATCGAGCAGACCGTCGAAATGGCGAAGGATTTCGAACTGCTCGTGCTCTTCACCTCCACTCCCGGCCTCGCTGTCGACATCAAGATGTCTGAGATGATGCGCGACGCGAACCCGAAGCTAAAGGTCTGCTTCGTGGGACCGCCGGTTACGGTCGAGCCGGAACGAATTCTCAACGAATCGGCGGCCATCGATTTCGTCGTTCGCCGCGAGTTCGATCATCAGGTCGTCGACTTCGCCAAGGGCAAGCCGCTTTCCGAACTGCCCGGCGTCAGCTACCGGCGCGACGGCAAAGTGGTGCACAACCCCGAGGGCGGCTACATCGAGAACCTCGACGAGTTGCCCTGGGTCACCAAGGTCTACCAGCGCGATCTCGACTTCCGGCGCTATAACGTGCCGTTCCTGTTGAACCCGTTCATCAGCTTTTACACCTCGCGAGGCTGTCCGGCGATGTGCACCTTCTGCCTCTGGCCGCAAACCCATTCCGGCCACCGCTGGCGGCTTCGCTCCTCCGACGACATCGTGAATGAAGTGCGCTGGGCGCTCGAGAACTTCCCCGGCCTCAAGGAAATCTTCTTCGACGACGACACCTTCAACTACAAGAAGGAGCGCACCATCGAGCTCTGCAAGAAGCTCGAACCTCTGAACTTCACCTGGTCCTGCACCTCGCGCGTCACCACCGATCACGAAACGCTCAAGGCCATGAAGAAGGCCGGGTGCCGGCTGATGATCGTCGGCTACGAATCGGGCGACCCCCAGATCCTCAAGAACATCAAGAAGGGCGCTACCGTCGACATGGCCAGGCGCTTCACCAAAGACGCGCACTCGCTCGGCCTCACCGTGCACGGCGACTACATCGTCGGCCTGCCCGGGGAGACGCGCGAGTCCATTCGCCGCACTGTGGACTTCGCGAAGTCGCTCGACACGGAGACCATTCAGGTTTCCATCGCGCACCCCTACCCCGGCACCGAGTTCTTCGATTACGTGAAGCAGAACAACCTGATCACCATCGACTCGATGACCGACGAGACAGGCCACCAGCTTCCGAACATCAAGTACGAAGGCTTGGACCGCGCCGAACTCGTCGATTGGGTGGAGCGCTTCTACGGCGAATACTACTTCCGGCCCAAGGCCGCCTGGCGCATCGTCCGCAAGGCGATGTTCGACAATGACGAGCGCCGCCGCCTCTACAAGGAGGCGCGTGAATACCTGGCTCTCCGCAGCAAACGCAAGAAGTTCGTCAAGGAACAGCGGCAGGCCGCCGGCGCCTACGGCGACTAGATGATCCGCCTGGTGGCGCTGGTGGTGCTCTCAAACGTGGCGGGCAACTTCGCCTTGAGCTGGGGAGTGAAGCATGGCGGGGGAAGCGGTCTCGCGGCTCTCATGAATCCGTGGGTCGCCGCCGGCGTCGCTTTGCTGATCGTCTTCACGATCTCGCGCATGGTCCTGCTGGGGCGCGCCGACTTGAGTTATGTGCTGCCCGTCACCGCCATCGGCTACGTGCTCACCGCCCTCGCCGGCCTCGCCTTCCTCAAGGAGACCATCGCACCCGCGCGCTGGGCCGGCATCGCGCTCATCGTCGCGGGCATCGTGCTGGTGGGCGGCACCAGGCCGCGCACGTCATGAGCCCCTGGGTGTGGGTCTTCGCGATCGTCGGCTGCACCGCGGCGTCGGACCTGCTCCAGTCCCGCGAGATGAAGCGGCCGGCGCATCGCTATGGGTACCTGGCGTTGGCTGTGCTTTTCCTGGCGGCCTCGTTCTTCTCCTTCCTGGAGTTGCTGAAAGTGGCTGACCTCAGTTTCGCGGTGCCCGCCACGGCGTCGAGTTTTGTCGTCGAAACGCTGCTCGCCCGCTGGATCTTGAAGGAGCAGGTGACCGCCCGCCGGTGGACGGGAACGTGCCTGGTGGCGTGCGGCGTCGCGCTGTTGGCCCTGTGAGATACCTGCTCTATCTCGCGTGTGGCGCCGCCGCGGCCTACCAGATCGTGGCCATCCTCGCCGCGCTCCGTCACAGACTCACACCGGCCCCGCCGCCGCCGCCGGAGTATCCGCCGGTCTCCATCCTCAAACCCGTCTACGGTCGCGACCCCCACTTCTACCGCGCCATCCGGACTCACGCCGAGCAGGCCTACCCGAACGTGGAAATCCTCTTCGGCGCGCATTCCCTCGATGATCCCGCAGTCCCCGAAATCCGCCGCCTCATCGCGGAGTTCCCCCACCGTGACATCCGCCTCATCGTCAGCACCCGTGAAACGCTGAACGCCAAAGTCGGGACGCTCATCGATCTCGCTCGCGAGGCGCGCCATCAAATCCTGCTCGTCAACGATGCGGACATCGAGGTGCCGCCCGGCTACCTGAAAGACGTGGTTGCCGCTCTGCTCCAACCCGGCACAGGCCTGGCCACGTGCCTCTACGCCGCCGTCGGCGACACCCTCCCCGCGAAATGGGAGGCCTTGGGCATCACCGCCGATTTCGCCCCCAGCGTTCTCGTCGCCCCCTTCGTCGGCGTCCGCGAGTTCGGCCTCGGCTCAACGCTCTGCTTCCACCGCAAACACCTGGACGCCATCGGCGGTTTCGAAGCGCTAGCCGACTACATCGCGGACGATTATCAACTCGCCAAACGCATCACGTCCCAAGGCCTCGCCGCACGCCTCGCGAAACCGGCGGTCCTCACCCACATCGCCGGCACATGGACCAACGTCTGGCGCCACCAACTCCGCTGGGCCCGCACCATCCGCGTCTCTCGCGGCGACGGCTACGCGGGCCTGCCGGTGACCCACGCCGGCCTTTGGGCCCTCATCGCCCTCCTCGCCGGCCAACCCGTCATCGCCGCCGCCCTCGCCGCCGTGCGCATCGCCTCCGGCCTCGCCACCGGAGTCCTCATCCTGCGCCGCTTCTGGCTCCTGGCCGTCGCTCCGCTGATCCCTTTGTGGGACCTGTGGGCCTTTGTCATCTGGATCGCCGGCCTGGCGGGAAACGAAATCGACTGGCGGGGGGAGCGGCTCACCGTCACCCCCTCCGGCCAACTGCGCGCCCAGTAACGGCGAGCCAGCCAGAAACCGGGGACAGTCACCACGTTTCCTGGTTTTCTCGCGCTCGCGGAGGCGCCAGGCCCTCGCCCCGATTGGCTATCATGCTTTCGCGCTCCCTGTCCGAACATCCGTTGGAGCGTAGGAGGCGATGATGGAAACACCGCGGTTTGCCCTGGTTACCGGCGCGGGGAGCGGCATCGGCCGGGCCGTGGCGCTGGCTTTGCAGGAGCACGGGTGGCACGTCGCCCTCGCCGGCCGGCGGAACTCGGAACTCGAGAAGACGGCTGCTCTGGCGGTTCCCGGCGGAGGCCGGATGTCCGCCGTCCCCACCGATGTCAGCCGTCCGGCATCGGTCGATGCCCTCTTCGCCGCCATCGAAAAGGAGTTCGGCCGGCTCGATCTGCTCTTCAACAACGCAGGCCTGAACGTGCCCGCGACACCGGTGGATGAGCTCACTTTCGAACAGTGGACCTCCGTGGTGAACGTCAACCTCACCGGAGCATTCCTGTGCGCGCAGCACGCTGTTCGGATGATGAAGCGGCAGCACCCGCACGGCGGCCGGATCATCAATAACGGCTCGATCTCCGCGCACGTGCCCCGGCCGAACTCCGCCCCATACACTGCCACCAAGCACGCCATCACCGGCCTTACCAAGTGCCTCTCCCTCGAAGGCCGCGCGTTTCGCATCGCCTGCGGCCAGATCGACATCGGTAACGCCGCCACGGAGATGACCGGTCGCATGACCGAGGGCGTGCCGCAAGCGAACGGAACCGTGATGGTGGAGCCTCGTATGGACGTGCGCCACGTCGCCGGAGCGGTGCTCTACATGGCGGAATTGCCGCTCGAATCGAACGTCCAGTTCATGACCGTGATGGCCACGAACATGCCCTACATCGGAAGGGGCTGAGAGCGGCCGCGGCGCCCTCAGTCCTTTGCGCGAGTCAACCGGAACGCCGCCATCTCACGGTCGTTGCGCACCAGGAGCACGTCGCCCGCCATCGCCGGGTGGTTCCATGTCTTCCCTTCGATGGCCTGAAAACGACCGACTTCGCGATACTGGTCCGGAGTCGCGGAGACCAGCGCCACCTCGCCCTGTTCAGAGAGAATCAGCAGCAGGTCCTGGTCCGGCAACAGCAGCATCTGGCCAAAGCCGTACCGTCCTCCCTTCCATTTCCTCTGGCCGTCGTTTACGTCGATGCACGAGAGAATGCTGGCATCGAAGCCGAAGGCGTGGCCTTTGTGGATGACCAGGTCGTTGTAGTAGGGCTTGAGACCGCGCGAAGTCCAGGCTTCGGTGACTTTCCATTCGCCACCCGAAGCGGGGGCCACGGAGAGACGCCGCGTGGCCTCGCCGCCGGACATTCCGCCCGTGGTCACCAGCAGCGCGCCGTCGGCGGTCACGCTCGGCTGGATGATCTTAGAACCCTCCCAATCATGCCTCCACAAGATCCTGCCGTCGGCGGGGGACACGCCGAACACACCTTGCCCGGCAAGGAAGACGATCTGCTCCGTCTTGCCAAACAGGGCCAAGTGGGGTGAACTGTAGCTGCCTCCGATGGCCGCACCGGCCCAGACCTGTTTGCCCGATGCCGGATCGTAGGCCGCCAGCCTTCCCGAAGCGGCCACGATCAGCAGGCCGTTGACGATGAGCGGAGAACTCGAGATGCCCCACTCGGGAATCTTCGCGCCCGTGTCGGTGGCGGCGTTGCGCGACCAGAGCGCCGTGCCTGTGGCCGCGTCCAGCGCCGTCACAATGCCCGTGGCGCCGATCGCATAGAGCCGGCCCTCGTGCAGCGCCGGTGTGCCGCGGGGGCCCGGGCCTCCGTTCGATTCGTAGAACCGCGCCGCGGTGCGATGCGACCAGGCCGGCTCACCCGTCTCCAGCCGATAGGCGGCGATAACCTCGTAGTCGCCGCGCTGTTCTTGCGTGAAGGCCAAACCGCCGCCAATTGCGAACGAAGACCAGCCCGGCCCCACCTCCCGCCGCCAGAGCTCCGTGGGCGGCTGTGCCGTCCAATCGGTCGCGACACGCAGGCCGGGGACGCGCCCATCGCGGTGCACGCCGCGAAAGCCGGGCCATTCAGCGGGCATCTGCGCGGGCGCCGGCGCTGGAGCGGGCGGGGACTTCGACTCCTCTCGCGCGAGAGTCTCGGGCGCCGCCGCTGGGGCCGCCGCCGCCGGCGGGGCGGAGGGCACAGAAACCGGTTCCGCGGCCAGCAGCCGCTGCTCCGGCGTCTGCGTCCACCGGAGCGCAAACTGGGATCGGCCCTCGCCCGTTACGCCCTCCGTGCGAAGAAGCAAGAAGGCGGCGGGAGCCAGCAGGAGGAACAACGCGAGGAGCGCACGGCGGGCGCCCGCCGCCTGCCCGCGCCCGGCCGCGGCCCCGGCCACCAGCGCCAGGGCGCTCACCGGAATGACGTGGAACAGATACAGCCGTCCCATGCCGGCGCCCGAAATGGACTCATGCAGTAGTGGATAAAGAGCAACCACCGCGACTGCCGCCCAGAGCACCGCCAGCCAGCGATCCACGCGGGGCTGTCCGCTAAAGAAGAGCCACCACACCAGGATGGCGATCGAGCCCACGGCGTTGAGCGCCAGAGCGTACAGCAGTCCGTCCGCCGCCAACGAGGGCGCGACGAACAGGAACACGGCCTGAAGGATGGCCAACGCAAGCCAGAACCAGATACGCATTGTTCATTCCTCTCGGAGCAAAGTCACCGGATTGAGCGAAAGAGCGCGGCGGGCGGGAATCCACGTGGCGGCCAGGCCGAGCACCACCAGGGCGAGCACCACGCTCGCAAGCACCAGCGGATCGCGCGGGCTCGCCTGGTAGACAACGGCCTCCAACAGGCGGGCCGCCAGCACTCCCACCACCAGGCCGGCGCCGCCCCCGATGGCCAGCAACTGGAACGCGCGCCCAACGGCCGCTCGCAACACCTCTGCCCGGCGTGCGCCCAACGCCATGCGGATGCCGAGTTCCTTGACGCGCTTGCTCACCGAGTAGGCGGCCATGCCGAAGACACCGGTGACGGCCAGCAGCGCGCCAATGCCGCCCATAATACCCAGCGCCACCGCGGCCACTCGCGGCGGGAACAGCGCGAAGTCCAGCCCCTGGCTCCACGGCTCCATGTACACGGGCAGCGCGGCGTCAAGCCGGTAGATCGCATCGCGGATGGCCGGCGCAACTCGGCGCGGATCATCCGCCGATCGAGCCACCAGCCAGGTTTCCGGAGACGGGTTCTGCGTGAGGGGGGTGAACAGAGCGGCTCGCCGCTCCTCGGCAAGGTTCATGTATTTGCCGTTCTCGACCACGCCCACCACCTGCGGGCGAGTGCCGTTGCGGAGCTTGAAGCGCCGACCCAAGGCGGCGGTCTCGGAACCGAAGAGAACCCGGGCGCCCTCCTGGTTGAGAATCGCCACGGCCGGGGCGCCCGCGTCATCGTGCTCGTTGAATCCCCGGCCCGCCACCAGTCGTGTGCCCGCCGCGAGCAGGTACCCGGGCGACACGTTAAAGCGAAAAGCGGTCAGGGCCGCGTTGGCCGCGCGCAGATCGGTGGCGTCGTCCGGGAAGACCAGTGAGGTCGCCAGGTCCGCACCCAGCGGAACCCGGTCGACCACTCCGGCCGCCTCGACACCCGGCACCGCGGCCACGGCGTCCGCCATGCGCTTCTGCATCGCCGCCGCTTCGGGCCCGCGATAGCCGGCCATGGTCAGCACGGTGCTCGCCACGATCGCGTTCCGCGGCTGAAAACCGAACTCACTCTTGAGGGAGCGCATCAGGCCGCGAACGGCCACCATGGAGGAGGTCACCAGCACCGCGCAGATCGCGATCTGGACAACCAACAACACGTCTCGCATCCGGAGCCGCGGGTCGCGTCCGCTCGACGATCCGTGCTTGACCACCGGATACGGGTCGGCGGCGAGAACCTGGCGCGCCGGAAAGATATCGAATAGGATGCCGCTCACCACGGCCAGAGCCGCGGCCAAGGTGTAAACGGCCGGGTCGGGATGCAGCTCGACGCGGATCGGGAAACGGGGGAGCGGTTGCCAGGACGCAAGACTGCGGACCAGCGCAAGCGCGGCCAGCAGTCCCGCGGCCGCGCCGGCGAGAGAAATCAACATCGCCTCCGTGAACAGTTGGCGGAGGATCCGGCCGCGGTTGGCCCCGAGCGCCAGGCGCAGTGCGACTTCGCGCGCACGATCGGCCGCGCGCGCCGCGAAGAGGCTGCCCAGGTTGGCGCAGGCGGCCAACAGGATCAGCGCCGCCAACATCGCCAGGCCTCCCAGGAACGCGGTCACCGGCCGGCCGAGAAACGTGCCGTACAACGCCGGGTTGGCCAGCCTGAATCGCATCTGGGCCACATCTTTCGGGTACGTCCGCTCGATCTCCGCGCCGATGGCGTTCACGTCGTCCACGGCCTGGGCGGCGGTGATCCCAGGCTTCAAATGGCCCATGGCCATGAATACGGTGAGCGCGCGCCGGTTGTTCAGTTCGGTTCCGCCGGTAATCTGCTCATGGTTGACGATTGGTATGAAGATCTCCGGCGAGAAGATGAGCAATGTGCCGCGGAACTCCGGTGGCGCGACGCCAAGGATGGTGTACGGGTGTTTGTTGAGAAACAGCGTACGGCCCGCGATCAGGGGATCTCCGCCAAACCGCTCGCGCCACGATCGGTGCGAGAGTACGGCCCAGGGCGCGCTGTTCGGACCCCTCTCGTCGGCGCTGCCGAACAGCCGGCCCAGGAACGGCCGGATTCCAAGCGCCTCAAAGTAATTGCCGCTGACCAGGTTGACGTACACCGTGGCGGGCTCTCCGCCGCCCGTGTGCAGGCCCGCTGGAGAGATCTCATACGCCGCCAGGCTCTCGAACGAACGGTTCCGGTCGCGCAAGTCCACATAGTCGGGGTACGATAGCCGGCCGAAGTGGGCGTCTTTCCGCTCGAGCGAATACAGAGTGCCGGCCCGGGGAACTTCGAGCGGGCGGGCGATCAACGACTGAAACAACGCCAGCACGACGGCGTTCGCGCCGATGGCCAGGGCGAGCGTGACGATCGCCACCGCCGTGGCTCCGCGCGACTTCATCAACACACGGACGCCGTAGCGGACATCCTGCATCGCGTCGTCCAACAGGTTCACCCCGCGCGCGTCCCGGCACTCTTCCTTTCGCTGCGTGAGCCCGTCCATGTCGCGCAGCGCCGCCCGGCGCGCTTCGTCTGCAGGCAGCCCACGGGCACGGTACTCTTCGGCCTTCCGCTCCAGGTGGTACTCGAGTTCCTCGTCCAACTCCCGCTCCAACTGGCGCCGGCGGAACAGCGAACGCAGCCGCAACGGCGCGGTGTAGAGCCAGCGCTCCGGTCCCACGGTCATGCCTCCTCGAGCCCGATCACCTGGGTGATCGCGCCGGAGAGCCGGGTCCAGCTCTCGGTCTCTTTCTGGAGCTGGCGGCGCCCCAGCCGCGTAAGCGAATAGAACTTCGCCCGCCGGTTGTTCTCGCTCGCTTTCCACTCCGCTTTGATCCAGCCCTGCTGTTCCAGCTTGTGCAGGGCCGGGTACAGCGAGCCGTCGCTGACCTGCAGAATATCGCCCGAGACCTGTTTCAGACGGTGCGAAATCGCCCAACCGTTCATCGGTTCCAACGCCACGATCTTCAGCAACAGCAGATCCAGCGTCCCCTGGACCAGGTCGGATGGTTTGCTCACGATGACTCCCCTCGGTTACCGAGATCAGAATACCGCCGCTCCTCTCGGTAAGCAAGAGGAAGGGGAGAAAGTTTACACGCGCCTGACACGGTCCCCGGCCCCGGCGATACTGGTACTCACACCGTGCCGCCTCTCAGTCAGCTTGTGCGATGGGGTTGCGCCGGCGGTCTCGCCGGCGCCGCGGTGACGCTCATCGCCCTGCGTGCGCTGCCCTCCCAGGTGGTCTCGCCCTGGTGGATTCTGGCCTTCCCCGTCCTCTACTGGATCGCTCTCGCCGTCCACGAACTGGGCCATGTGGCCGCCGGGCTCGCGGCCGGCGCGCGCCTGTACGGCCTTTCCGCCGGGCCACTGTGCATCCGCAGGACCTACGCCGGACTGCGATTCGCACGGCCTGAGAACTGGTTTGAAGGTGTCGCCTCCGTCCGGCCCTTGCAGCTATCCGGGGCGCGGCGGCGCATGCTGTCGATGGTCGCCGGCGGGCCCGCGGCCTCGCTGGGTCTCGCCGCGCTGTGCCTCGCGCCGGGAGCCGAACTGATCCGATCGGGCGCCGCTCTGGCAGGCTTCTGGCTTCTCGCGCTGGGACTGTTTTCCGTACTCGTCGCCTGCCACTCGCTGGTGCCCGCGGTCCGTCACGGCGTGCGCAGCGACGGTTCGCTCCTCAAGCTGCTGTGGTCCGACGGGCCGGAAAGCCGCCGATGGTGCGCCATCCTGGTGCTGATGGCGGAGGAATTCGACCGGCGCCCCTCCACATGGTCGGGCGATGCCGTCGCCGCCGCGGCCGCCCTGGACGACGCCACGCTCGACGACGCCCAGGGTTGCGCCTTCGCGTACTACTTCAAGATGGACTGCGGTTGTCCCGAGGAAGCCGGCCCCTGCATCGACCGCGCCGCCTCCCTGCAGCGCGATCACCCCAGCTACGGCTGGCCCAACCTCCTCGCCGAACTCGCCTGGTACGAGGGCGCTGTCCGCCACCGCCTCGCCCATGGCCGCACCGCTTCGCTCCAGGCCATCGACCAGGGTGCCGACCTGCCATTCCTTCTCCGCGCCGAAGCGGCCCTCCTTCGGCTTGCCGGCGACATCGAACGCTCCCGGGCCACGGCCGTCACGGGTCTAGCCGCCCAGAGGAGCTTCGTTCCGGGCATCGACCGCTGGTCGCGAGAGCAGATCATGGCGCTCGCCCTTGCTCGTCCGGCGGAAGAAGAGTGAGTCCGCCCTCTCCTGGCTCGATAACAGAGAGAACCTGGCAGGCTCGACCTGCGTCTAACCCACCGGATGATCCCAACGGCCTCCGCGCCACGCCCGCGCGCCGTCCGCTCCGGCCGCTGCGGGGCGGTAGAATCCGAACAAGGGGGATTCTTGTGAAGCGGCTTGCTCTTCTGTTCGTGACCGCGTCTCTGGCAGCCGCCCAGGCTCCGCAAACGCAGTATCCGCCGAGCCAGTACCCTCCCGGGCAGTACCCGCCGGGCCAGTATCCGCCGTCGCAGGTCCCGCCCGGCCAGATCCCCGCCCGCCTTCCCGGCGGCGTCACACTGCCCCTTCCCGTGCCCGAAATCAAGATCCCCACACGCAAGCCAAAGGAGAAAGAGAACGACGACGCCCGCCGCTCTCCGGAGGGCTCGGGCGGGTTGGTCATGGCGCTGCACCAAATCGAAGGCGCGCTGCGCCAACTCGGTGACAAGGACCTGGTCCTCGATAGCAAAGAGAAGGGCCTGCTCCGGTTCCGCCTTCTCACGAAGACCCGCTTTCGCGACACCAAGGGCGAGGCCATTCGCGACAGCCTGCTCAAGCCGGGGGATCGCCTGAAGGTCGAGGCCAGCGCCGACGACGAAGAGACCGCGCTGCGCATCACACTCCTCAGAAAGGGCACTCCAGCCGAACGCACTGCCGCCGAACAGCCCTTCGATTCGGCAGCCGTCAAGACACCGGAAGGCCTTGAAAAGGGTGAGGCGATGGCGACCGTCGAATCCGCATCCGCCTCCCCGGGCGCCGCCCCTTCTCCCTCCACCGGGAATTCGTCGCCTGGAGATTGGCGCACCGCCCCCGATCGAGTTCCCCCTGTCGGCGCGCCAGGCTCGCAGCCCTCGCGGCCCCGCGTTCGCGCCTCCGCCACGCCCAATTCGAACGAGGATGAAACCGTCGCTGCTGCCCGCGAAGCCGCCCTCGCCTATGCCGACACTCTTCCGAATTTCGTAGTCGAGCAGGCCACCACCCGCTCCGCCGGGAACCCGGCCCAGTGGCAGAAACTGGATGTCGTGACCGCTGAAGTCACCTCGGTCAACGGCAAAGAAGAGTATCGCAACATCTCCATCAATGGCCGCCCCGCCCCCGCGCCCCCGGAATCCACCGGCGCCTGGACCACCGGGGAATTCGTCACCACGCTGATTGACGTGCTGAGCCCCCTCACCAATGCCGCCTTCCGCAAACGCTCCGAACAGCGCATCGGGTCCAGCCTGGTGGCCATCTACGACTTCAAGGTGAAGGCCGAGAACTCTCACTGGCGTATCGTTCATAACGGCGAGTTCTACACACCCGCCTACGACGGCGAGATTTGGATCGACGTCGAAACAGCCCGCGTCCTGCGCATCGGACAGCGCGCCGCGCGCATCCCCGGCGGCTTTCCCTTCCGCCTGGCTGAGTGCGTCCTGGAGTACGACCACGTGCGGATCGGCGAGACGCCGTTTCTCATGCCTTCGCGGGGCGACAACGTCATCTGTCCTCTGGGAACGTCGCCCTGCAGCCGCAACGAAATCGCCTTCCGCAACTACCGGAAGTTCACCGCCGACTCGAACATCACGTTCCAGAAGTTCGTCGGCTCCGCGCAGTAGCAAGTGATTCACCCTATCACTTACTAAGTGGATCACCGGATAGGTCCCAGCCGCGTCCCTTGGTAGTTTGATGGTATGAGGCCTTGGCAGGCCGCCGTGCTCGTCTGTCTCTCTTTGATCCCGTCGGCCCACAACGCCTGGCGGTTGCGGGATCAGCCGCATCTCGGGCGTCACGACGACGGCTTCTACTTCACCGCCGCCCAGTCGCTCGCCCGCGGCGAGTACCGCATCGAGAGCCTGCCCGGCCGGCCGTACCAGACCAAGTATCCGCCGCTCTACCCGCTGTATTTGTCCGTGGTCTGGCGCATCCAGCCGGAGGCGCCGGCCAACCTGCCGCTCGCGACGCTCTTCGCCTGGCTGCCGCTGCCCGTGTTTGTCGCTCTGGCGTGGCGCCTGTTCCGCCGCTTCGGCTTTGGTGTAGCAGCCGCCACGGCGCTCGCGTGCCTGGTTGCACTCAACCCCTACACCTTGATCCTGAGTTCGACGCTCATGTCGGAGATCTTCTTCGGGTGTTTCCTGCTGGCAGTGGTTCTGCTCGTCGACGGCGAGGCCAGACGGCGCCGCCTCCTTGCCGCCGGCCTTCTGGCGGCGCTGGCTTATCTGACGCGCTCCGCGGCGCTACCCCTGCTGGCCGCCGCGCCGATCGCTCTCCTGTTCCGCGAAGGATGGAAGCGGGCGGCGCCCCGTGCGGCGGTATTTCTGGCCCCGCTCGTCCTGGCCGCTTTGTCCTGGCAACTCTGGGCGTCCGCCCATCGCACGGCGGACCGCTTCCCCTACGAGACCGACTATTTCGGCTACTTCCTGGCCAACGTGGGCGCGGACAACTTCCTCCCCATGCTCTGGCAGAATCTCGGCGCGCTGCTGATGGCCACGTATGGCCTCTTCTTCTATGAGCCTGCCCCGGTCGCCATCGTCCACCTCATTCTTCGCTTCGTTGCCTTCGCCGCCGTCGCAGGAATCGTCCGCCTGGGCCGCCGGCAGGGATGGAGCGTCTACTCCCTCTTTGCCGCCGGCAGCGCTGTGCTGCTGACGGTCTGGAACTTCCCGCCCACGGAGCGTTTCCTCTATCCGCTGTTTCCATTGCTGCTCGCCGGCCTCGCCGCCGAGGTCGTGCACTTGGGCAGCGCGCTGCGCGCCGCGCTCGTCAAGCCTAAACTCGCCGAACGCGCCATCGCCGCCGGACTCCTGGCCTCGATCGCCGCGCTCGGCGTTTACATGACGGTACGGACCGCCTCCGCCATTGCGACGCACCTGCCCGGCGTCGCCGCCGAAGAGATCAAGTGGGCGCAGACACGCCGCGCCGCCTACGCCTGGGCGGCTGCGCATCTCAAGGACACCTCGGGCTTCCTCGCCTACCGGGATACCGAGTTCTACCTGTTCACCGGCTTGCCGGCCAACCGCGTGGAAGTCCCCACCCGGCTGCGGTACGGCGGCAAACGGCAACCGGTCGTCGACGCCTTCGCCGATTCTCCCGCCTACGCCCAGCGCGAAGGCCTCACGCACGCCTTCTTCACCACGGCCGACTTCGATGCGGAGCTTTTTCCGGAAGAGCGCGGCGGCGCTGTTGCCCGTCTCCTCGCGAGTCCGCTGGTCATCCCCATTTATCAGGACAAGGGAGCCTACGTCTTCGGTGTGCGCGAGGCGCCCTCGCAGCGCGCCGCGGTTCGCTGATCCCCCCGCACGCCCCGCCATGCTGGCGCGGCCAATACTGGAGCCGCACGTCGCATTTGGGCAGGGAAGTCCTTCGCGCCTCGCCGCTTCGAGTGGTATGGAGTTCTACTCCGACTTGCCGATTGACACAGTGGCCGCGCGCACGGCTTGATAGGTATGTGAGAAGCGGCCTGGTGTGCGCCGGCGCCGCGCTAACGGGTATCTAGCTATGAAAATCCGGATTCATGCATTCGGTTGGTTTGTTTCCTTGGCGATTCTGGCGTTCGGACCGCAGGAGGCAAGGGCCTCGCAGTCGATGCCCACGCTGCCGGGTGTGGCGCCGGGAGCGCGGTGGACGGTGACCGAGCGGAGCGGCTCGGATCGCTTCGAAGCCGTGTGGACGGTGCTGGCCGATGGCAAGTCGTTTCACGTGGCCTGGAAGCGCTTTCCGAGCGGGCAGAGCGGAGTGATCGAGAAGATGGGCTGGATCGAAAGCGTCATAGGCGACCGGATCGTGATCCAGCGGCCGGGCTTGGGGACGTACACCGGGACCATTGACCGAGTGGCGGGCATCATCAGAGGCAAGCCGAGCTGGTCCGACTATCAGTGGGAAGTAAGGCTACCGGGGGCCGAGCGTGCTCCAGAGCCCCCGGAGGCCTCGGCGAGCATCCCGGGGCTCGGCCCCGGTTCGAAGTGGACGGTGACCGAGCGGAGCGGCACGGACCGGTACGAATCGGTGTGGACGGTGCTGGCCGATGGCAAATCGTTTCACGTCGCCTGGAAGCGCTTTCCGAGCGGGCAAAGCGGAGTGATCGAGAAGATGGGCTGGATCGAGAGCATCGCTGGCGACCGGATCGTGATCCAGCGGCCGGGCTTGGGGACGTACACGGGCACCATTGACCGGGCGGCGGGCATGATTAGAGGCAAGCCGAGCTGGTCCGACTTTCAGTGGGAGGTAAGGCTGGCCGGCGGGGCTAGCCCGGAGAAGCCGCCGCAGATCCTGGTGGACACCGCAGAAGACATGGGTACGGCGCCGGTGTTTCGCACGCTGCTGTTCGGCCCGCTCGCGATGAAGGCGGAGACATCGTGGAAGGACAGCGTGGCGGCAAAGGCACTGACGTTGACATGGTCTGGCGACCTGGTGCAAAACACGCCCGGAGCGAAGATCCGTTTTGAAGAGCAGGGAACTCCGTACCGGGGGCCGGCCGAGCGCGCCCGCATCGTAGCCAAGTGGAAGGCGCCGGCGCCAGGCGCGGCCGTGCCGTTGGCAGGCGGCAAACTGGGCCAGGTAGCTGCTGAGTGCATCCGGCGCGAGCAGGCGCGAACGAAGTCGACATCGTTTGAATGCTACCTGGACGGAGGCGACGAGCTGTTCCGGATGGCGATCGAGGCGCCGGGTCTGGTCAAGCAGCCGCCGCCGGCCGGGATGGCGGTGTTGGAGACGCTGCGATGGATTAAAGGTAAAGAGATCCGAAAGTATGCAGGACCGCATCCGATTGAGAAAGCGGTTGCGAGGTTGCCCAAGCCGGCGCCCGTCCCAGCCGACGTGCTGTGGGCGCCCGTCGCACCGGCCCAACCGCTGCCCGCCGCAGCGGGGGACCTGGGCATGCCGGAGAGCCGCCGCCGGCCGGCGGCATCGCCCACCCAATACGCAGCCGCCGCGGGCATGGCGATGAACGGGTTCCGCGAACTGGCGGGACCGATGACGCCGGAAGAGGAACGGAAGTTCGCAAAAAAGTGGTCGAGTTTCCTCCAGGACCCGTCCCCCGAGGCGGCGCGTTCGCTGGAGCACCTGGCTCCCCTGGTCGAGGAGACACTGGCGGTCCGAGAGACGGTGACGAATGCGGCCACGGCGTTTGACGCGGCCTGGGCGCAGGCCGTGGCGGCAGCGGTAGTGGAAGACGAGGCCGGGGCGGCGACGGCGCTGGCGGCGGCCTACCAGAGCCGGCAACTCCTGCTGGCGGCCCAGGGCAGGCTGAACCGCATTCTCGCCAGGGCCGAGCAAGCCGGGAATCCTCCGAACCTGCCCGAGGTCCGGGCGGCGGAACGAGCCAAGGCGCTGGGCGGCGGACGGCCCGCGGCATCTCCGGCGCCCGTGTCCGCGGCGCCCACCGGTCCGGCGCCGGGAACCATCGCGGGGGTCTGGATCAACGACAAGATCACGCACGGGATCTTTCCGCTGCGTGACGGCTCCTTCGGCGAAATCGAGTGCGATCTGCCGGAGATGGGTTGCAGCGTGATGAAGTGGACGCTCCGCCCGTCCGGTCCGGGAGTGTACAAGCCGAGCCAGGAGGACTTCACCATTGAGATCAACGGCACCACGCTCCGATGGCGTCTGACCAAGGACTGGCCCACCTACCGGGGCGAGTTTTCGAGAGCGGACTTGTTCAACCCGCCGATGCCGTACAACCCGGCCACGGTCGACGCGATGCGGCGTGCCGACCAGGATCGTCAACGGAGGGGCGCCGCGATGGCGGCCGCACCCGACGACGAAGGTGCGTGGCCGTGCGCACCGTCGAACTTCAACTGCATGGACGAGATGAACCGGCGCCGGAAATTCACGGCCCTGTACGTGGCCCGCATGATCGTGAATCCGCCGGCGAGCCTGGAGGCCGCGGAGCGCTACGCGACGGTTAAGATGGCGGATCCATCGCCCGCGCAGGTGGCCGCGGCGTTGGGATTGGGGGCGCCGTCGGGAGGCGCCTCGGCCGCGGCCCCCGGCGCCGCACTGCCAGCGATGGGAGAGAAGGAACGGCGCGAGGCGATCAGCGAACACAATACCTGGATTCAGGCCATCGAACGTCAACTGGCCAAGGACCGTGCGGACTTGGCGAAGGCGAAGACGGCATCCGAAAAGGACCTGCTCGAATGGCGCGTGATCAACGCCGAAGCGAATATCCAAGCCGAGCGCGACCTGGTGCAGGCACTGGAGACCGGAACCTATGTCCACACCAGAACGAAGATGGACGAACTGCTGCATGCGCAGATGATCGACAACTCTCGCGAGTACAACGACCGTGTAGAGCAAACGCGGCGGATGGCGGAGGGGCTGATGAGACTGGCGGGTACGGCAGAGTCAGCCGAGCAGGCGCGGCAAGTGCGCGATTTCGTGGCCCGGCAGCTCTCCCCGGCCGACATCGCCGCGGGCAATCTGGAGAAAGCGAGACAGGCGGCCCGGGCCGTATCGGATCTGGTCCAGGGCGGTAACCTCGCAGCCGGCGCACGCGCACAGGAGGAAGCGGAGACGGCTGACGATCTGTTGCGGTACGCGCAGCGAACCAAGATCGCCGCCTCCGTGGCGCTTGCGGTGCTGGCTCCGGCCGCGATTGCGGAGCTCGGGTTCAGTGCCGCGGCGAATACCGTGGCGACGTCCGGGTTCGAATTCGCCTACGGAGGCGTGACGGGATATGCGGAGGGTGGACCCGTGCAGGCCATTCGGGAGGCGGTGGGCCAGTTGAGCCTTGCCGGCGCGGTGGCCGTCGAGGCCATGGACGGCTACCAGGAAGGCGGGCTGAGCGGAGCGGCGAGCTCCGCGGCCCTCACTTTCGTTGGCGGCAAGCTGGTGGAGTATGGCCTGTCCAAGGCGGCCAAGGCGTATTCGTTGGCGCGAAGCGGACAAGCCGCTTCGAAGATCCCCACCCTGACGGTGCAGGAGCTGTGCACGAACGCAGTGATCGTCCATGAGCGCAACCAGGCCGAGCGGCTGATCGGCGCCTTCAAGTCGGCAACCGGTGAGCAGCGCTTGCGGCTAGCGGCGGAAATCAATTCGAATTACATGGCGAAGCTGCTCATCAAGCAAGGCGGATCGGCGGGCCCGGGACGGGCGCTGGAGACGGATGCCACTTCGGTCATCCGCGAGATGTACCGGAAGCGCGTCGATCCCGCGTTCCGCTCCGCGGTGGAGAAGAGCGGCATTCGCTGGCAGGAGCGCGGGCCGAATGGAGAGTGGCGCGACGCCGCCGCCGTCGAATTCCGTGAGTTCCGGCAAGGCGGTAAGCGGGAGACCTTCAACATGGACCGCGACTTCGGCCTGATGGAGCGGGATCCCAGCCGCTTCCGGCTGGTCCAGGGGGACAAACCGGTGAACCTGCATCAGGCGCAGGAGCGGATGCAGGAATTGTACGAGCAAACCTATCGGGAGGCGATGTTCGGCCAGGATCCAAAGAAAGCGTTCCAGAACATCACCACCTCGATGAGCGGGGATGCCTACCGTCAGTGGGGCTTTACCCGGCTCATGAACCCCGGGCAACCGAACCTCTGGCGCGACCCATGGGCACAGCAGGCGGCCGATGTGGCCCGCGATAAGGTACTGTCGCTCGAAAAGGCGCCGCTCCCCGCCGCCCTACGCATGGTGGAGCAGGCCAGAACCGCGGCCAAGGAGATCGAGCAGCGCCTGCTCACCCAGTTGGAGCGGGCCAAGGCGGATCCGGCGCGCATCGAGTACTGGCAGCGCGTGAAGCAGTCGCTGAACACGATGATGATGGACCCGGTGGCGGGTCAGCGGTCGCTCCGGCTCACCTCCGGCGAAGAAAGCCTGCGCGGTGTCATCGATCGCGTAGCGACGGCGATCGAGGGCGTGAACAAACTGGGGCGATGAAGGGAAGGAAAGCGGCCTGGCTGTGGACGTTGGTGCTGGCGGCGGGCGCGGTCTGGCTGCTGTGGATCGCCACCGCCAGCCTCCTTCTGCTCGCGGCCGGGGAGCGGGCATCGGCCGTCGCCGAATACTCGGTCTCGTCCTGGGGCGCGCGCAATCGCACCTACCGGGTGCACTACGTTCACTTCCGCGGCGGCAAAGAGTATCGCGGCTCGGGCGACGCAGTCCGGGCGCTGGCGGCTGGTTCCCGGGTGCCCGTTCGGGTGCTCGCGTTTGCGCCGGCGATCCATGCGGTGGACAACGGGGGAATGCTGGCCATCCAGGGTCTCTGCTCCCTGATCGCCGGGGTGGGTCTGGCGGTGGTGGCCAGGCGGAGGATCGCCGGCCGCGCGCGAACGTGACCTCGCGCGCCGCTGGACGGCTTCAGACGATCGCCGCGCGGCAGGTCCGGCAGAACGCGAGGTCCTTCAGATCGAGCCGCTCCACCGCGTGTGTGGAGGCCATCGCGCAGCGCCAGTCGGGGCAGTGCTTCAGACCCCATGTATGGCCGAGTTCGTGGAGGGCCTCCTTGGCCAGGCGCTCGGCGAGCAGGTCCTCGTTGATGGGCAGGCCGTAGTATTCCTCGTGCAGCCGGAACGTCGAGACCAGCGCGCACTGGCCGCCGAGCTGCGCTTCGCCGAATACGTAGGTCAGGATCGGCACGAACAGATCGACGTCGGCGACGCCCAGAAGCCGGGCCCCGTTGGCGGCCGAGAGCATGCCCTGGAGGATGGCCGTGGAGTGGAACTGGCCGCGGACGGGATCGAATGCCGGCGCCGGATCGATCCAACTGTCCCGCACGCGGCAGGACATGGTGAGCGTCTTGGCGAGCAGCGCCGCCAGACGATCCAGCCGCTCCAGGGAGACGCGCGGCCCGACCGCCACCAGGTGAATGGACGGGGACCTCGACCACCAACCCATGGCTTACCGGAGGCCGTACCGTTTGAGTTTGTTGTAGAGCGTCGTGCGGTCGATGTCCAGGATGCGCGCCGTCCGCGACATATTCCACTTCGTCTCTTCGAGTACCTTGCCGATGTGCGCCTTCTCCACGTCCTCCAACGTCCGTCCGCCGTTCATCGACTCGACCGGGTGCAACTGGAACGGGAAGTCGGAGGGCTGAATCTCGGCCTCGCGGCTGATCACCATGGCGCGTTCAATCGCGTTCTCGAGCTCGCGGACGTTGCCCGGCCACTGGTAGTTCATCAACAGTTCGAGGGCGCGCGAGGCGATGCGCGGGACCGGCCGGTTCATGGCCGCCGCGTACTTGACCAGGAAATGGTTGACCAGCATGGGCACGTCTTCCAGGCGGTCGCGCAGCGGCGGGATCTCGATCGAAAACACGTTCAGGCGGTAGAAGAGATCGGGCCGGAAGGTGCCTTCCTTCACCAGGCGTTCGAGACTCTTGTTGGAGGCCGCGATGCACCGGAAATCGACTTCGACGGTCTCCGTGCTGCCGACGCGGGTGATCTCCTTTTCCTGCAGCACGCGGAGGAGATCGGTCTGCGTCTTCAGGCTGATGTCGGCAATCTCATCGAGGAAGACCGTGCCGCCGTCGGCGACCTCGAACTTGCCCTTCTTCCGGAACTGTGCGCCCGTGAAGGCGCCGCGCTCGTGGCCGAACAACTCGCTTTCCAGCAGCGTCTCGGTGAGCGCACCGCAATGGATGACGACCATGGGCATGAATCGCCTTGCGCTGCGAGCGTGGATCGTGCGGGCGACCACCTCTTTGCCCGTGCCGCTTTCGCCCGTGAGCAGTACCGTAGCGTCAGTGGGAGCCACCGTGTCGATCAGCTCCATGACGCGTTTCATGGCCGGGCTCTGGCCAACCAGGTCGGAAGCGGGGAGCGAGTCCTGGAGGTTTTCCCGCAGGCGCTCGACCTCGCGCTTGGCCGCCTGGTGTTCCAGGGCTTTCCTCACCAGGTGCACGAGTTCATCGGGGTCGAAGGGCTTGGTGATGTAGTCGTAGGCGCCCTGCTTCAGGGCCTTGACGGCCGTGTCCACGGAG
>DALYJJ010000057.1:34904-35978 GCA_031969915.1 Bryobacteraceae bacterium | reverse complement strand
GCTGCTGGGCGAGCAGCGCCTTGACGCGATCGTCGTGCCGGGTGACCAGGAGCGAGGGCGCGCCCACGGCCGGCGCGGGCGCGGCGGCGGCGGCGAGCGCGAAGAGGGAGTGGCGGCGGGTGAGCGGGGTGGGCATGCTAGTGCGGCTGGTTCAGTTGACCAGTTCCTCCAGCTTCTGCAGTTCGCGCCGGAACGTGCTTTCCGCCGTTTCCTCCTGGACCACGACCGGGCGCGCGGAGGGGTTGGGGCTGAGCCAGGGGAGGCGGTAGACGGCGCTGGGGATTTCTTCGCGGATGCGATGAAGGTCCTCTTCGCCGTGGAAGAGAGCGATGACCTGCCAACCCCGCGGGTAGATCCGCATCAGCTTGGCCAGACCGCGCGCGAGGGCGCTGACGGTCATCTCATCCATGTTCTGAAGAGGGTCGTCGAGGACGAGAAGGCGGAGCGGGTTATCCAGGCGGGGAGCGCAGAGGAGAAAGAGAGCGAGGGTGAGGGCGTTGGTCTCCGAGGTGTTCAAGCGGAGATCGGCGCGGGCGTTGTCGGCGGTGCGCAGTGAGAGTTCTTCTCCACCCGCGCCGTCGCCGGCGCCCCGGTGGCGGCCGAGGAGGCGGATGTCGCGGTACGCCCACGGAGCGGGCTTGAAGAGGGAGAGGAGTTCGTTGACGGCGGCGTTGATCTGGTGGGCCTCGCCCGTCTCGCCGGCGATTTGAGACAGGAAGCTCTCCGCGGCGCGCTGGTGCTGGCGGCGGCGCTCTTCGAAGGCGGCAAGGGCTTCGTGGCAGCGTTTCAGGTTTTCGAGAGCGGAAACCGGTGCGGTGGCGCCAGCCAGGGTCTCGCAGACCGCCAGCATGGCACGGGCTTCGGCGGCGGCGGGGGCGCAGCCTTGCGGGTAGCCGATGACTGCGCGGGCGAGCGTGCGGGCCTGGTCCGAGCGCAGGGCATCGGCGAAGAGGTCGCCCAGCCGCCCCGTGGCGTCACGCGTGGCGGCCAGCCAGTAGCCCGCGCCGTTCAGGCTTTCGATTTCACCTGGGGTGAGGTGGATGCGGGGCGGGCGCTCGTGCGCGTCGGGGGCTG
>DALYJJ010000057.1:0-34884 GCA_031969915.1 Bryobacteraceae bacterium | reverse complement strand
CCCGGCGCCGCCGGTCCAGGAACTGACGCGGGCACGGGCCTCGTCGCGGGCGCGGGCGAGTTCGTCGCGGCAACGATGCAGGAACTCGATCCGATCGGGATTCTCCTGCACTCCGGCGAAGAGGGCGGCGTGTTCGGGGCGGGGCTTCCAGCCGGCCGCGCGGGCCTGAGCGAGAGTAGCGGCGACGTCGTGGTACTTGGCGACGAGGTCGGCAAGCGCCTGGAGTTCGAGCCAGTCGTTGAGCGCGGTTGCGAAGTCCTTACCGCGCTCGATCTGGCGTCCTGCGCGCCACTGATCGAACTCATCGAAGACGGCGAGGGCGGTGCGGAGGTGACGGATGGCGTCCGGGAGTTTCGGCGCGAGGGCAGCCAGGGCGGCGTCGATCTGGCGCAGCTCCGGTTCAAGACCCGCGAAGCTGCCGGGCTCTTTGTCGTACCGTTCGAGGAGGCGGCGGAGGGTTCCGTCGAGTGGCGCGAGGAGTTGGAGTCCGGAGGCCGCGACCGGCAGGCAGGGTTCGATGGTGGGGAGGATTCCGGCGGTCCACTTCTGGGGCGGGAGGCGGAGCCATTCGAGGGCGTCGGGAAGGTCGGCCGGGCTGATGCCGGCGAGCGCGGCGGGCAGGCGGCTGTGTGCTGCGTCGAACTGGCGCGTCGCTTCAGCGAGGGCGTCGAAGAGGGGGCGGTCCTCGGGGAAGAAGGCGCGGAGGAAGAGAGCGGCGCGCGTGACCTCGTCGCAGCGGACCAGGCGATCCATGAGCACCTGGTCGAGGCGGAATGAATCGGCGGAGAGAAGGGGCGGCGTCTCCGGGCGCCAGAGGACACGGTGGTCACTCGCGTCCGGGGAAGGCGGCTGTTCGGCGACCACGGCGCGGGCGCCGCGGCTGGATCCGGAGGAGCGGGAATGGAGGGCCAGGCGGGCCGCGCTCAGAGGCTGCCCGGGCGCGGTTCCCTTCGGACGATAGCGGACGTTCGGGAAGTAGGCCGGTTCGCGCTGGAGACGTTCGACGGTGCCCGTGGCGAGGAGTTCGAGGGATTCACTGAGGCTGGTCTTGCCGGAACCGTTGGAGCCGTGGATGACGTGGAATGCTGCTTCCGCGGCGAAACGGTACTTGCGGACGCCGGGGAGGCGGTAGTTCACAAGCTTGAGGGAGAGCCGCGGCGGCTCCGACTCGCGCGCGCCGGCGAGCCACTTGCGCGTGTCGGCCAGGAGCCAGCAGAAGGCGCGCCGGACATCGCTCTCGCGGTAGGTCCCGTCGGGCTGTTCATACAGCAGGTTGACTCCGATGACACGGAAGTACCCGGTTTCACGTGCGATGCGGCGAAGCACGGTGCCCACGCGATCTTCGTAGTCGAGCGCTTCGCCCCCGCGGAGGACCAGCACGAGTTCGACGGTCAGCGCGTGTTTGCGGGCGCGCTCCCCCTCGATCAGGCAGAGCTGGCGCAGATACGCAGCGCGATCGATGTGCTGTGTGAGTTCGGTGACCAGGTGGGCGGAGCCGAGGTCGAGGAACTCGACAAGGCCGATGACGGCGAGGCCCGGGTCGTAGACGATGAGGGCCGGGGCCAGGTCGTGGTGCTCGAGCACGCGGAGCTTGGGAGCGACGACGAAGCGGGCAGAGACGGCGGCGCGCACATCGCCGACGGCGAGTCCCCACAGTTCGGTGAGCGTGGAGCAGCGGCGGACGCTCATCGCTTCCAGTGCGCCGGCGATGGATTCTTCAGGAGCCATTTCGACTTTCGCTTCCGCCTGGCCGGCCATGGTTACGCCACCCTTCCCGCGCCGCCCGCCGAAATACTGGTCCGCCCGATCGGCGGCGCCGGCGGGGCTTTCGTCGATGCCGGCGGCCCAGGCCCAGAGGGTGAGCGGCGAGGGAGTTTCATCGAGCCGTTTGGCGTCGTTCTCATGCCACCAGGGCACGGCTTCGCTGCGCAGCGTCCAGGTGTGTTCGGGAAGGAGGTCCTGGCCGCCTTCCACCCGGCGCCGCGAGGACATGCGGCGCAGCTCCTGGAGCTCGATGGAGAGCCGGCGGCGGGGGGCGGCGCGCGGGATCTGCTCGGCCGGGCGCGCGGGCAGAAGGACGGAAGGACGCTCGCCACTGGCGGGTTCGATCCACCACCCAGGCTGCCGCCAGTCTTCGGCAACGCCCACCCAACCGGCGGCGCGCCGGCGCAGGGCGAGTTCCAGGACCACCGCCCAGGCGGCCCACTCCGGATGATCGTTCATGGGCTCATACCACGGCCAACGGAGGGCAGCGTAGGCGTAGTTGGCGCTCTGGGGCGAGCGGAGGAGGAGGTCGGCGGCGGCGAATTCGCGGAACAGCGCGCGGTGGAAACCCGCGGTCCAGCCGGTGAGTTGGCGGAGACGGCGGCGGCTTCGTTCGGGGTCCTGTGGCCCGCAGGCGTCGACGGCCTGCTGTTCGGCTTCCACCAGGGAACGGAAGTTGGCGGCGATCGCGGCGGCTTCGGCTTCGGGACAGGGCCGTCCGAACAGCGAGTAGGCGGCGCGGCGCAGATCGCTCTCCAGGGCTTCGGTCTGCATCTTGCGGTAGGCGAGATGAAACAGCCAGAGCATCATTTCGTCCAGGCCCGGGAAGCCGCTCCCGATTTCGAAGGGCAGCAGGTTGGGATGCGCGGTGAGGGAAGATTCGGCTTCGCCCGCGGCGAGGCTGGCGGCGCGCAGGATTTCGAGGGCGTGGAAGGCACGGTTGGCGGAGATATCGAAGAAGAATGCCGGGGCGCTGGAGGGGGCTCCGCACGCGGCGGGCGGCTCCTGGAGATAGGAGGCCATCTCCTCATACACGCTGCGAAAAGTGTCGTGGATAACCGGGTCGGAGCCGCTATAGCCGGCGAACACGACGGTGCGCGTGCGCAGGAGCGTCTGGAGGTAGTCGCGCGACCAGGAATCGTCGCGCCAATTCTGGATTTCGCGAAAGGTGAAAACCAGGGCCGGAAGAGAGCCGGCCCAGGCGCGGGCCCCATCGCCGTGCAGATCGCTCATCGCCCCGCGGCCGGCGGATTCGACCTCACGGGCGTCGCGTTCGCCCGCCCGGCGCGCCTGGCGATAGTGGCGGACGCAGCCATGGATCTTCACGATGACCGCGGATTGGAAAGCGTCGCCGCCGGTGAAGAACTGGTGCGCATCGGCGATCGGGGTGAAGTAACGGAGCCGGCGGCGGCGCGGCAAACCGGGATGGGGCTGAAAACCTGGCGGGGCGGGCAGAGGTTGGAGGCCGGCCAGGCGGTAGGCGCCCTCTAGAAGGAGATCGTAGTTCGTGGTCAGCACCGCGGGCAGGACGCCTTCCAGAGCGAGCCAGGCCAGGACGAAATGGCGCGGACGGATGCGCTGCCGGTAGCTCTGTTCCACTTCGGTGAGAGATTCGGCGAGGGGGTCGCCGGCCATCACGCCGCGATCCGCGAAGCCCATGGTATCGAGGAAAAGCGCCTTGCCGGCAGCGGTGCGGCCGAGGTCGAGCAACGGGACGTAGCGCCACGCTTCGAGGCGTTGGGTGGGAGGCTGTGGGGTCAGCGATTCCAATTCGCGGATGCGGCCCTCCAGGCGCGCGAGCGCTTCGTGGTGGGCGAGGAGCCGTTCGAAGGCGGTGCAGATCCAGTCGTTGATCAGGTAGTAGTTGTTGGCCAGGATCTTGACGCTCTGGCGGAAGCGCTCCGGCCCCCAGCAGCAATCGCGACCGAGGGAGAAGGTGGTGGCAAGGCCTTCGATGATGTCCCGGCGGAGGTCGAGGAGTTCGCGCGGGGCCTGGCCTTCGTCCTCTTGAATGGCGTCGAGGATGGCGCCGAGGCGGGCCAGGAGGCGGCCGATCAGTACGCCGGCGAAGTTGCCTTCGCTATCGAGCGAGAAGCCGGCGCCGATGAAGAAAACGGCGTCGCCGGCGACGATGCGGGCGGCCAGGCGGTCGAGTTTGCGGCCCGTGGACTCCGGCGGCACTATTCGCGCTCCAGCTTGTCCTTGTGGACGACTTCCATCCATGCACCCCAGAGGGCGTTGGGCGGCTGCTCCATGCGGGCGGAGCCCATTTCCTGCAGCACGCGGCGCAACCCGGAGACCTCCATGCTCTCGAGCAACTCAAAGCGCTGAGGGGCTTCGAAGGCTGCCTGGTAGGCGAAGCGATAGCGGCCCGCGCCGGTGGGCAGAGGCAAGGGCGCTGGGGCGTCGGCTGCTGCGGGTTCGCCGCTCAAAAGCGCTTCGATGCGTTCGGCGAGTTCGTCGACATCCTCCCGATAGTGCGCCTTGCGGAGGGTGAAGAAACGGACCGTGTCGTTCCCGAGCCACTCGGCGGCGTGGCTTCCGGCGGCCTCGGCGGCGCCGACGGCCACGGCGAGCGCGGGCGTGCCGGCTTCCGCGCACTTGGCCACGATTCGGTTCACCGAGGACGGGGAGGCAGCGGGGCCGGCGAGGGCGAGTAGGGCGGCGGCCTCCTCCGGCCACTTGTCGCTGTCGGGCGAGAGCAGGATCTGGAATCGTTTGGAGAGGTGCTTGGCAAGTTGCTCGGCATCCCACGAATCGGGCCGGGCGTATCGGATCGCGATCACCGGGCGCTCCTCGGGACCAAGGCCGGCCAGGGCGAGGATCTGGCGGGCGACGCGGCCCGCTTCGGCGGTGGTTCGCATGCGCAGAGCGCGGCGGCCGGTGAGACTGGCCGTCGCCCCTTCGCCCACCAGGACGGGAATCGCGGGCTTGGCTCCGGCATCTTCGGCCCACTTCAGGAGTTCCGCGCCGCGCGGGCGGCCTTTGCGCGGTATGAGGATGGCGACGGCCGGCGCGTTGTCGAGGCTTCGGGGTGGAGTGGACTCGATCGCCACGCGCGCGTTGCCGTTCTCGATGGCGGCCGCCAGGGCGCCGGCCATGGCCGTAGCTTCTTCGCCCACGCAAAGGACGATCACCTGCGGGTGAGGCTTCATAGAGCGGTGCCGAGCGTCCCAGTATAAAACGGTGTGAAGGTCTCCAAGTAGTGCCACGCGTGCAAGCCCGAGGGCAGGAGGCATGCCGATGGCAACCGCGCGGCCCTGAGCAACATCCAACGGATGGTATGAAACTGCTTGTCGCAATCCTGGCGATCGCGCCTGTCTTCGCAATCGATCCAAGCCAGATGGTGGTGCTGGAGATGCGCTCCGGTGTGCGCGGCGGGTGTGGTCCGGCCTTGATCGATTTCTTCCGCAACCTCCCCGACGGGTCCACGCAAAGCGCTCCGTTTCGCGTGCCCGAGGGCATGTCTCTCGTGGTCACCGATGTCGATTGGCACTACTACAGTGGGCTTCCTTCGCAGCTCCAGGTCCTGCGGTTGTTGATCGAGAACCTCGCCAAGCCCGAGATCCGCCGCCGCGCGTTTGAATCCACCGTGATGCTCAACAACGCCGGCCTGGGCGGACGGAGTGAGCGGATGACCACCGGCTTCGTTGTGTCTTCCGCCGGGCGCCTCTGTCTGGACGTCCTGCCCGGGCCGCTGGGCGATCCGGTCCGCTTGAACAGCGTGATCGTGCGCGGTTACCTTTCCAGGTGAGAAGCGAGAGCGAGGAGCAGTTCCTCGCCGTAAGGGGCGGCGGCGAGTTGGACGCCGCATGGGATGCCGTCCACTTTCGACCAGGGAATCACGAGGCCCGGCATGCCGAACAGGTTGAACGGCGTGAGTGGCGCCATCGCTTCCAGATACTCGATCGAGCGCGCCGGCGTGTGCCATGTGCGCTGCCGGTGCGGGAAGGCGAGTGTTGCGCATGGCGGCAGCAATAACACCGGGTAGCGCGCCATCTGGAGCAGCAGTGAAACGCGCAGCTTGTCGCGGACGGCAAGCATCTCCACGATCTCGCGCCCCGTGGGCTCGGGCTTTCCCTCCACACGTTGGAGCAACTCCGTGCCGGTCCAGTGCGTCTCGTCCTCGCGGCCGGCGATCAACTGCCGCGTGAACGGCGCGGGGACGTCGACGAAGAAGAACTGCCACACGGCGGGGGCGAGCGTCATGCCCGCGGGCGTGAATGGCTCCACCGCGAAACCGAGGCCGGCGAGCGCGTCCGCGGCGCGCCGCACGGCCTCAGCCACCACTGGCTGCACCGGCACGCCCGGCCATTGTTCCATCACCCCGATGCGCAGGCCCTTCAGGTCCGTAGAGCGCAAGGGAACGGGAGCGGAGAAAGGATCCTCGCAATCGTAGCCCGCCAGCACTTCGAACAGCACGCGGAGGTCGGCCGCGTCCCGCGCCATCGGCCCGCCCACGCCGAGTAGTCCGCCCGGATGCGCGATCTCCGGGAAGTGTCCCGCGGCGGAGACCCGTCCCGGCGTCGGCTTCAAGCCCGCGATGCCGCAGCAATGCGCGGGGAAACGGATCGACCCGCCGCCGTCGCTGCCAATGCCGCCAGCCGAGCAGAAGGCCGCGATCGCCGCCGCTTCTCCACCGCTCGATCCGCCGCTGGTCCGAGTGGGGTCCCAGGGGTTGTTGGTCCGGCCCGTGACGTGGTTGTCCGTTTCCCAGTTGTAGAGGAATTCCGGAGTATTGGTTTTGCCGAGGAGAATCGCCCCCGCCTCGCGAAAGCGGCGCACGGCCGCCGAGTCACGGGCGGCCCTGTGGCCGCGGCGCAGACGGCTGCCGCACAGCGTTGGCCGGCCCTCGATATCGAAGCTGTCCTTGACCGTGACAGGCACGCCGTGCAGAGGCCCACGAGGCTCCGTGTCTTGCGCGACGCGGGCCGCGGCCAGCACTTCCTCTTCGAACACCGATACGAAGGCGTTGATCGCGGGGTTGCGCTCGCGGATCTCGCGCAGATGCGCCTCCACCAATTCCACGGGCGAGAGCGCACGGGAGCGAAGGAGCGACGCCTGCTGCCGGAGCGGCAGCCGGTTGGGCGCGCTCAACTCTCTTCCGAGCGCCGCTGCTGCTGCACGAAGCTCAGGATATCGAAGCGCTTGATTTCGCGGTCCGGGAAGAAACTGTTTACCGCGTCCTGTTCGTCGGTGAAGAGCTCGAACACGGTGGTGAGTTTGGTAAGCACCAGCAGTTCGATGTTCCGCTTGTTGAGATTGAGCAGCTTCAGTTGTCCGCCCGCCTTCTTGTTGCTGGTGAAGCAAATGACCAGCGTTCCGAGGCCCGTCGAATCGATGTAATCGACGTTCTGCAGGTTGAGCACGATCTTCGTGCGGGCTTCCGACGTGAGCTTGTTGAGATGCTCGCGTAACTGCGAGACGCCCTCCCCCACCGTCAGGCGGCCTTTCAGGTCGACGATCGTCACGCCTTCGCGCTCGCGCTCCAGGATATCCAGGCTCATAGGACTTCTATATTGTAGTAGCGATGTGGACCCGACGGGATTTCGCCCGAATGGCCGCGCTGGCGCCGGCGGCGCCACTGGCCGCGCAAAAGACGCCGCTGCGGCGCAGCGAGTGCTTCTTCGGCATGCACTTTGACCTGCACCCGAACGACAAGGACACGGCGTTGGGCCGCGACGTTTCGGAAGAAATGGTAGAGCGCTTCCTCGCGCGCGTGAAGCCGGACTACGTGCAGTACGATTGCAAGGGCCACGCCGGTTTCCTGGGCTACGAGTCGAAGGTGAGCCGCCCCGCCAGCGGCATCGTGCGCGATTCGCTTGCGATCTGGCGCAAGGTGACGGCGCGCCACGGCGTGGGGCTGTTCATCCATTTCTCCGGCGTCTGGGATTCCGTTGCCGTCGCCGACCACCCCGAGTGGGCGCGCGTGGGTCCGGACGGCAAGCCCGATCCCAACAACACCAGCGTGTTCGGACCGTACGTGGATCAACGCATGATCCCGCAGTTGAAGGAGGCGGCCGCGCGCTACGACCTGGACGGCGTGTGGGTGGACGGCGAGTGCTGGTCCGTGCAGCCCGACTACTCCGAGGCCGCGGCGAAGGCCTTCGGCGCGCCGCTGCCGAAGACGCCCGGCGATCCGCGCTGGCAGGAGTTCCTCGAATTCAATCGGCAGCGCTTTCGCGACTACGTCCGCCACTACGCGGACGAGTTACACCGGTTCCGTCCGCGCTTCCAGATCGCGAGCAACTGGCTCTACTCGACCTACGTGCCGGAGCGTCCTGAACTTCCGGTGGACTTTGTGAGCGGCGACTTCCTCGGCAACGCCAGCATCTCCTCGGCGCGCCTGGAAGCGCGCTATCTCGCGCAGATCGGCAAGCCGTGGGACCTGATGGCGTGGGGCTTTCAGTGGGGGCGGAACAACTCCGTCGGCAATGTGCACAAGTCGGCCGTGGCGCTGCAACAGGAGGCGTCGGTGGTCCTTGCGCAGGGCGGCGGGTTCCAGATCTACTATCAGCCCACCCGGGCAGGGAAGCTCGACGAGCGCTTGATCGAAGTGATGGGCACGGTGGCCGGCTTCTGCCGCGCGCGGCAGGCCGCGAGCCACAAGTCGGAGAGCGTGCCGCAGGTGGGCGTGCTGTTCTCAAAGCGGACGCTGTACCGCACGGCGAAGAGACTGTTCGGCGGCTGGGGCGCGGCCGTGAGCCCGGCGCGCGGTTTCATCGACGCGCTGGTGGAATGCGGCTATTCGGTGGACGTGATTCCCGATTGGAAGTTCGCGGAGGTGGGGCCGCGGTACCCGCTGGTGGTCGTGCCCGAATGGGCGGATATCGGCGAGGACATGCGCGATGCGGTGCTCGCCTGCCTGAGAGCCGGGGCAGGCGTGATCGCCGCCGGCGCGGCGAACGCCGCGATGTTCGCCACGGCTGCGGGATGCGCGCTTCGCGGCGCGCCGGCGCAGACCAACGCGTTCGTCCCCGGCGACGAGTCGTTCGGCAATGTCAGCGGCATCTGGCAGGATGTCGATGCTCCTGCCGAAGCCGTGATCGAGCGGCGCTACCCGACCTTCGACGCCGCGCGCGATGGCTCGGCGGCGGCGGTGCGTTCGGGCCGTCTGATTCTTGTGCCCGGCGCGATCGGCGCTGCCTTCGCCGCCACGCACGCGCCTGAAGTGCGACGCTTCGTGGGGCGGCTGGCCAGGCAACTGTTCCGGCCGGCTTACGAAATCGAAGCGCCGCCGGTGGTTGAAAGCGCTCTCCGCCGAAAAGACGGGAGAACGTATCTGCATCTGCTCAATGCGTCCGGCATGCAGGTGGCGGGCGATTACTCGACGTCCGACTACATCCCGCCGGTGGGACCCGTGTCCGTCCGCTTCACGCAACGGCCGGGGCGCGTGGTGCTCCTACCCCACGACCGTGAACTCGTCATCGACGCCGAGCGGGGGGTCACCGTACCGCGCATTGACGTCCACGCCGTCCTCGCGATCGAAGCCTGATCTTCGCCCGGGCCGGAGCACCGCGCACCGCCTAACGCCGGTTACTCCCGTATACGAGCTCGGACAGCCGATCGACGGTTTGATCGACGCTCTGCGCCTGGGCGGCTAGCTCCTCACCCGCCGACGCCGCCTCCTCCGAACTGGCCGCCACTTGCTGCGTCACCTGTTCCATCTGTTGGATCGCGCTAGCCACTTGCGCAATGCCGCGCGCCTGTTCCGCGCTGCCGCAGTTCACCTCGTCGGCCAATGTCATGACCTGTGTGGCGTCGTCGGTCACGCCCGAAACAGCGCTGGTCACGCTGGCCAGCCGCGCCTTGCCTTCCTGTGTTCGCTGAATCGCGCCTTCAATCAGCGAAGCGGTGTCTTTGGCCGCTTGGGCGGAGCGCTGAGCGAGATTGCGAACCTCGTCGGCAACCACCGCGAAGCCCATACCCAGTTCGCCGGCCCGGGCCGCTTCCACCGCCGCGTTGAGAGCGAGAATGTTGGTCTGGAAAGCGATTCCGTCGATCACTTGAATGATCTTCGAGATCTCGGACGAGGACTTGACGATCTCATCCATGGAGTTCACCAGTTCCTTCAAATAGCCACCCGCCTCTTCGACGCGCTTGGCCGCCGCCGCCGCGCGCTCCGCGGCGACCTTTGAGCTCCCGGCATTCCTTGCAGTCATCGAGTTGATCTCCTGCGTCGACGCCGAAGTCTCTTCGAGCGAGGTTGCCTGGGAGTTGGACGCCAGCGAAAGCTCCTGGCTGGATTGCGAGATCTGGCGCGCGGCCCGCGCCACCTGCTTCGATCCTTCGCCCAGTTCAACCACGGCTCGCTCCAGCGTGTTCACCGTTGACCGGGTTGTGATCATCGCCATCACCCCCGTGCCGGCCAGTAGAACAGCGAAAAGAACGCTCATCACGTTGGATCGCGTCGACACCTGGTTCGCGTCCGCCTTCGCCTCCTCGAGCAACTGCCGCTGCTGCGAGATCAAGTCGTTTCCAATAGCGTCGAATTGATCGACCAGCGGAACGATCCTCGGCACGAGTCGTTCGACTTCTTTCGCACGCCCGGACTTAACCAGAGAAAGAAACTCCTTCACCAGGGGTTCATAGGCATCCGCGGTGGCCTTCATCTTCGCCATTGCGGCCCTCCCTTGTTCGTCGTCCAGCAGCGGCTCTACCGCCGCCATAGCGCCGCGCAAACGTCCCATGCTCTGAGTCCATTTCTGATCGAAGCCCATCATGAGCGCCTGATCGCCCAGAACGGACGCCAGAAACGCGCCCCTCTTATGCGTTTCCGCCTCCCAGACCAACGCCTTCATTGAGGTAACGAGATCGATCTTCCGGGTGGTGCTGTTGATCGCGGTTTCCAGTTCGCTCGACAAGGCGCGCTGATTGTAGATAGAGGCGCCGGCGAGAATCGCGCCAGCCGCTAAGAGACCACCCAAGGAACCGTACATCCTAGTCGAAAGCTTCATGTTACGAACACCTCTCTCACATTCTTCGGATTACCTAGGAAAAATTGCAGCCTGGGAAGGCACTGATGGCACCAATTCCGCGCCAGTTTTGCTCCCAGTGAAAACTCCCAGTTGCGCTGGACGAAAGATACCCGCCCGGGTGATGTCGCCCCAGCGCCGACACTAACCGTATCGGCACGGCAGGATTTCTTTGAACGCGCTTTCAGGAAAAACGCTGGGCGTGCTTAGACGCTTGCTTCCAGTGGCTCGGCCCGGGCCAACCTCACCAACTCGCGCGCCGCCGGTGACAGCGGCGACTCTGCGAACCGCACCAGTTCCACCAGCGCCGTCGGCATCCGCCCCGCCGGCCCCAGGATCCGCAAGCGGCCGGCGAGATCCTCGGTAACCATCCATGCCGGCAGCAGCGAAAAGCCAAAACCCGTGCGCAACATGGCGCGAATGCCGTCCGCGTTGTCGAAACGCATCACGGTATCGGGCTCAATGCCCATGCGCGAAAAATGGCCCTCCACCATCGCGTCCATCCGGCTTCCCTTGCGGTACCCCAGAAACGGCCGCGCCGACAGGCTCCGCAGGCTACCGTCTGGCGCCAATGACGCGTCTGCCGTCACAAACACTAGCCGCGCGCGCCATGTCGCCAGCACTTCAAAGCCGGATTCCTTCCTTCCAGGCGGAGCCAGCAGCAGCGCCAGATCGATTCGCCCTAACCGAGCGTTCGTCAGCAATTCTTCGCTCGAACCCGAATCCACCGTCACGACTACCGACGGGTGCAATCCCCGGAATTTCCCCAGCAACCGGGGCAGCCAGTGGCTCCCCAGCGTGGGCCCGCTCCCGATCCGTACGAGTCCCCGGCGCACGCCGCGCCATTCTTCAATCGCCTGATGGGCCGCGGCAATCTGTGCCATCGCGCTCTCCGCATAGGGCAACAGCAAGGCCGTGGAAGCACTCATGCGAATTCCGCGCCCCACCTTCTCATAAAGCGGCACGCCGAACTCCACTTCCAGCAGCTTCAACTGCTTGTGAATCGCCGCCGGCGTCAGATGCAGGCGTTGCGCCGCCGCCGCCAGACTCCCCGTCTCGGCCACCGTGGTCAGAGTCCTCAGTAAATCGAAGTTCATCGTTTCCTGTTCCTCAATAATCCGTTCCAAACATTCACTTGTAAGTATGCATGATCTCTGGCATAGTTCAATCCGATGAAACCTCGTGGCTTTCTCTTTGCCGCCCTCGTTGCGCTGCTCTTTTGTGGTCTTCTCCCAGCCCAAACGGCGCAAATCACCGGCCGACTCACTGACTCCACCCAGTCCGTCATACCCAACGCCAAGGTGGTCGTGAAGAATCTGGATACCGGCGTCGCACGCGAATTGCAGTCCAACCTCGAGGGCTACTTCACCGCTCCCCTGTTGACCCGCGGACCCTACGAGGTCGTCGTCACCGCCACTGGATTCCGCACCGCGCGGAGCACGCGCCTGAACCTCGATGAAGGCCAGGTGCTCCGGGCCGACTTCGCGCTCGAGGTCGGCGCCATTTCCGAGAGCGTCGAGGTGTCCAGCGCCGCGCAGTTGTTGCAGACCGAAGAGCCGTCGCTGTCCGCCGTCGTAACCAACAAGAGCGTGGTTGACCTTCCCCTGGTGGGACGCAACCCGCTCGCGCTTGCCTCTCTCCAAGCCGGCGTCCGCGCCACGGGCCGCTTTGGCGATCTTCCCGTTTCCAGCTTCGACGGCTCCCGCGCCTCCATCGGCGGCGGACCTCCCTCGTCGAATAACTACATGGTGGATGGCGTGGCCGCGGAGAACTTCACATCAGGCGGCATGAATGTCACCCTCTCCGTGGACGCCACCCAGGAGTTCCGGGTTATCACCAAGAATCCGAGCGCCGAGTACGGACGGACCGCGGGCGGCGTCATCAACGTCATCAGCAAGTCCGGCACCAACGAATTTCATGGCACGGCCTACGAGTTCCTCCGCAACAAGGTCCTGAACGCGAACGATTTCTTCTCTAACCGCGCCAACCGCAGCCGTCCCCCGTTCGTATTCAACCAATACGGCGCCGCCGCCGGCGGTCCCCTCCGCAAGGACAAGACCTTCTTCTACGCCAATTGGGAACGCTTCCATCAGCGCACGCTTGATCGCGGCTTCCGCACCGTGCCCACGGAGTTGCAACGCCAAGGCAATTTCTCGCAAACCCTAGCGGGCGCCAATAACCCCATCTCCATTTACGATCCCAACACCACGCGCGTCGACCCCGCCAACGCCGCCAACCGCATTCGCGATCCTTTTCCGGGTGCCGTCATCCCCGCCGCCCGCATCAGCCGCGCCGCCACCGGCGTGCTGCGCTATTATCCGCTCCCCAACGATCCCGGCGCCCCCTTCACCCAAGCCAATAACCTGTTCGGGCAGGGCTCCGCGCCGCTTGACAAGGATCTCTATGGGGTCCGTATCGACCACTACTTGACCCCCGTACGGCGCGTGTATGGCCGCTACACCTACGACAAGACGTTCCGCGGCTCTCCCAATTACTACGGCAACGAATCGGAAATCAACACCTCCGATCTGTTCTTTTTCCGCAACAGCGGCGTGGTCAGCTACACCGATTCCCTCAAGCCCAACGTTTTATTTGAAGGCCGCGCCGGCATCAACCGCTACGCCCCCGAGCGCATCGTGCGCAGCTTCGGCTTCGACGTCGGCACCATCGGGATGCCCACGAAACTCAACACGCAGGTTCCCGTCCCCACCTTCCCCCGCTTCAACATCAGCGATCTCACGGCCATCGGCAGCGATCAAGGCGATCACCTGGTGCAAGCCAACAACTCCTGGACCTTCGGTGGCACACTGACCTGGATCAAGAACCGCCACACCGTCAAGATGGGTTTGGAATCGCGCCTTTATCAGTTGAACAATTCGCAGAACTCATCCTCGCTCCAGTTCGGTTTCGGCCGCAACTTCACCCGCGGCCCCAACCCCAACAACACCGCCATCAACTCCGGACATGGCTTGGCCACGTTCCTGCTCGGGACGCCCACTTCCGGAAGCGCGCGCGTAGGACCCTTCACTACCTACACCGCCAAGGCGCATGGGGCGTTCCTCCAGGACGATTGGAAGGTCACGCCCAAGCTGACCTTGAATCTCGGCGTGCGTTGGGAGTACGAAGGCGCCACCACGGACCGCTACAACGCCATCAGCAACTTCGATCCGGCCCTGCGCTACTCCGTGGGCGGCGTGCAATTCACGGGCGGAACCACTTATCCGGGAGCCGGCGGACTCGGCCGTGGCTACCGCGACAATTGGCACAACCTGTTCGGACCGCGCTTCGGCTTCGCCTACCAGGTAATGCCGCGCACCGTGGTCCGCGGCGGCTACGGCATCTACTACGCCCCCACCACCGGTAACTTCGTGCGCCTCGGCCAGGCCGGTTTTGGCCTCGATTCCGACATGGTCACCAGCCGCGATGGCGGATTCACCCCCGCCGACACGTTGAACGATCCCTTCCCCAACAACATCCGCCAGCCGCTGGGCTCCGCCGCCGGCCCCGGAGCGGCGTTGGGCGTGAACGCCGAAGGCAACGTCCGCTCCCTGGCCGTGCCGTACGCCGCGCAATGGAATTTCAACGTCCAACAACAGTTCCGCGGCGACTGGATTCTTGAGGTCGGCTATGCCGGCAACCGTGGCGTCCATCTGCCTGCCAGCCGCGCCTACGACTTCCTCCCCGCCCAGTTCCTCTCGCAAGGTACGCAACTTCAAGCCTTGGTCCCGAACCCTTACGCCGGCGTCATCACGACGGGCAACCTCAGCGCCGCGAACGTCTCCCGCGGCAGCCTGCTGGACACCTTCCCCCAATTCGCCGGCGCCGGTACCATCGACCACTGGGCCAGCAGCATCTACCACGCCCTGATGGTCCGCGCCGAGAAGCGCTTCGCCAACGGTTTCTCCGTCCTCATTTCCTATGCCTGGACCAAGACCATCGACGACAACACCGGCAACGGTGTCAATGCCTTCTTCAACGGCGGCAACAATGGCGTCCAGGACTGGAACAATCTGCGGGCCGAGCGCGCGGTCTCCACCATCAACCTGCCCCACCGCATCGTCATCACGCCCTTGTGGGCGCTCCCCTTTGGGAACGGTAGCCGCCTGATGCGCACCTTCCTGGGCGGCTGGCACCTGGGCGGCATCATGACCCTCCAAAGCGGCGAACCGATTGGCATCACCCAAAACGGCGTGCCCTTCGGCGGCAACCGCCCCAACGTCGTGGGCGATCCCAACGCGATCTCCAATCAGAGCATCGACCGTTGGTTCAACACCGACGCCTTCGCCGTCATTCCCGCCTTCACCTTCGGCAACACACCCCGCAACTTGCCCAGCACCCGCACCGATAGCCTCTTCAGTCTCGACTTCTCGGTGCTCAAGGACATCCCCATCACCGAACGCATCCGGACGCAGTTCCGTGCCGAAGCGTTCAACCTCACCAACACGGTGACCTTCGGCAACCCCGGCACCAACCGCTCGGCGCAGAACTTCGGCGTCATCGCCGGCTACGTCACCAACTACGATCCGCGCCGGATTCAACTGGCGCTGAAGCTGATCTTCTAGGGATGCGGCACGGCCCGGAACCCGCGGCTGCCAGCCCCAGCAACCCGGCAATCGAGGCGAGATAGCATGGCATCAACCATGACCGAAACCCCTGGTGCAACCTCCCCGGCCTCCCCGGCCTGGCGCTGGTACGCCTGGGGGGTGGTGGCCGTGTTCTGGGCAATTTTCTTCCTCAACCAGGCGGACCGCCAGGTGATCTTCTCGGTCTTCCCGCTGGTGAAGTCCGAGATGAATCTCTCCGACGTCCAACTGGGAGCCATCAGCAGCGTCTTCTTCTGGGTCTACGCGGTCCTGGTTCCGCTGGCCGGCGGCGCCGGCGATATCTTCAGCCGGAAGTGGATCATCATCGCCGCCCTGACGCTCTGGAGCGCCGCCACGTTCGGCTCCAGCCTCGCCACGTCGTTGACCCTCCTCGTGCTGTTGCGCGCCTTCACCGCCGCCGGAGAAGCGTTCTACTATCCGGCCGCCGCTTCCTTCATCAGCGACTTGCACGGACCGGCCACACGCTCCACGGCGCTTTCGGTGCATCAAACGGCCAACTACTTCGGCGTGATGGTGAGCGGAGGCCTCGCCGGGTACATCGGGCAACACTACGGTTGGCGCATGTCGTTCCTGGTCTTCGGAGTCGCGGGCATAGCCGTCGCCGCCGCCACGTCGCTCCTGCTCAAGGAGCCCGCTCGCGGCTCCACGGAGCTGCCCGCGGGGTCCGCCACGGGCACGGTGCTGGGCCGTTGCGTCGAAGCTGTGCGGAACCCGTCGTTCTCCTTGCACACGGTCAGCTTCCTGGCGATGCTCGTGGCCCTCACCGCGTATCTCACGTGGATGCCGACGCTGCTCTACCGCAAGTTCGGCATGGACCTTACGTCCGCTGGATTGAACGCGACCCTGTGGCATCACTTGGGGGCGATGGCCGGCACGCTGCTGGGAGGGCGCCTCGCGGATCGCCTCGCACTCCGCAACGTCGTCAGCCGGCCCGCCATCCAAGCCGCCGGCCTGCTGTGTGGCGCGCCGTTCATCTTCCTTACCGGCTTCGCCACCGCGCCGGTCATCGTCTTTGTGGCACTGGCGCTCTTCGGTTTCTGCCGTGGCCTCTACGATTCGAATCTGTTTGCATCACCGTTTGAGGTGGTGCCCGCCGGCGCGCGCTCCACCGCCACCGGCTTGATGCTCGCCGTTGGTTTCTGCGGTGGCGGCATCGGACCCTGGTTCACGGGCCGCCTCTCCCAGCAGTTCGATCTTTCCATCGCCCTCTCCTCCACCGCCACCTTTTATGTGATCGGTGGACTCCTGTTGACCGCCGACTGCCTGTTCTTCTTCCGGAAAGGAGCCGCCCGCACGCGCGCGGCGCAGGCCGCATGATCCAAATCGCCGAACTCTTCGACCCCGGGGATCAGCACAAGATGCGCATCGCGGCGCAATCGGGTGTCACCCATGCCATCGCCCGCCTCGCGCCCGTCCTGGCCGACGTTCCGCGCGATCGCTTTCCCGCCGTCATTGCGTCCGTCAAGCGCGAACTCGAGGACGCGGGCCTCCTCTTTGCGGGCGTCGAAAGCCATCCCGTCCCGGCCGAGAAGATCAAGCTCGGTCTGCCCGGCCGCGACGAAGAGATCGAGAACTACCTCGCGGTGATGCGAGCCCTGGCCGCGGAGGGCGTCACGCTGCTTTGCTACAACTGGATGGCGGGCTTAGGCTGGTACCGCACCAGCACCGCGGTCCCCGAGCGCGCCGGGGCACTGGTCAGTGAATTCGACTGGTCCACCGCCGAGCGCGAGGGACCCACTCCGTGGGGCATCGTCACCGAGGAGCAACTGTGGGCCAACCTTGCCTACTTCCTCGCTGCCGTTCTGCCGCTGGCGGACCAGCTAGGCCTACGGATGGCCATTCACCCGGACGACCCGCCCGTGTCGCCCCTGCGCGGCATCGCCCGCATCCTCACTACTGCCGGCGCGTTCCGCCGCGTGCTCTCCCTTCACAACGGTCCGTCGAATGGCATCACGTTCTGCCAGGCGAATTTCAGGCTCATGGGCGAAGACACCGCTGTCCTGGTGCGCGAATGGTGCGCGGCCCAGCGCATCTTTTTCGTTCACCTGCGCGACATCGTGGGGACCCGCGAGCACTTTCGCGAGACGTTCCATGACAACGGCCCCGGTAACCTCGCGCTGGATCTGAAGGTCTACCAGGACTCCGGTTTCACCGGCCCCATGCGTCCGGACCATGCGCCCACTCTGGACGGCGAGTCGAACGCCAAGCCCGGCTACGCCATCGCCGGCAAGATCCTCGCGGTCGGCTATCTGAAGGGCGCCATGGATGCCTTGGGCATCCCGTACTACGGAGGCCGCCCATGATCACGCGCCGCGCCTTCGCAGGTTCGCTGCTGGCGCCGCTGGTCGCCCACGCGGCCGCCAGACGCCTGAACGTCCTCCTGATCACGGTCGATGATCTGCGGCCCCAACTCGGCTGTTACGGCGACCCGCAGGTGAAGTCGCCGCACATCGACGCGCTGGCTTCCTCCGGTCTGGTCTTCGAGCGCGCCTACACGCAACAGGCTTTGTGCGCTCCCTCGCGCACCGCCCTGCTGACCGGACTCCGCCCCGATACGACACGCGTCTACGACATCGTCACGCACTTCCGCTCCACTGTGCCGGACGCGGTCACGCTACCCCAGTTGTTCAAGAACCACGGCTACCACAGTCAAGGGTTCTACAAGGTGTTTCACTTGGCCGGGTTCGACCCCGGTCTCGGCAACCTGGATGATCCACCCTCTTGGTCCGAGCCTTTGTATCTGCCGCAGCGCTCGGTCTACGGCCCGGAAGGGGAAGCAGTCCTGAAGCGGGCGTACGCTCGGTTCGCCGCCGAGGGCAAGAAGCCCAGCTATGCGGCGATTCCCCGCTCGTTTGCCTTCGAGGCTCCCGACGTACCCGATGAGGCCCTCAGCGACGGCGAGGTGGCCGTGCGGGCCGTCCAAGCGTTGGAGCGCCGCCGGGGCCAGCCGTTCTTTCTGGCCTGCGGCTTCTACAAACCGCACCTTCCCTTTGTCGCGCCCAAACGCTATTGGGATTTGTACCGCGAGGACGACTTGGTTCTCCCCAACAACCAATATCCACCCGACGGCGCGCCACCTTGGGCTATGGTGGGCGACACCGAACTCCGCACCTACGAAGGCATACCGAAACAAGGCCCGTATCCGGAAAAGCTCAAACGTCAGGTGTTGCACGGCTACCTGGCCAGCATCAGTTATGCCGATGCGCAGGTGGGCAAGGTGCTCGCCGCCTTGCGGCGTTTGGGATTGGAGAAGGACACCCTTGTGGTCTTGCTGGGCGATCACGGGTACCAAGTGGGCGAACACGGCAGTTGGGCCACCAAGCAAACCAACTTCGAAACCTCCGTCCGCGCACCCTTGATCGTGCGGGCCCCGGGAATGAAAGCCGCGGGACAAAAATCAAAGGCGCTTGTTGAGTTCGTCGACATCTATCCGGCCATCGCGGAGTTGTGCGGACTGCGCGGCCCCTCGAGTCTCGAGGGGCGTAGCTTCCGGCCGCTGCTGGACAATCCAGCTCTGCCCTGGAAAGCGGCTGCCTACAGCCAATACCCTCGCGGCCAACGCATGGGCCGCAGCGTCACTGACGGCCGCTTCCGCTACACCGAATGGGTGAATCGGCAGAGCACCGTCGAGGGCGTGGAATTGTACGACCACGACACGGATCCCCATGAGAACGTCAACCAGGCGGCCTCCGCCTCCATGGCGGCGGCACGCGTTCGCATGAAGCGGCTCCTCGACGACGGGAACTGGAGGAGCTTTCAATGAGGCTCGCTGGAAAATCCGCCATCATTACCGGCGCGGGCCGTGGCATCGGAGCCGCCCTGGCCGCCGGCTTCGCCGCCGAGGGCGCCCGCGTGGTGGTGAACTACTCCGCCTCCGCCGCCGCCGCGGAGGCCGTCGTGACCCGCATCCAAGCCCAGGGAGGAGAGGCGGTGGCCGTGAAGGCGGACATCGGCCGGCTGGACGATCTCGACCTCCTCGCCACCGCCGCCCTGGACGCCTTCGGCGCCATCGACATCCTGGTGAACAACGCCGCCATCGACCGCCGCGTCAGTTGCCTGGACGCCACACCCGCGCAATGGGACGAGGTGTTCGCCGTCGATCTCAAGGGCCCGTTCTTCCTGGCACAGAAGGCCGCCCGTTGGATGGTGGAACACCGCCGCCCGGGCTGCATTCTGAACATCTCATCCGTGCACGATGAACAGGCGCATCGCAACAATTCGCTCTACACCATCGCCAAAGGCGGCATGAAGCTGATGACCCGCAATCTGGCGTTGGAGCTCGCGCCCCACGGCATCCGCGTCAACTCTCTTTCCCCGGGCGCCATCCTAACCGACATGAACCGCGCCATTCTCGCCGACGAGGCCTATCACCAGAAGGTGTTAACGCAAATCCCTCTGGGCCGCATCGGGGACGCTGCCGAACTAGTTGGCCTCGCCGTGGTGCTCGTTTCGAGCGAAGGCAGCTACATTACCGGCTCTACGTTCTACGTCGACGGAGGCCTTCTTTTATAAGGACGACTGCATGCAATCACAGCCAGCAATGAATACTAACGGCGAAGCCGCCATCCCGATGGTCTCCATCGTGGAACGCTATCACAAGCTGTACGGCGCACTGATCTTCGATGTGCTGGACCACCTTGGCCACCCCAACCAGGCGGTTTCCCATCAGCTAGCACCGCTGAACCCGGACATGAAGCTGGCCGGACCCGCCTTCACCGTCAAGGGCACGGTGTCCTGCGAAAAGGACGAATCGAAACGGTACAAACGTCTGGCCATGATCAAGGAAATGACGCCGCCGTGCATCGAGGTCCGCGACGCCGGCACTCCGTTCCACGTCGCGCTGTACGGTGAGCTCAGCGCCACCAGCGCGCGCGCCCATGGCGCCGTGGGGGCCTTGATCGACGGCGGCACGCGCGACAGCGCCTATCTCATCCGCATGGGCTTTCCGGTCTTTGCCCGGTACCGCAATCCCGTGGAAGCGTTCGGCCGCTGGATGATGCTCGACTACCAGGTGCCCATCCGCATCCACGGCGAGCTTTCTGAGTCCATCATCGTGCGCCCGGGCGACTTCATTTTCGGTGATCTGGATGGCGTCATGGTCATCCCCAAAGATCTGACGCTCACCGTGCTGGAGGAGTGTGAACGCATCATGGGCATTGAAGACATCGCGCGCCTGGAGTTCGCCCGCGGCGACGACCCCGTCGCCGTCTTCGAGCGCCACAAGAGGCTCTAACCATGCGCCTCATTGCCTTGTTGCTCGCCGCCTCGGCGTTGCCCGCGCAGGATTTCGTCCGCGTCTCCGCCGCCAATCCGCGGTACCTGGAAACCTCGGATGGCAAGCTGTTCATCCCCAACGGCCCGAACATCGCTTGGGAACGTTTCGCTACCGACGAAGAGGAAGTCTTCCGCCTCACCGAAGGCCGCTTTCGCGCACTCGCGGCGGAGCGAGGCAACTTCGCGCGCATCTTTCTGAGCCATCCGTTCTACCAACTCGACCCCGTCACGCCCGGCGTCATTGACCCGGCGAGGCTCCGCCGCATCCAGCGGCTGGTGGCGATCGCCAAGAAACACCGCATCCGGCTGAAGCTCTGTCTGGAGCACTTCCGCACCGTGCAGGACGACCCCCCGCGCTTCCCCGGCAGCATACCGATGGGCGCGCCCCACTACCGCGCGCTGTTTCCGGACATGACGGCTTATTTCTCGACGCCCCGTGGCCGCGCGGTCTTCCTCGCGAAGCTCGACGCCCTCGCACCGCTCTTCGCCAACGAACCAGCTATCTACGGTTGGGAGCTATGGAACGAGATCAACTCTTCGCGCCAACCCGGCTGGGAAGAGTGGACGCGCGACATGCTGCCTGAGTTGAAGAAGCGTTTTCCGCGCCATTTGGCGATGCAGAGCCTCGGCAGCCTCGACGCAGAATCCAAGCTGGGCATCTACCAGCGCATGTCCGCCATGCCGGGCAACGAACTGGCGCAGGTGCACCGCTACCTGGATCCTGGAGCGCCGCTTGAGATCTGCCGCGGCCCCGTCGACATTCTCACCGCCGATGCCATCGCCAAGTTGCTGGCGTATGCCCCCGGGCGGCCAGTTTTGATCTCTGAAGTCGGCGCGGTGGAAGCGCGCCACGCGGGTCCCTTCAAGCTCTATGCCCAGGATCGCGAAGGCACTCTGCTGCACGATGGACTGTTCGCGGCCTTCTTCTCGGGCTCCGCGGGCGCAGGCCAGTTCTGGCATTGGCAGGACTACATTGAGCCCAACAACCTGTGGTGGCACTTCGCGCGCTTCGCCGAGGCAGTGAAGGATCTCGATCCCCGCACTCCGGCAATGGAGCCCCAACGGCGCGACCAGGCGGGCCTTCGCATCTACGCGCTCACCAGTGCGCAGTCCACCGCGCTGTGGATCCGCGACGCGGCGTCGGATTGGAAGTCAGAACTGCAGGACCGCAAACCAGCGGCCCTGCTGCGGGACGTCCGGATACCTTGGTCCAGCGCCCAGGCGCGCATCTTCGACCCCTGGTCGGGCAAGTGGAGCACCGCGAAGGCGCAGGGAGGATTCGTCACGCTCCCTCCGTTCCGCCGTTCCCTGGTGGTGCGATGAGAGTGCTCGCGCAGGGGCTGAGTTTCCCCGAGGGTCCAGCCTTCTCACCGGACGGCGCTCTCTGGTTCGTCGAATACCGCGGCGCCGGACTCGCGTGTTGGCGTGACGGCGAATTGACCCGCCACGCCACCGGCGGCGCCCCCAACGGTTCCACGTTCGACACGCAGGGCCGGCTCTGGTTCTGCGATGCGGAGCGCGGAGCCATCTGCCGGTGGGCCGGCGGCACGGTTGAAGTAGTCTGCGGCCAGGCCGGCGGCGAGCCGCTGAACCGGCCCAACGATCTGGTGTTCGACGACGCCGGCAACCTGCTGTTCACCTGCCCCGGCAACTCCCGCACCGAGCCCACTGGTTACGTTTGTTGCCTGTCGCCACAGGGCATCGCCGATCGGATCGCGGACGGTCTGTATTTTCCCAATGGCTTGGCGCTCGATGGCAACCGGCTGGTGGTTGCGGAAACGTACCGCCATCGCTTGTGGCATGGCCCGTGGGACTCCACCGCGCGCGCCTGGCGGCAACCCACCGTCTTCGCCCATGCGGGCGGACCGATCGGACCGGATGGCATGGCCTTCGCCGCCGACGGCCTGCTCTTCGTGGCGGTCTACGGGCAACAAGCCGTGCGCGTGTTCAACACGGCCGGAAGCCTCGTTCGCGAGTTGCGCACTCCCGGCCACAATCCCACCAATGTCGCCTTCGACCCCACGGGCGCGCTCGGCTTCGTCATCACCGAGGCGGAGCGCGGCGAACTCCTCTCAGTGCCGCTCCAGGAGGCATTCGCATGATGCGCACGGCCATCGCCGCCTTCGTTCCGCCCGATGATGCGCGGTTGCGCTTCATCCGCCAACTGGGCGTCGAAGATCTCATCCTGTGGGCCACCACCTGCGGCGCCGCCAGCGGCACGTGCGAGGACGAGCTTGCGGCGGACGAACTGCTCGCCTTTCGCGCTCAGGCCGGCCGCCACGGGCTCAACATCTTCGCGGTGGAGACGCTCCCCGCGCATTGGTATCACGAGATCATCCTGGGCACCGAAAACGCGCGAAAGCAGTTGGAGCACTTCAAGAACTCCATCCGGGCGTTGGCCCGCGCCGGCATACGCGTCCTCGGCTACAACTGGTTCCTGCATGGCGTCTGGCGCACTTCGATGACGAAACCCCTCCGCGGCGGCGCGTTGGGCACGGCGTTCGACGCGGCGGAGGTGGTGGACGTACCGCTCACGCATGGGGCCGACTTTAGCGAGGCGGACTTCTGGACGCGCTACGAGAGTTTTCTCGAAGCCGTCTTGCCCGTTGCCGAACGCGAAGGCGTCCGACTGGCGCTCCATCCAAACGATCCGCCGGTGCCGAAGATCGGCGGCGTTCCCTTCCTCTTTCATTCCCGGAACAACTTCCGGCGCGCGCTTGCGCTCGCCTCCAGCCCCTCGCACGCGCTGTGCCTCTGCCTGGGCTGCTGGTCGGAAATGGGCGAACGGGGCACGGACGTGGTCCGCGAATTCGGTCCCGCGGGCAAGATCGTGTACGTGCACTTCCAGGCGGTCCAAGGCTGTGTGCCGTGCTTTCACGAGACCTTCGTCGACGAGGGCAACTATGGCGGCGACGATGCTTGGGCGGTGCTTGCGGCGCTGCACGAGACGGGCTTTGACGGCGTGATGATTCCCGGCCATGTGCCGCAAATGGAGGGCGACGAGGAGTGGCGTCCGGAGGCGTCATTCCAAAAGACGCCTTATAAGCACCCGATGGGCGGCTACCGCGCGCGCGCCTTCACCATTGGCTATCTAAATGGCATGCTGCGCGCCCTGCGGGGCAAACCATGATTACGCTGCGCGGCATCACCTGGGCCCATTCCCGCGGTGTGACGCCGCTGTTGGCGGCGGCCCAAGCCTGGCACGACCTCCACCCCGAGGTGACCATCACTTGGGATCAACGCTCCTTCTGGGGCTTCGGCGAAGGTCCGCTGGACGAGGTATCGCGCGACTACGACCTGGTGGTCTTCGATCATCCACACACTGGCGAGGCCGCGCACCGGGGCCTGTTGTTGCCGCTCGATGAGTTGGCTTCCGCCACCGGTTCCTGCGCCGGCCCTTCGCGCGAGAGTTACGAATGCGGGGGCGCGCTGTACGGTCTCCCGATCGACGCCGCCTGCCAAGCCGCGGCCTACCGCGCGGATCTGCTCGAAGAAGATCCGCCCACCACGTGGGCCGGTGTCCTGAGCCTGGCGCGGCGCACTGGTCAAGTGCGTTGCTCGTTTTCGCCCATGGGCACGCTCGGCATGTTCCATTCGTTAACCGCGTCCCTGGGGGCGCCCGCCGGACGGCACACGGATCACTATGTGGTCCCCGGCGCCGCCCGCGACGCCCTGGATCGACTCGCCCAGCTCTTTGCGGCCTGCGGCCCGGAGTCGCTGCAGCACAGCCCGCCCCGGATCCTTGCCGCCCTGGCTACTACCGGCGACGGCCTGTATGCGCCGCTCGTCTACGGCTATGCGAATTACTGTCGCCAGGGATTCGCTCCCCACCCGCTTCGCTTTGCCCCGCCTCCGATCGGTCTCGCGGGGGCAGTGCTGGGCGGGGCCGGACTCGGCATTCCAGTGTTCACGCGCCACCGGCAGGCCGCCTTCGACTTCGCCGCCTGGCTCATCTCGCCGGCTTGCCAATTGGGTCTCTACTTCCCCGCGCAAGGACAACCGGCGCTGCGCGCAGTCTGGGAAGACGCTCAGGCCAATGCGCTCACCGGCGATTTCTTCCGCACGCTGCTACCGGTGATGGACCTCGCATATGTCCGCCCCACTCATGCGGGCTTCCCTGCGTTTCAGAGCCGCGCGGCCCGCCTGCTGCATGCGGTGCTGCTGGGCCAGTTGGACCCTTCATCCGCCTTGGATTCGATCGATCAGGAGTATCGCCACTCATGCCCCGCCTAATCGTTTTCCTTTCCTTCATTCTTCCCGCCATCGCGGCGGATGCGTTGTTGTCGCCTGCCACGCCTTATCTGGATGTCCGCACGGCGGACTGGCAGTATGCGCGCGCCACTGCCGGCGCGACACGCCCCACCGACGCCAAGGCTATCTCCGCTTGGCAGCCGATCCGCATGGGCAAACGCTGGGACGAACTCGGCTACCCGGCCATGAAGTTCGAAGAGGTGTGGCTGCGTCTCCGCTTCCAACTGGCGCCCGAGCTCGCCGGACGCAAGGTCGGCTTCTTCGCCACCCTCATCGACGACGAAAGCGATATCTACGTCAACGGGCTCGCGGCCGGCAAGACCGCGGCGCATTTGGGCTACGCCCTGCCGGAGCCCTCCGCTGACCTCGACCTCACTCCCTTCGTCCGCTTCGGCGAGCCGAACGAGTTACTCATCCTGCTACGGGACAAGTACGTCCGCTCGCCCGGCCTCGTGGGCAGCGTCGGCCTCTATCAGACGCTTCCCTTCACCCGCACTCCCGCCGGCGGACTCTCGGTTGCTTCGTCCGCCGCCGGACCCTGGTCTGTACTCCTGCACACCGGCGCGGCGCTTCTCGCCCGCCAGGGACGCACCAGCTTCACCGCCGGTGAACTCGCCTCCCTGGAGTTGCCGCCCTACGCGCTGCGCACCGACGAATTGATCCTCATCGCACCCGCCGCCACCGCGCCGCAACCACCCCACCGCGTGGAGTTGACGCACATCCACTCCACTACGCAAAGCGCGCGTTTGGAAATCTCAGCGCGCGCCCTGCCCGCTTCCGTCGGGCGTTACGAACTGCTGACGGTGCCCGTCACGCTTGGCGCTACCTTCACCAACCCGTTCGATCCGAAGCAAGTCAACATTCAAGCAGTCGTCGCTACGCCAAGTGGCAAAGTGGACCGCGTCTTCGCATTTTTCCAACAGGAGTTCACGCCAGTCTCGTTGAACTCGGAAGAGGAGATCCTGTTGCCGGCGCCCGGCCCCGCCTGGAAGGTGTACTACCGGCCACGCGAACTCGGCCGTCATAGCGTCGAGCTGTTCGCGCATGACCGGACGGGCGTCCGCAAGTGTACGGCGGGCACCTTCGAAAGCGTCGCCTCGGCCCAGCCGGGCTACTTGAAGATCAGCTCCTCCGATCCCCGCTTCTTCGAGTATTCCAATGGCGACTCGTTCTTCGGCATCGGCCCCAGCGGTTGGCTGCGAGGGCCCAACTACATCTTTGGCGGCAATCCCCGGTGGGTCCCGCTGGCCATGATGGATGCGTTCTACGCCCGGAAGGCCGCGCAGCGGTCGAACTACGAGTACATCGGCACGTTCCACTACGGGCGCATGCTCACCCGCGGCGGATTCCTGGATCAACACATCGCCTGGAAACTAGAACGCACGCTGCGCATCATGGAACGCCACGGCATCCGCTGGCTATTCTTCCACGACGACATGCGCCGCTATTACCGCTATGGCTTCGAGTCGCTTCCGTATTCGATCGCTCAAGGCGGCCCGGCCGTCGAGATCGGTGAATACTACATCAATGAAGAGGCCGTTCGTTGGCAGAAGAATCAGCTCCGCCACATCGTGTCGCGCATGGCGGACAGCCCTTCCATTTGGGTGTGGAACATCGGCGATGAGTGGCGCGATCAACCCGGCAACAAACTGTCCGTGCCGTTAGTGCGCTCCTGGATGAAGGATCTGCACGAGTATGTCCGCGGCATCGACATTTACCAGCATCCTCACGCCATCGGCGAAGGCGACGAAGCGATGCTGAACGGCGGCGACGTGCTGCCCGTGGAAGGTTGGTATCTGAATCACCCGCCGCACAAGAACAACGATTGGCGCCAGGGGCGCATGTACGATCTGGTTGACCACGTGCAACAGCAACTCGGTCAGCATGCCCAGGCGCGCTATCCCATCATCGATGTCGAAGGCGGCATGTTTGGATGGAACTCCGGCATCTACCAGAGCGGCAAGCCGTGGGGCTATCCCGAGGGCCTGACGTTGCATCAGCACCTGTGGCTGAGCCTCTTCTGGAAGAGCGCGGCGGGCGGCACGGAGTGGCAAGTGAATGTGCTCGACAACGACAACCAGATGTTCCACGCCAAAGCCTTCGCGCGCTACCTGGACGGTGAATCGCTGACCAAGACCCGTTGGGACCGCGCCGCCGTCAAGACTTCGCAGCCAGGCCTGAATGCGTGGGCCTTGCAGACATCCGGCAAGACGCTGGGGTGGATTCTGAACCGTTCATGGAATTGGCTCAATCTGGTGCAGGGCCAGGGCTCATCGACGATCACCGGCGCCACCGTCCAACTGCCCGTCGCCACGGACGGCCGCTACCGGATTGAGCTGTGGGATACCTTCACGGGCACCATCCTAAGCACCGCCGAAGCTACTAGCGCCAACGGCGCTCTCGCGCTGTCCCTGCCCCCTGTCGAAAAGGATCTCGCCGTGAAATGCATCCGCCAGCAGGCGCCACTCGCCCAGCGTCGTTCTCCGAGTTGGCGATGATACGGCCGCTGGTGGGCGGACATCTAGTCCATGCCGGGGGTGATGGCGTACGGCGCTACCCGGGAGTCGGCCATTGCCGCTGTGCAAGCGCTTGCCCTACGCGTTGCCGCGGACTGCATCGATCGCGGTGAGGCTATTCCCGGACCTTTCACAAAACTCTTCTCCGTAGCATGAGCAGGTGGAAGTCGGTTAAGGCAAGGCAACTGCTAGCCGCCCTGCTCCGGATCGGTTGGGAAGTCGCATGGCAGACGAGAAACGCCTTACTCGTCCCTGCACTGGTCGTGATCGCGCGGTTACTCCTTACGGCTCGATGCCTGACCCTCGCCAGACCAACGGCGGATGGCGGGCGTCAGGAATACGAGCAGTAGCGAACCGGCCAGCAGCATCGCGGCGATGCCGCCGTACAGTTCCATCAGCCGCTTCGAGTCGTTGGCCAGGAAGAAGCCCGAGAGGAATCCGGCCAGCTTGTTGCCGAGCGAGGTAGCGAAGAACCACAGCCCCATCATCAGGCCGACGAATCGGGCCGGCGAGAGTTTGGTGACGGTGCTCAGGCCGACCGGACTCAGGCAGAGCTCGCCCACCACGTCGAGCAGATACACCGCCACCAGCCACAGCGGACTGATCTTGCCCTCGGCCGTCAGCGCCGACGCCGGCACCAGGAGGCAGAAGGCAAGGCCGATGGCGAGCAGCCCCAACGCGAATTTCTGCGGACTGGACGGCTGCCGCGTCCCCAGTTTCACCCACATCCGCGCAAACACGGGGGCGAGCAGAATCACATAGAAGGGGGTCAGCGATTGCAGCCAGCTCGCCGGGAAATCGAAGCCGAACAGGTTGGTGCTCACCAGTTGCTTGGCGAAGAGATTCAGGCTCGCGCCCTTCTGCTCATAGGCGGCCCAGAAGAGAATCGTGAACGCGAAGAGAACCGCGATGGCGCCGGTGCGCTTCCACTCCGCGGCGGTCAACCCGCCGCTGCCACCGGCCTGCGCCGCCGCCTCCTGCTTCGCCGTCCCGCTCTCAATGGGCAGCCGGGAGCGCTGTGCGAGAAACACGGCCAGTCCCACGATCATCCCCACGCCCGCTGCTGCAAAGCCGAAGTGCCAACTGTACCGCGGGTCCACGCCGGCCTCCGTCAGCAGCGTCTTGAACGCCGCGCTCTCGGCCAGCCAGCCGCACACCAGCGGGGCCATCAGCGCACCGATGTTGATCCCCATGTAGAAGATTGAGAAGCCGCTATCGCGCCGCGGATCGCCCGCCCCGTAGAGGCCGCCGACCATCGTGCTGATGCTCGGCTTCAACAACCCGGTGCCCACCGCGATGAACGTCAGACCGCCATAAAAGAACGGCAGCGCATGCACCGCCAGCAGGAACTGCCCGATCACCATGAGTGACCCGCCGAGCAGGACCGCGCGCCACGGGCGCAGATAGCGATCGGCCAGATACCCGCCCGGCAGCGCGAGCAGATACACCGCCATCGTGTACGTGCCGTACAGCGACGTGGCTTGCTTGGTATCGAAACCGAGCCCGCCCTCGACGGCCGGCGCCACCATAAAGAGCACCAGGATGGCGCGCATGCCGTAGTAGCTGAATCGCTCCCACAATTCGGTGAGAAAGAGCGTGGTAAGACCGGGAGGATGGGTTTTCATTCTTGGTGGAGGCGGATCAACTGGCGCGTCGCCGATTCCACCAGCAACTCACCCGCGCCCGCCGCGCAGCGTGTGCTGATGACCTCGTACGCGCCTTCCGCGTAGGCCTTCCGATTGGGTATGTAGCCGAGGTGGTCATTGGCGAGCGAGACCACGATCGTGTGTTTATAGGGCGACGCCTGCTTGATCGCCATGCCCAGTTCCGTGAAGATCTCACCCGGCAGCCCGACCCAGGCGATCTCCTTGCCGAGCGCGATCACCTGCACTTCGGCGTCGAACGGCTTGCCCTCGCGTGCCGCGACATCGAGGATCTTGATGGCGCGAACCAAGTCCAGGAACGGCGCCGCCTTCGGCTGGTCGAAGGTCGCCGCCACGGGCCGCGCCCACTCGACATCGGCTCCCGCCACCGGCGCGAGCGGCAGCGCCACGCGCTCGCTGCTCACGCGCACCGTGGCCGCGTTCGCCTTCACCGCCTTCTTCCAACTGCGCAGTACCTCCGCTGCGAGCACCGTGCCGATGCGGGCCGCTTCGTGGTGACCCTTCTGCCGGTCATCCCAATGAACGTCGAGATGATTCACGTTGCCCGAGCAACCCATAGTGAAGATCGCGGTGAGTTCCGGCGTTGTTGCCGCCTGCAGCAGCTTGCCCAATGTGAAGGGAAAATCGGCTGAGTAATCAGTCCCGCCGGCGGTGTCGAGATGCATCGCGAAGTTCACGTACGCGGCGATCGCCGCTCCGCCCATACGGCGCACCACCACCAGCGGCACTTCGTGGTCCACCGGCCCGGCCGGCCGGACAATCTTAGGGTTGTTCTTGCCCGGATTCCATCCCACGGTTCCGTCACTCATCCAGAAGCGCCGGTTGAAGGCCAGCGTCTCTTCGCGGCCGGCCGTGGCGGAAACCTCCGCCGGCGCCATCGCCTTCACCGCTCTCTCAACGCTCGCGGCGATCAGCAAGGGCAACTCCGCGGTGTACCTCTCCGCGATGCGCGCCGTTTCGCCCTCGCCGCGAAAGCGCCCGTCGGCGCCCGGAAACTGCGGCCCGGTGTGCGTGTGCGTCGCGTTGATGAGGATGTTCCCTGCCGGGATTCCGGTCCGCCGCGCGGCTTCTTCGCGGGCCTTCGCGGCCAAGGCGCCGGGCATGTGGATGAGGTCGCAGGAGACCATCGCCGCGCGCGTCGAGCCGTCGTCGAAGACCAGCGCCTTGGCGTAGAGGTCGTCGTGCACGCCGGTGGCCGCGCGCCCGAAGTAGTAGCCGGCCATCGGCGCGCCCTTCGGCGGCGTGATCTTCACCGCCGCCGCACCGGCCAGAATCTGGGCCTCCATCGAGCCTGCGGCCGCGATCAGCAACAACCAGCGCATGGCTCAGAATGGTATCACTTGGCGCGCGGCGGGAAGCGTCGCCGCGCTACGCCTTCCGCACCGCTGGATACACCTTGCGAATGGCCGACGCGATCTCGTCGCAGTCGCGTGCCGTGTATTTCGGGTCCATCATCACGCCTGCGAACCGGTCGAGAATGGCCGCCGATCGCGGGCACGCCGCCGCGCCGTAACGGATCGCACGTCCCCGTTCGCTTGTGAATGAGGGCCACGCGGGATGCACCGTCACTTTGTTTTCGATGTGCTTCTGCACCGGCAAAAGCACCGATCCCGAGGGTGGCGCGGCGGGAATGTTCTCCGCCTTCATCGCCGCCAGGAAGCGGTCCCTCCGCTGTTTGCCGCTGAACCCCAGGAACACCCCCGTGCCCAGTTCACCCGCAGGATCCGGGCGCTTGCGCAGCTCCAGTCCCGGCAGATCCGCGATCCCGTCGTAGACCCGCTTCGCGTTCTTCCGCACCGCGCCGATGATCGTGTCGAGCTTCCGGACCTGCGCCAGCAGCACCCCGCCTGAAAACTCATTCACGCGATAGCCCGAGCCGATGAACCAATCGAGCTGCGCCTTCCCCAGCGCCTGCTCGTGCTGCGGGCGAATCCCGCCCAGGTCGTGGAAGCGCACCGCGCGCTCGAAGAGCACCGGATCGCTACTCACCACTGCGCCGCCTTCACCCGCGGTGATGGTCTTGTTCAGTTGCAGGCTATAGATCGCGATGTCGCCGATCGACCCCAGGGCGCGCCCCTTGTAGCTCGCGCCCACGCTCTGCGCGCAGTCCTCGATCACCCGTAACTTGTGTTTGCGTGCGATCGCCAGAATCGGGTCCAGGTCCGCCGGGTTCCCCTGCAGATGCACCGCCATGATCGCCTTCGTGTGCGGCGTAATCTTGCTCTCGATGTCGCCCGGATCGATGTTGAACGTCTCGTCGATCTCGGCAAACACCGGCAGTGCGCCCGCCAGCACGATCGCGTTGAAGCAGGAGTGCCACGTCCAGGCGGGAAGAATCACCTCGTCGCCGGGTCCGATCCCGAGCGCATTCACGGCCACCACCAACGCGGCCGTTCCCGACGTCACGGCCAGGGCGTGCTTCGCCTGCATGCGCGTGGCGAACTCCTTCTCGAAGGTGAGAACCTTCAGCGGCGGCTTCGGCCCGTACCAGCGGAACGGCGACTTGTTCTCGAGGACCTCGAGGAGTTCCTTGCGCTCGGCTTCGTCGTAGTATTCGCTGCCCCAATAGCCGGCGCGCAACGGCGTGGCGCGTACCGGCGGGCCGCCGTCGATAGCCAGCGTTTCCCCCCGCGCGGCGGAAGCCGCGGCTGCCGCGGCTGCGGACGCTCTCACGAAGTGACGGCGATTCACCATGGGCAAAGCATATGCCTGCCGCGGGCCGGACACAAGCGCCCGGCGGAGCCCGCCATAGCTGTAACATTCGCGCGTTCGCGCTATCGCTTCCTCCGCCCGCCGCGTCACCATATCCCTATGCGCTTCCTACTCGCTTTGTGCCTGGCCTTCCCCCTCGTCGCGGACCCGATGACCAAGGGAGAGCGGCAGCGCCTGCTGGCGCACTATGAAATGACCACTTCCTGGATCGCCGACGAGATCGCGGGCCTCTCTGAGCAGCAACTGACCTTTCGAGCGGCGCCGGAGAAGTGGTCGGTGAAGGACGTCCTCGAGCACCTCGCGATCGCCGACCCGTACTACTGGAAGACGCTGCAGGAGTCGATGAAAACGCCGGTGGAGCCGAGGACGGACCAGAAAGACGAGGGCATTCTCTGGTACGGCATCGACCGCACCAACCGCAACAAGACCGCCGAGGCGCGCACCCCGAAAGACAACTTCAAGACCGCCGCCGAGGCCTACGAATCGTGGCGCAACCTGCGGGCGGCAATTGTCGATTACATCGGCAAGACCGAAGACGACCTGCGCGGCCACCGCTATCTGAAGAGCCCGACCGACGCCTACCAGTGGCTGCTCATGATCTCAACTCACGCCCAACGCCACATTCTCCAGATCCGCGAGATCAAGCACGAACCCGGATTCCCGAAGAGCTGAAAGGGGCCGGCCCCTCGCCCCCGTGGTCTTCACCAAGTGACAGGCGTGCGCTTGATGATCTTCGCGTCGTCCAGTTCCATGCCGAAGCCGGGCCGCTCGGAAAGTGCGATCCGTCCGTTCACGGGCGTGAGCTGGTGCTTGTCGAACCAATAGTAAGAGGACATCTTCGTGATCAGGTATTCGACGAGCGGACAGAGCGCCGGACTCTGCGCGGCCACCACGTGAAGCGCCGCGTGAAGGTTGTGCCCGTGCGGGATCACCTGTGCGTCGTACAGCGAAGCCACGGCGCAGATCTTCGCTAACTCGCTGGTCCCGCCGCACCACTCCGGGTCGGCCTGCACCACGCTGATCGCACCAGCCTTCAGATAATCGTTTGCCTCCCAGCGCCCATAGAAGTGCTCTCCCGAAGCGACGGGCACGGACGTGGCCCGGCGTAGCGCGGCGAAGGCGTCGATCTTGTCGGGTGGAAACGCCTCCTCGATCCAGCGCGGACGGTAGCGCTCCACCTGCTTGGCCCAGGAGATCGCGTAGTCCAGTTGCCATCCGCTGAAGGCGTCGAACATCAGCTCCACGTCATCGCCCACGCTCTCGCGGAGGGCGCGCACCAGGTCCACGTTCTTCTGGAGGCCCGCCAGCCCGTCGCCGGGGCCGTAAGCCATGAACCACTTCTGATGCCGGTATCCTTCCTTCTTGAGCGCCGCCGCCTTCGCCGCGGCGGCCGCCGGTTCGGCGGAGAAGCCCAGGCAACTGCCGTATGCCTCCACCGCCGGACGCGTCGGCCCGCCGAGGAGCCGGTACACCGGGGCGCTGTAGTAACGGCCGCGCAGGTCCCACAGCGCGTTATCCACGGCGCTGATGGCCATCATGAAGTGCCCTCGGCGTGAGTGGCGGTTGACGCGGTGCATCTTGTCCCACAACGTCTCAACGGCCAGCGCGTCCTTGCCCAGCAGAAGCGGCTTGAGTTGCAGATCCACCACCACCGCCGCCTCGCGATCGATCGGCCCGTACAGCCCGTCGAGCCCGCCGTCGGTTCGGATCTTGAGGTACAGCGCGCTGGCATTCAACGTGACGGGTTTGGCTTCCCCGTCGCGATAGGGCTTCGGCCGGTGCTCCTCATAGATGTGCAGCGGCTGCACCTGGTGCTGGCCATTGATGCCCGCAAGCGTCTCGCGCCGGCCCTCGAGGCGCCAGAACTCGATCGCCCCGATCTTGAGCGTGCCGGGCCGTGCCTCCTGCGCCTGCAATGCCACGGGGACCGCCGGTGCGGCGGCGAGTGCCAACAAAGATCGGCGTCGCATACGCGCCGGATTCTATCGCTCCAGAACCAGCGCCGTCCAGTTGTTCTCGTCGTAGCGCGCAATCTCGCGCAGCCCGGCCAACGCTTCGCGCACCGCCGAGACGTCGAAATGCAGGAAGCCCGAAACGACAATGCGGCCGCCCGGTTTCACGATCCGCGCCAGGTGATGCGCGAGCGCGGCAATGGTCCCCGTGTTCAAATTCGCCCCGATGAAGTCCGCGCTCTCCGAACGCACGCAGTCGGCAGTACCCAGGAACAGCGGCACATCGAAGCCGTCCTTCCCGAGGTTCTCCCGCGCGACATCCAGCGCTTCGGGATCGATCTCGCAGCCGATCGCCCGCCTGGCGCCCAGGGTGAGCGCGACGGCGCAGAGGATGCCCGTTCCCGTGCCCACATCGAGGAACTGGTCGCCCGGCCGCAACAGGCGATCGATGCCCAGCAGAGCGAGCCGCGTCGCCTCGCCCGCACCCGTGCCGTAGGCCCGGCCGTAGTGGGTCACGATTCGAATGCGGCCCGGCGGCGTGGGGTCGTCACGCCACTCCGGCGCCAGGAACAGGCGATCGCCCGCTTCGATCGGCTGGAGCGATTCGCGGGTGGCGGCGACCCAATCGAACTCTTCAACCTCGTGCCAGACGCCGCCCACCTCTTCTGCGATTCCCTCGTCCCGCGCGTCGAAGAAGGCACGCAGCAGCGTGTGCCCCTCCGGCGCGGCTTCCTCGATGATTCCCGTCGCGCCGCGATCCCATAGCTCGGCGGAGATCAGCTCGCAGCGCTCCTCATCGCAGGTCAACGTGAGCGTCCAACTCAACCCTGCACCCGCTTCTCTTTCCCTTTCCAGAACTGCTCACGAAGGATCAGCTTGCGAATCTTGCCCGTGCCCGTCTTGGGGAGCGGCTCGGTAGAGAACTCGATTCGGCGCGGCATCTTGAACCTGCCCAGCCGATCCTCGAGAAACGTCATCAGGTCTTCGGAGGTCAGCGTGGCCTCCGGCTTCAGGACCACGATCGCGGCGGGCACTTCACCCCACTTGTCGTCCGGGGCGGCGACCACCGCGCATTCGAAGACCGCTGGGTGGGCGAAGATCGCCTTCTCCACTTCGAGCGACGAGATGTTCTCGCCGCCGCTGATGATGATCTCCTTCTTGCGGTCGACGAT
>DALYJJ010000056.1:0-35986 GCA_031969915.1 Bryobacteraceae bacterium | reverse complement strand
CGCGGCGCGCGGCCCGAAGGGCGCGAAGTACCCGTGGGGAAACGAGGAGATCGATCCGTCGCGTGCCAACTATTACGAAAGCAGGATCGGACATCCGACGCCGGTGGGGTTGTATCCCTCCGGGGCGAGTGCGGAGGGCGCCTTAGACATGATAGGGAACGTGTCCGAGTGGACTTCTTCGGAGGGGTCGAAGGGCCGCGGGACTTACGTGTGGCGGGGCGGTTCCTTCAGCCTCCATCGTTGGAACGCGCGTTCGTCGTACCGCTACGCCTACCAACCGGACCTACGGTTCTACAGCCTCGGGTTCCGGTTGGCCGGGGGAATCACTTGATTTTTCCGCTTTTCCCTTCCCTAAGAAGGGGGAATCTACCGCCGGCGGCTGCGGCCTATCGCGAGACCCGCCAACCCTAGGGCGAAGAAGGCGAGCGTACCGGGTTCGGGCACCGCGCCGTCGTAGGTGACTTCCTGAATCTGGAGGCCGATGGGCGCGGACACGGACGAACTCAGCGTGATCTCGGAGAACGCTTGGCCGACAATGGCGGACAGGTTGAACGTGGTCGGGTTCACGACCAGATTCGGGAGCGAGAAGAAGCCGATGACGCCGCCATCGTTGGACGCGGTGAAGCCGAAGGTGACATTGCCCGCAGGTTCGACGTCCCAGATCCGGATCGTGACGTTGGTTGCGAGCACGCCGAAATTGATCGTCATGGTCTCGCCGAGGTCCAGCCCGAGGTCGCTGCCGCCGCCGGCGATGCCGAGGCCGCGTACGCCCACGACCGAGCCGGCGCAGACGGCGGCCGAGCCGGTGACGGTGGTTCCATTGAGCGCCACGTTTGCGGAGCAGCCGTCGGCGACGCCGGTGTAATCGGCGATGATCGAGCCGCAGAGTGCGGGGAGAGCGCACAACAAAAGGATCAGGATGTGTTTGGTCATGACGTTCATCGAGGGCCTCTAAAAGAGGCCATTGCGAGTATCACCCCTGCTCCGTGCAGGGTCAAGGCCGATTGCGAAAATCGGGCACTCGCGGGTACCAGTGGTACCAGGGGATTTTCGGGGCCGTCACTCCGGATGTGTCCTGGGCAGCTTGTGACGCGTCAGGTGCAGGACGATGGGCGTACCGCGCCGGGCCCACTCCTCGAACCAGATCGCATTCGCGCCCTCCAGAACCGAGCGCTTCAGTTTCAGGGTGGGGGTGAGGAATCCGTTGCTCACCGTCCAGTGCTCGTCGGTGACCACCAGGAAGGCCATGCGCTCCCACGGCTCCAGCGATGCGTTCACCTGGGTGAGCAGACGTTTCATCTCCTCGGCGAAGGCGTCAAGCTGGGCTTTGTCGTCGCCGATGGAGTGGAGCCGGGCCGCCGCGGTTACCATGCCGAAGGGTTGGGGCATGTTCTCGCCCATCACGCAGCAGCCCTCGACGGCGGGATGAACGCTGAGCTGTTTCTCGATCAGCGAAGGGGAGATGTACTTGCCCTTGCTGGTCTTGAACTGCTCCTTCACGCGGCCGGTGATCTTGAGCCAGCCTTCAGGATCGACTTCGCCGAGATCGCCGGTTCGAAAGTAGCCGTCCTCGGTCATCGCGCCCTGTAGCGCGCCGGGGTTCTTGTAGTAATCGAGCAGGTTCATCGAGCTGCGCACCAGCACCTCGCCGTTTTCGGCGATCTTCACTTCAACGCCCGGTGCGGCGTCGCCCACGAAGCCGGGCCGGCTGCGGCCGTTCTTCGGCGTATGCGTGATGCCGGTCTCGGTCATGCCGTAGCCTTCCACCATGTTGAGGCCGAGCGAGCGGAAGAACATCAGCGTGTCCATGGGCAGGGCGGCCGAGCCGGAGGCGGCCAGGTGCGTCTTGTCCAGGCCGAGCTCCGTGACGATCTTCTTCCGCACGATGTTATTCAGGATGGGGATTTTGAGCAGGCGCTCGAGCTTCCGCCGCGGAACCTTTTCGTAGACGCCCTGCTGGAACTTGAGCAACAGACGCGGGACGGAGAAGAAGATGGTGGGGCGGGCGCGGCGGAGATCGGCGCGGAACGTTTCCAGGGTCTCGACGAAGTACAGGCGGAAGCCGTTGTGGAAGACGGCCGCCTCGAGCAGGGCGCGTTCGGCGATGTGGGCCAGGGGGAGATAGGACAGCATCCGCTCGTCGGGGCTGCTGCCGACCACGCGCGTGACGGCGCTCGCGAAGCCGGTGAAGGACCGGAAGCGGTGGCGCGCGCCCTTGGGTGCGCCGGTGGTTCCGGACGTATACATGATCGTGGCGACCTCGTCGCCGCCGCGCACCGGGCTTTCCTCCATGGGCGGCGTCGCCTCGATGATCGAATCCCACGGGGTGGCCGGGCCGGGATCGATGGTCGGCAACGCGATCACCTTGATGCCCGGGGGAAGCGCATCGGGCGTGATGTGCTTGTCGTCGGTGTGGCCGAGGAAGCAGGCCACCGAATCGCTGTGCTCCAGTTGTTCGCGCGCGCCGGCGGCGGTGAGCGAACCGTAGATGGCAACCGAGGCGTGGCCGGCCATCCAGATCGCGATGTCCGCCATGATCCACCAGGCGCTGTTCTTCGACAGGATGGCGATGTGCGAACCAGCCGGGAAATGCTGGGCGCGCAGCCACGCGGCCATGCGGCGGGACTCGTCGACGGCCTCCTCCCACGTCCAATCCCGGATCTGACCCTGAATGGGCTGGGTCAGGAAGATCTCCTTGGCGCGATACTTCTCCCAGTGATAGATGCGCTGCAAGGTTAGGTTGTCCGCCTCCTGGTCCGGCACGGCGCCGGGGACGGGAGCGGCGGACGCCGCGGTCTTCGATGCTGTTTCGATCGCCATGGGAGCAGCCTCAACGGGAACGGTTCGAACAGACTAGTGAGGGCAGGCGGCCGAGGGCACTGCCCGAAGATCCGCCAGAAGTGGATCGGAAGACATGGCGGCCGGAATGCGGCGATGCGCCTCGAATGCGGATGAACCTGTTTGCGGGCCCGTCTGGCGAACCAAACGGCATCGGGGCACTCCTGACCGCAGGAGTCTTTTTTTCGAGACCCCTTGCGTTTTCCTTACCGGAGGGTAAGATATTAGAAGCTACCTGTCAAGAGGTTTTGAGGGGACCTCGCAAGGTGACAAAATCGGGCAAGACCACTGAGCCTTATCAGAAGGCTTTCGCGGACCGCCGCCGCGATCCGGACGGCAAACGCGAGGCAATTCTCCGCACCGCCGTGGAAATGTTCCACAACCGCGGCTACGCGAGTACCTCGATGAACGAGATCGCGGAGAAACTCCACATCACCAAGCCGGCCCTCTACCATTACTTCCGCAACAAGGAAGACATCCTGCTGGAATGTTACCGGTGGGGCTGTATTCTGATCCGGGAGTTCCTGGACGAGATTGCGAACAAAGGCGGACGCGGGCTCGAAAAAGTCGAATCTTTTATTCGCTCTTACATCCAACTGATCAGCAGCGAGTTTGGCCGGGCGGTGATCCGGCTGGACGACTCCGAACTGTCGGCGGTGGGCCGCTCAGAGATTCGCAGCTACAAGCGGGAGATCGACCGGCGGCTGCGGTCTTTCATCCGGGAGGGCGTCGACGACGGCTCGATTCTGGAATGCGATGCGAAGCTGGCGTCGTTTGCGATCGCCGGCGCGATCAACTGGCTCTCCATGTGGTACCGCCCGGGCGGCGCGCTCACGCCGGAAGAGATCGCCAACGGGTTCGTCACCACTTTCGCCAACGGGCTGCGAAAGCCGGCCGCGGGCGCGGCGCCCCTGCACCTGGCGGCGGCAAAAGACAAACGGACCGCGGACACACGGATCGCGGACACACGGACTGCGGACACACGAAATAGACACCGGAGGTAGGACTCGATGATCGCCGAAGCGGCAATCGTATCGAAGAGCAGCGGGCGCGCGGAGCCCGCGGGGAAGACGATGGCGATTCGCAAGGTCGCTGTCTTGGGAGCGGGCACCATGGGCTCGCGGATCGCGGCTCACCTGGCGAATGCGGGCGTTCCGGTGGTGCTGCTGGACATTGTGCCGCCGAACGGCGGGGCGCGGAACGCGATCGTCTCGGCGGCGATGGAGGGTTTGAAGAAATCGAAGCCGGCGGCCTATTTCGAGCCGGGCCTGGCGCGGCTGATCGCGACCGGCACCTTCGACGACAACCTCAACCTGATCGCGGACTGCGACTGGATCATCGAGGCGGTGGCCGAGAACCTGGAGATCAAGCGCGGGCTGCTGGAGAAGGTTGACGCCCTGCGTCGGCCGGACGCGCTGGTGACCACCAACACCAGCGGCCTGCCCCTGGCGCAGATCGCCGAGAACATGCCGGAGGGCTTCCGGAAGCGCTGGTTCGGCACGCACTTCTTCAACCCGCCGCGCTACATGAAGCTGCTCGAGATCGTGCCCACGCCGGACACGGATCCGGCGGCGATCGCGGCGATCGCGGCGTTCGGCGATCAGCGGTTGGGCAAGACGATCGTCGTGGCGAAAGACACGCCGAACTTCATCGGCAACCGCATCGGCACGTTCGCGATGATGAACGCGGCGCGGATCATGCAGGAGATGGACCTGACCATTGAGCAGGTGGACGCGCTCACCGGTTCCGTCCTGGGGTGGCCGAAGACGGGCGTGTTCCGGCTGGCGGACATGGTGGGGAACGACATCATCGGGCACGTGGCGAAGAACTTTCATCTGCGCGTGCGCGACGAGCGGGCCGATGTGGCGTTTCCCGACTTTCTCTACCGGATGCTGGAGCGCGGCTGGCTGGGCGACAAGACCGGGGGCGGCTTCTATAAGAAGGTGAAGGGCCCGGACGGGGCCGACGTCCGGATGGCGCTGGACTGGAAGACGCTCGAGTACCGGCCGTCGGAGAAGGCGAAGTTCCCGCTAGTGGACATGGCCAAGACGCAGGACGCGCTGGCGGACCGGATCAAGGTCCTGTTGGGCGGCGACCCGCGCAAGGACAAGGCGGTGGCCTTCTATTGGAAGGTGCTGCCCGACCTGTGGAACTACGCGGCGCACCGCGTGCCGGAGATTTCCGACGACGTGGTGCGGATCGACGTGGCGATGAAGTCGGGCTTCAACTGGGAGATGGGGCCGTTCGAACTGTGGGACGCGGCGGGCGTGGCGCAGACGTGCCAGAAGATGCGCGAGGCGGGCCTGGCCCTGGCGCCCGCGGTGGAGCAGTTGCTGGCGGCGGGGCACGCGAGCTGGTATCGCGACGATCCGGCGGCGCTCTCGGCGCGGGCGTACTTCGACATCGCGGCGAACACCTACCGGGCGGTGGAGATGCCTGCCGGAGTTTCGAGCGTGGCCATCGCGAAGAAGTCGCGCGGCGTGGTGAAGAAGAACGCGAGCGCGTCGCTGGTGGACCTGGGCGACGGCGTGGCGTGCATCGAATTCCACTCGAAGATGAACGCCATCGGACAGGACATCACGGCGTTCGTGACCCAGACTCTGAAACCGGGCAGCGACGCGTTGAGCAACTTCGAGGCGTTCGTGATCTCCGGCGACACCTCCGATTTCTCCGTGGGCGCGAACCTGATGCAGTTACTGCTGGCGGTGCAGGAGCACGACTGGTACGACATCGACCTGGCGATCCGCTCGTTCCAGGGGATGACGCAGGCCATCAAGTTCTGCGCGAAGCCGGTGGTGGTGGCGCCCTTCGGCATGTGCCTGGGCGGCGGGGCGGAGATCGCCATTCACGGCGCGGCGAGGCAGGCGCACGCGGAGCTCTACATGGGCCTGGTGGAGACGGGCGTAGGCCTGCTGCCGGGCGGCGGCGGATCGAAGGAGATGACGCTGCGGGCGCTCGAAGCGGCGAACTCGGTGCGCGAGGGCGCGCGGGGCGACTCGGCGGAGGCGCTGGAGGCGTTGCGGCGGTGCTTCGAAACGCTGGCCATGGCGAAAGTCTCGATGTCCGCCTTCGAGGCGCGCAAGTACGGGTTCCTTTCGAACTCCGACGGCGTGACCATGAACCGGGCGCGGGTGCTGACGGACGCCAAAGCGCGGGCGCGCGAACTGGCCGGGCGCGGCTACATCGCACCCGCCATGCGCACGGACATTCCGGCGCCGGGTGAAAACGCTCTCTCGACTTTGAAGATCGGCGTGCAGATGATGCGCGAGGGCGAGTACATCAGCGATCACGATGTACGGGTGGCCAACGCGCTGGCGCATGTGATGTGCGGCGGGAAGATCACTTCGAACACTCCGGTGAGCGAGCAGTACCTGCTCGACCTGGAGCGGGAGCAGTTCCTGTCGTTGTGCGGTGAGAAGAAGACCCAGGAGCGGATCGCCTTCACGCTGAAGACGGGCAAGCCGCTGCGGAATTAGGAGAGCACGATGAAAGAAGCAGTGATTGCGGCGGCGGTGAGAACGGCGGTGGGGAAGGCGCCCAAGGGGACCCTGCGCAGCATGCGGCCGGACGACCTGGCGGCGATCGCCATTCGCGGTGCGCTGAAGAAAGTCCCGCAGGTGATTGCGCGCGAGATCGACGACGTGATCATCGGCTGCGCGATGCCGGAGGGCGAGCAGGGAATGAACGTGGCGCGGATCGCGAGCCTGCGCGCGGGCATTCCGATCGAGGCGGCGGCGATGACCGTGAACCGGTTCTGCGCGTCCGGGTTGCAGGCCATCGCGCTGGCGGCCGAGCGGATTCGCGGGGGCGGCGGGGAGTTGTTTGTCGCCGGCGGAACAGAGTCCATGTCCATGGTGCCCATGGGCGGCAACAAGATCTCGATCAATCCGTGGCTCCAGGAGAACTACCCGGAGTCCTATTGTTCGATGGGACTGACGGCGGAGCGCGTGGCGCGGCACTACGGGATCGATCGGGACAAAGCGGACCAGTTCGCTTATGAGAGCCATCAGAAGGCGCTGGCGGCGCAGGCGGCGGGCAAGTTCGACGAGGAGGTGATCCCGGTGCACGTTCCGACCACCGTGCCGGACGCCAAGGCGAAGCCGATCACGTCGATCAACGAGTTCAAGACCGACGAAGGTCCACGCGCGGATACGTCCTACGATGCGCTGGCCAAGCTCAAGCCGGCCTTTCACGCCAAGGGAACGGTGACCGCGGGCAACTCGTCGCAAACCTCGGACGGCGCGGCGGCGGCGGTGATTCTGTCGGAGGAGAAGGCGAAGGAACTGGGGGTCGAACCCCTGGCGCGCTTCGTCTCGTTCGCGTACGCTGGCTGTTTGCCGGAGGAGATGGGAGTCGGACCGGTGCACGCGATTCCGAAGGCGCTCAAGCTGGCCGGGTTGACCCTCGATCAGATCGAGCTGATCGAGTTGAACGAGGCGTTCGCGGCGCAGTCGCTGGCGGTGATCAAGGAACTGGGCCTGGACCTGTCTCGGGTGAACGTGAACGGCGGCGCGATCGCGCTGGGGCATCCGCTGGGGTGCACGGGCGCGAAGCTGACGGCGACGCTGCTTCAGGAGATGAAGCGGCGGAACGCGCGGTACGGGATGGTGACGATGTGCGTAGGGGGCGGCATGGGCGCCGCGGGAATTTTCGAGAACTTGAGTAGGAACTAGAGGCAAGAAGATGGCAACACACAGCGCGACACTCGCCAAGGCGGCCCGCGGCGGCAGCTTCCTCATCGAGGAGCAGATTCCCGCGGACGTCTTCACGCCGGAGGATCTCTCGGACGAGCACCGGCAGACTTTCAAGACCACCAACGAGTTCACCCAGAATGAAGTGATTCCGGTGGCGGACAAGCTCGAGGCCAAGGACTGGGCGCTCACGCGCGAACTGCTGAAGAAGGCCGGTTCGCTCGGGCTCCTGGCGGTGGACATACCGGAGTCCTACGGCGGCCTGGGGATGGACAAGGTGACCTCTTCGCTGGTCGCCGAGGGCATCAGCAAGCTGGCGGGCTTCTCGGTTTCCTTCAACGCGCACACGGGCATCGGCACGCTGCCCATCGTGTGGTACGGCACCGAGGAACAGAAGAAGAAGTACCTGCCGAAGCTGGCCACGGGCGAATGGGTGGGCGCGTATGCGCTATCCGAAGCGACCTCCGGTTCCGACGCGATGCACATCCGCACGCGCGCCACGCTGAGCCCGGACGGGACGGAGTGGATCCTGAACGGCGAGAAGATGTGGATCTCGAATTCGGGCTTCGCGGACGTGTTCGTGGTGTTCGCGAAGATCGACGGCGAGAAGTTCTCGGCATTCATCATTGAGCGCGGCACGCCGGGCCTATCGGTGGGCAAGGAAGAACACAAGCTGGGCATCCGCGGCTCGTCGACGTGCCCGCTGGTGCTGGCCGATTGCCGCATTCCGGTGGATCACCTGTTAGGGGAGGCGGGCAAGGGCCATCACATCGCCTTCAACGTGCTGAACATCGGACGGTACAAGCTGGGCGCGGCCTGCGTGGGCGGCGCGCGAAACTCGCTGAACGACGGCATTCGCTATGCGAAGGAGCGCAAGGCGTTCGGCAAGCCGATCGCCGAGTTCGGACTGATTCAGGAGAAACTGGCCGAGGCCGCGGTGGGCGTGTACGCGGGCGAAGCGATCGCCTATCGCACGGTGGGCATGATCGATTCGGCGTTGCACGACGTGGATCAGAAGGCCGAGGGCGCCTCGCGCGAGATTCAGAAACGCATCGAAGAGTACGCCGTGGAGTGCTCGATCCTGAAGGTGTGGGGATCGGAGATGCTCGACATGGTGGTGGACCATGTGCTCCAGATCTATGGCGGCTACGGCTTCGTCGAAGACTATCCGGCGGAGCGCGCGTATCGCGATTCGCGCATCAATCGCATCTTCGAAGGCACGAACGAAATCAACCGGCTGATCATCACCGGGCGCCTGCTGAAGCACGCGGTCACCGGACAGCTTCCGCTGCTGCCCGCGATCAAGAGGATCATGGACGAAGTGATGGCCGGTCCGGGCGCGCCGGAGCACTTCGAGGGGCCCCTGGCGGCTGAGCGCAACATGCTGGCGGGCGCGAAGAAGCTGGGCCTGTTCGCGGCCGGCGTGGCCTCGCAGCGCTACATGACGGAACTCGCCGAACAGCAGGAGATTGTCGGCGCGCTAGCGGACGGGATCATGGAGATCTACACCTTCGAATCCTGCCTGCTGCGCGCGGAGAAGATGATCGAGACCAACGGCGAGGCAGCCGCGCGCATTCCCATCGCGATGACCAAATACTATGGCGTGAAGGCCATGGAGCGGGTCGAGCTGTCGGCGCGGCGGGTGCTGGCGGCGGTGGCCGAAGGCGACATGCTGCGCACCCAAATGACCATACTGCGGCGGCTGGCGCGCTTTGAGCCGGCCGATACCATCGCGCTCGGACGGCAGATCGCGCAACACGTGGTGAACGTGGGGCGCTACGCCATCTAGGCGCTCTATGCCCGAGACGGCACACCGGCCGGCGAGTTATTGGGAGCGGCACACGGTCCCCAGCGGACTGGGCCGCTCCCGGCTCGAACAACTCGCGCGGTCGGTGGTTCACGAGGGGGAACGGGATCGATTCGAGGTTCCGGTTCCCTTCACGCAGGAGGCGTTGGGCGAGGCGCTCACGTGTACGCCGGACGATGTGCGCGCTGCGGCGGCGCGCGGCCGGAAGGCGCAAGGGGAGTGGGCGAAGGCGCCGCTCGGTGAGCGGAGGCGGGTGCTCCTCCGCTTCCACCACCTGCTGCTCGAACGGCAGCGGGAGGTTCTCGACCTGATTCAACTGGAATCGGGCAAAGCGCGCCGGTACGCGCTCGAAGAGGTCTTCGACACGGCGCTGGTGGCGCGGCACTACGCCATCCACGGGGCGCGGTACCTGCGCACGAAGCGTCATCGCGGCGCGCTGCCGCTGTTGACGAAGGCCTGGGAATACCGGCATCCGGTGGGCGTGGTGGGCTTCATCACGCCGTGGAACTTTCCGCTCATCCTGAGCATTACGGATTTGCTTCCGGCGCTGTTTGCGGGCAACGCAGCGGTGCTGCGGCCGGACGTGCAGAGTCCGTTCACGGCGCTCTGGGCGGCGAACCTGCTCGCCGAGGCGGGGTTGCCGCAGGATGTCTTAACCGTGGTGACCGGCCGCGGATCGACGCTCGGGCCGGTCCTGGCCAAAGAAGCCGATTACCTCATGTTCACCGGCAGCACGCGCACCGGGAAGCTGGTGGCGGGAATGGCGGCGGAGCGGCTGCTCGGCTGTTCGCTCGAGTTGGGCGGCAAGAACTCGATGATCGTGCTCGACGACGCGCCCCTGGCCAAGACGGTGGACGGGCTGATTCGAGGCGCGTTCACGGGTACGGGCCAGGTGTGCGTGTCGATGGAGCGGGCCTGGATCCCGGCGCGGCAGTTCGACCAGTTCGCGGAGTGCGTGGCCGAGCGCGTGCGGGCGATGAGGCTCTCACCGGAGTTGGCATTCGGCGTGGATATGGGGTCGCTGACGCTGCCCAGCCAGTTGCAGGCCGTGCGGGCGCACATCGACGACGCCATCGGCAAAGGCGCGCGGATCCTCGCGGGAGGGAAGCCGCGGCCGGACATCGGACCGCTGTTTCACGAACCCACGGTGCTTGCGGGCGTGACGCCGGAGATGCGCGTGTATGCCGAGGAGACGTTTGGGCCGGTGATTTCGCTCTATCCGTACACGTCGATCGACGAGGTGGTGCAGCGGGCCAACGACACCGCGTACGGGTTGAATGCGAGCGTGTGGTCGCGCAGCGCGGGGCGGGCGCGCGAGGTCGCCGTGCGGATTCGCGCGGGCAGCGTGAACATCAACGAAATCTACGCCACCAGTTGGACCGCCACCGCCGCGCCCACGGGCGGGATGAAGGAATCCGGGATCGGCCGCCGCCACGGCGAAGAGGGGATTCTGAAATACACGGAGGCCCAGACCGTCGCCGTGCAGAGAATCCTGCCGCTGGCGCCGCCGTCGTTTCTCGAAGAGAGCCGGTACGCGCGCCTGATGACCCTGCTGCTGCGTATAATACGGTTCGTCCCCGGTTTGCGCTAAGCCCCAAAAACAGATTGAGGAGGTTCCGCCCTTTGGACAGAATCGAGGCGGTAGAGAACGCGAAAGCCGTGTTGTCCGGCGCCGTGGAGTGGTCAATCATGAAATGGCTGACCGAGAAGAAGCGCGTCCGCACGGCGGCGGACAGTGGTACCGCGGCGCTCGACGAAGCCGAGCTCGCGGTGAAGGCCGAATGGCCCGAGGAGTTGAACAACGCCTACGCGGAACTGGTCCCGCCGGAGCCGGGCGACCCGTTCGCGGAGTCCGAGTACGAATACGTGAAGCAGATGGCGGCGGGGCTGCCGGAGGAGATCAAGGCGCTGGCCCGGCAGGTGAAGGAGGCCGACGACGCGGCGACCGCGGCGCGGGAGCTGGCCGAGCAGATTTTCTCGGATGCGGAGAGCAAGATGAGCGCTTCGCTGGCTCGGCAGGGGGCGGAGAAGGCGCTGGAGGCGTACGAGCTGCGCTACATCGCGATCGCAGCCGCGAAGGCGGCGCGGAACGCGGCGATGAACGGGGCCGGGTAGGAGCGCGGCTAAAATCGGCGTGGAACCAAAACTTACCGTGTGGTAAGATACGATCAGCGTAGGCCGGGGATGCCGGTGCACCCGCCACGGCAAGACCGTCAATAGGAGGCGAACATGGTCGCTGAGCGTCCCGCTCTCACTGAGGAACGAATTGCTTACCTGGAAGGTCTGGTAAGTTCGGCCAAGGCTGCGGCGAAAGCATTCGCCTCGTTCACGCAGGCCGATGTCGATCGCATTACAAAAGCGATGGCCATCGCCGGCATGGAGCAGGCGCCGCAGCTCGGGCGCCTGGCCTGCGAGGAGACCCGGCTGGGGGTTCCGGAGGACAAGGCCGTCAAGAACATGGTGGCCACGGAGTTCGTCTACAACTACATCCGGGACAAAAAGACGGTAGGTGTGATTCGCAAGCATCCGGAATCGGGCATGGTGGAACTCGCCGAGCCGATCGGCGTGGTGTTGTCGCTGGTGCCGATCACGAACCCCACGGCGACCATCCTGTTCAAGTGTCTGATGGCGGTGAAGACGAGGAACGCGTTCATCTTCTGTCCCCACCCAAAGGCCGCCAAGTGCAGCCAGGCGGCGATGAATCTGATGTACCAGACGGCGCTGAAGCACGGAGCGCCGGAGGGTGTGTTCGGATGCCTTGAGACGCCGACGCTCGAGGACAACCACTGGCTGATGCGTCACAAACAGGTGAAGCTGATCGACGCCACGGGCGGGCGGAACATGGTGCTGGCCGCCTACAGCTCGGGCAAGCCGGCGCTCGGGGTGGGGCCGGGCAACACGCCGGTTTACCTCGACAAGACGGCGCATCTCGAAATGGCGGTAGTGGACATCCTCACGTCGAAGACTTTCGACAACGGAACGATCTGCGCCTCCGAGCAGACGGTGGTGATCGACACGGAGATCTGGGACTCGGCTCTCGCGAAGTTCGAGGAGATGGGGGCCCACGTGTGCAGCGCCGAAGAGACAGCGGTGCTCGAGCGGATGCTGATCGATCCTGAAAGCGGCGTGGCGCGTCCGATGGCCGTGGGCCAGAAGGCCACCGACATTGCCGGCTTTCTCGGCCTCAAGGTGAAGCCGGCGACGAAGCTGCTGGTGGCTCCCATCCATGGCGTGGGCCGCGGCCATCCGCTCTCGGCGGAAAAGCTGTTCCCGGTTCTGTCGGTGTACCGCGCGGCATCTACCGAAGAGGCGCTCGAGGTCTGCTCCAAGGTCAATCACTTCGGCGGATTGGGACACACGGCGGTGATCTTTTCGAATCGCGACGAAATCATCATGCGCTTCGGCGAGATGATGAACGCGGGCCGGATCATTGTCAACTCGCCCGGGTCCATTGGCGCCATCGGCGGGGTGTACAACGACATGGTGCCGACTCTGTCGTTCGGATGCGGCACGGGCGGGGGCAACAGCACCACCGACAACGTCAACGTCTATCACTACCTGAATATCAAGCGCATGGCCCGGAGGACGCAGATGCACATGTGGTTCCGCGTGCCCAATCAGATCTACTTCAACCGGAACGCCGTGGAGAACATCCGGCAGTTCCCGTCGGCGTCGACGGTCATCATCACGAATGCGTTCCTGGAACGGGCGGGCGCGGTGGACATCGTCCGGAAGCATTTGCCGGCGGACACGACGGTGCACGTCCTGACCATTCCCGACGCCGAGCCCGAACTGCGCACCTGCATGGACGGCGTGGCGACGCTCGAGTTCTTCAAGGCCGACCAGATCGTCGCGTTGGGCGGCGGCTCGGTGATCGACGCGGCGAAGATCATGAAGCTGAAGTTCGAGTCGCCGGACGCGGACATGGAAGAACTCGGCGCGCCGTTCCTCGATATCCGCAAGCGAATCGTGCAGTACCCGACGAACAAGGTCCGGCAGTCCCGGCTGATCGCCATCGCGACCACGTCCGGGACGGGCTCGGAGATCACGCCTTTCGCGGTGCTCATCGACCGCGAGCGCGGCCGCAAGATCACGCTCGCGGATCCGTCGCTGAGTCCCGACGTCGCCATCGTGGATCCGCAGTTTGTCATGTCGATGCCCAAGAGCCTGACGGCGGATACGGGCATCGACGCGCTGACCCACGCCATCGAGGCCGGCGTCTCGGTGTACGCCTCGCCCTACACGGACGCCAACGCGATGCAGGCGCTGCGCCTGGTCTTCCGCTACCTGCCGGTCTCCTATGAGCAGCCGGACAACGAAGAGGCGCGGGCGATGATGCACAACGCGGCGGCCATCGCCGCACTGGCCTTCTCCAACGCTTCGGTGGGCATCAACCATGCGCTGGCGCACGCCATCGGCGCCCGGTTCGGCATTCCGCACGGGCGCGCGAACGCGCTGATGCTGCCGCACGTGGTGCGTTATAACGCGAGCACCCCGACCAAGTTCATGCCCTCGCCGCACGTGCGCGGGTACTCGGCGCCGAAGAAGTACGCCACCGTGGCCGACCTGTTGGGCTTGGGCGGCGACACCGTTCCGGAGAAGGTCGACCGGCTGATCGGGGCGATCGAGGCGCTGCTCGACCGGCTCGACATGCCGAAGTCGATCGCCGAGCTCGGAGTCTCCCTGGAGGACTTTCAGGCGGCGATCCCGGACCTGGTGACGGCTGCCTTCGACGACCCCTCATGGCGTCCGACGAACCCCCGTATGCCGCTGGCTAACGAGCTGGTGGAGTTGCTGATGGCAGCCTACCGGGGCCGCGGCGCGGCCGGCGAGTAAAGCGGCTTCAAGGCCCTCGGGCCGCCCGCGGGCGGCCCCTCTTCCGATCCCGGTGCGCCCGGCGGGTGGGCCTGTGAGTCCCCGCGCTCCCACCTTCCTTCTATGCTGCAAAGCGGCAATTAAATCATTGATTTCGCCCGTTGACACCCCCTCTGCGATGCATGCATGATGGGGACACTGGGAAGAAGCGTTCGTGCTTCCCCACTGGGATCCTAACGGCGGAAGCGCGTTATCTCTGGTAGTTCCACCCTCGGACGAAACAGCGACTAATTGGGGTTCGCGCGGTTTGGCGAGTCAGTTGCTATGCGATATTTCTTACATTTCATGGTGGTACCTCAACTGTAGGCTTTTCCAGCATCTTCATCTCGGGGTTCGAAAAGGAGACTTATGACTTCTGCCGCAACCGGCGTGGATCTATCGACGCTTGAACTGAGCATCAAGTCGCTCAGGGACTTTGCCAAAGAGAAACTCCCGGACGAAAAGCTCCGGGAGCTGGATCACAAGGACGAATGTCCCGTCGACATCGTGCGTGGCATGTGCGGCGAAGACCTGGGGATTCAGCTTCTTTTCATCCCGGAAGAGTACAGCGGGATGGGCGGTGGGGCCTTTGATGTCTATCGGATCTGCGAGGAGATGGCGCACATCGACCTGGGTGTCGCCACCGGCGTCCTGGCAACCTTCCTGGGCAGCGACCCGATTGTGGTGGGCGGCACGCCGGAGCAGAAGAAGCGCTGGCTGAGCGCCATCGCCGAGCAGGGCTGGCTCTTCGCCTATGGCGCGACCGAACCCGAGGCGGGGAGCGATCTCGGCTCGCTGCGGACCATCGCGACGCCCGTGCAGGAGGGCGGCAAGGTAGTCGGCTATAAGATTTCTGGCAGCAAGCAGTGGATCAGCAACGGCGGCATCGCCGATGCGTATACGATCCTGGCGAACGCACCTGGCGGCCCCACTTGGTTCGTGGTGGAAAAAGGCCAGCCGGGCTTCAAGTACGACAAGCCCGAGGACAAGCACGGGATCCGGCTGAGCAACACGGCGGCGCTCTCGCTCGATGAAGTGTACGTACCTGTGGAGAACTTGATCGGCGGCGTGGAGGGCCAGGGGCTGCTCCAGGCGCAGGCCGTGTTCGGGTACACGCGGCTGATGGTGGCGGCCTTCGGCTTGGGCTGCGGATGGGCGGCGATGGACCGCGCGATTCCCTATTCGACGGAGCGCATCCAGGCCGGCGCACCCCTATCGGAAAAGCAAGGCTACACGCACAAGTTGATTCTTCCCAACGTGACGCGGCTCGAAGCGTCGCGGGCCTACATCGAAGAGACCGCCGAGCGCATCGACGCCGGCGAGGGCAGTCTGAACACCGAGGGCGCGATCGCAAAGTACATGGCGTCGGAGGGCGGCAACACGGCGTCCGAGTGCGCCATCCAGGCGCTAGGCGGATACGGCTACACGCATGAGTACATGGTCGAGAAGATCAAGCGCGACGTCCGAATCACGACCATCTACGAAGGGACCTCCGAAATCATGGAGATGACCATCAGCCGCGACCGCTGGCAGATGCATCTCAAGACGCGCGGCCAGTATTACCGGGACATGGCGAAGCAGATGGAGGACCTGCACCGGAAGCACCCGGCGGTGGGCGCCAACATCGCAGCGCTCGGTTTCCAGTCCCTGGCGGAGATCCTGGAACGCGCCCGAATCGGACGGCTGACGCGCTATCAACACGTACTCCTCCGTATTGGTGAGCTGATTGCATATGCAGAATGCTCAGGCAGCCTTTGCCGGCGGGCCGCGCGACTCGCGGACCGGCGCCAGCATGAGAAGACCAGCCGCCGATTCGACGCCGCGACGCTCGCGGTCATCGGCCGGGTCTTCGCGCGAGAAGCGGCGCTCAAAGTCGCCGGGGAAGGACTGCGCTTGGTGGTCGGTGGAGGCGGAGTCGCCAGCGGCGACCTGGCGGCTTTTGAGGCGGCCGCCGCGATCCCCGCGATCCATCGCGCCCAGTCGGGTTTGATCGAAGACATGGATGCTCTGGCCGACCTGTTGTACCAACGTACACCCAAGGGCATGGCTACGGCCGGCTGACGTCCCAAGGTAACCAGCGCGGCCGAGCCGCGCACAACGTTAAGGGAGTCGAGTATGGATGCCAAAGCTGACCGCGCCGTTGCCATCGTGGGAGTTGGCGCGGTCCTTCCCGATGCGCCGAACGCGGCCGCGTTCTGGTCGAATATCAAGAACAGCCGTTACAGCATCACCGAAGTCACTCCGGAGAGGTGGGACCCGAACCTCTATTACGACGAGGATCACGCCGCGCCGGACAAGACATATTCAAAGATTGGCGGATGGGTACGTGAGTACACGTGGGATCCCATACGCTGGCACTTACCGATTCCGCCGCGCGTCGTCGAAGCCGTGGACGATATCCAGAAATGGGCCGTGGCTTGTACGCGCGAAGCGCTCGAAGATTACGGCTACCCGAAACGTCCGCTGAACACCGATCGCACGGCGGTCATTCTCGGAAATGCAATGGCCGGTGAGAAACATTATTTAACCTCACTGCGCGTGTACGCTCCCGAGTATGTGCGCGAATTGACCCAAGCCGAGAGTTTCGCCGCACTTCCCCGGGCGGTGCAGAGCGCGATTACGGCGGAGTTACAGGATCGGATCGGACGAGTGCTGCCCGCGATCACCGAAGACAGCATGCCGGGCGAGTTGGCCAACTGCATGGCCGGCCGTGTGGCCAACGTCTTCAACCTGCACGGGCCGAATTATGTGTGCGACGCAGCATGCGCCTCAGCGATGGCGGCCATCAGCGCGGCGATCGAAGGCCTGGTGGAACGCGACTTCGACGTCGCGATCACCGGCGGATTAGATCGTAATATGGGCGCACCAACATTTGTAAAGTTTTGCAAGATTGGTGCGCTTTCGGCGACGGGTACGCGTCCGTATGCCGAAGGCGCGGACGGCTTCGTGATGGGCGAAGGCGCGGCGATTTTCATCCTGAAGCGCCTGGCCGACGCGGAGAAGGCCGGCGACAAGATTTATGCCGTAATTCGTGGTGTGGGAGGATCGAGCGACGGAAAAGGGAAAGGAATCACCGCGCCGAATCCTGTTGGACAAAAGTTAGCGGTCCAGCGCGCTTGGGAAAACGCTGGACTATCTCCCGCGACGGCGACTTACTTCGAAGGACACGGTACTTCCACCAAAGTCGGCGACGTAGTGGAGGCCGCGGCGCTCGCCGAGGTGCTGGCCAGCTACCACTTACCCACGGGCTCGATCGGACTGGGCTCGGTGAAATCGAACATCGGCCACTTGAAGGGCGCGGCGGGCGCGGCGGGCCTGTTGAAGACAGCGATGGCGCTGCACGAAAAGGTGTTGCCGCCGAGTCTGAACTTCCACGCCCCGAACCCGGGCATTGAGTTTTCGTCCTCTCCGCTCTACGTGAACACGCAGTTGCGGCCGTGGGACATGACATCCGATGGTGTACGACGCGCCGGTTTGAGCGCGTTCGGCTTCGGCGGCACGAATTTCCACGCGGTCCTCGAAGAATACGTTCCCGGCCGCATCAAGACGAATGGAAACGGCCGCGCCCAAGTCGCGCTGCCCGAGAACCCGTTGGCAACACAAACCATGAATACTCCCCAAACCGCGAAAGCACCGCTTCGCGGCGCTCTTGTTGTTGGCGCCGCGAATCTCGCGGAAATGGCGGAACGGCTGCGCGCCGTTTTGAAAGACGCCGAGGCGGGCCGCGCGCCCGCGCCAGCCGCGCCGCGCGAAGCCGACCTGCGGGCGGCGGAGCGCATTGCGATCGACTACGGCAGCGCCGCCGAACTGGCGGAGAAAGCCGGCCGGGCATTGAAGGCCCTGGCGGCGAATCAGCCGCTGATGTGGAAGGCGTTGCGCGCGCAGGGCGTGCACCGGGGCAGCGGGCCGGCCCCGAAAGTGGCGTTCCTCTATACCGGCCAGGGTTCGCAGTACGTGAACATGATGCAGGAGATCCGCGAGGTGGAGCCGATCGTGGCTTCCACTTTCGAACAGGCGGATCGGGTGATGACGCCGCTGCTTGGCAAGCCGCTCAGTGACTACATCTTCGTGAAAGGCGCCGATGCGGGAGCGGTGCGCCAGGCGGAGAAGGATCTGCGGCAGACCGCGATCACGCAGCCCGCCGTGCTGGCCACCGATCTTTCGATGACCCGCTTGCTCGCCGCCTACGGCATTCAGCCCGACATGACCATGGGCCACAGCCTGGGCGAGTACGGTGCGCTGGTGGCCGCGGGCGCGCTGCCGCTCGAAGACGCGCTCGAAGCGGTGAGCGCGCGGGGCCGTGAGATGACGCGCGTTTCGATGGCGGATAACGGCAAGATGGCCGCGGTGATGGCGCCCATCGAAGACATCGAACGCATCCTCAAGACCATCGACGAATATGTCGTGCTGGCGAACGTCAACAGCTCGCGCCAGGCGGTGGTGGGGGGCACGTCGCCGGGCGTCTCCAAAGCTTTGGACGCCTTCGAGAAGGCCGGCTTCGAAGTGGTTCCGCTGCCGGTGAGCCATGCGTTCCATACCCGGATCGTGGCGCCCGCGAGCGAGCCCTTGCGCCGCACGATGGATCGCTTGCGCGTCACCGCCCCGAAGCTGCCCATCGTCACCAATGTGACCGGCGAGTTCTATCCGACGGCGGGCGATGTCCGCGAGCAGATCCTGGACATCCTCGCGCAGCAGGTGGCCGCTCCGGTGCAGTTCGTGAAGGGCCTGCAGACGCTCTACTTCGCGGGAGCGCGGGTGTTTGTCGAGGTGGGTCCGAAGAAGGCGTTGTTCGGGTTCGTTGAGGATGTGCTCGGCGACCGGTCCGATGTGCTCGCGCTGTTCACCAACCATCCGAAGGCGGGCGACATCGTTTCGTTCAACCAGGCGTTGTGCGGGCTGTACGCGGCGGGGCTTGGCACGGGCGCCGGCGCGGAGAAGCCGCTGGCGGCCGCGGCCGCGGTAGGCGCGAGACTGGCCCCGGCCCCTGCCCCTCTGCCGATGCCTGCGCCTGCGCCGGTTGCGCACTCGCCGGCGGCTATGGCCCCGGCCCCACCCGCGCCGCGCGCGGCGTCGCCCTTCAGCGGAGGTTCCGACGACCGCCATCGCGAACTCGGCAAGCTCTTCTCGGACTTCCTGGAGCGCGCCTCGCAGATCTACGGTCCTGGCGGCGGAGGCGGCTCGCGTCCCGCGGCGCAAGCGCCGATCACTATCTCCGGCGCGGCCGTCGGTCTGCCCGGCACCGAGCGCATCTTCGACGACAACAACCTGCCGCGCATTCTTGGCGGCACGCAGTTCATCGACGTTATTCCCACCAAGTTCCGCCGCGCGATGCTGGACAAGAACATCACGCGGCTGGTGAAGAACGAGAACGGCAACGCGTCGTTCGAGATCATCAAGAACCCGGCTGAAGTGATCAAGCTCGCGGGCCGGGGTGGCGCCTTCGAACTCGGCAAAGAGTTCGGCATTCCGGAGGACCGCATCGCGGCTCTGGATCGCGTGACGCAGCTTGCTATCGCGGTGGGCATCGACGCCCTGCGCGACGCAGGCATCCCGATGGTGCAGCACTACAAGACCACCACCAAGGGAACGCAACTGCCCGACCGGTGGGGCCTGCCCGAAGCGATGCGCGACGACACGGCGGTGATCTTCGCCTCCTGCTGGCCGGGTGCGGATTCCTTCGCCGACGACATGAACCGGTATCACGACGACCGCGCGAAGCGGCAGCAGGTGGCGATGCTGCAGGACCTGCGCGGCCGCGCGGCGGGCAACGCTTCGCTGCTCGCCGAGCTGGACCGGCGGATCAATGAGCTGCAGGCGGCGCTCGAAAAGAACCCGTATGTGTTCGACCGCCGCTTCGTGTTCCGGACGCTGGCCATGGGCCACTCGCAGTTCGCCGAACTGATCGGCGCGCGCGGGCCCAATACCCAGGTGAACTCGGCGTGCGCGAGCACCACGCAGGCCATCGCCATCGCCGAGGACTGGATTCACGCCGGCCGTTGCCGGCGCGTGCTGATCGTAGGCGCCGACGACGTCACTTCGGACAACCTGCTTGAATGGGTCGGCTCGGGCTTTCTCGCCTCCGGCGCGGCGGCCACCGACGAGATCGTCGAAGAAGCCGCGCTGCCGTTCGACCGCCGCCGCCACGGAACCATTCTCGGAATGGGCGCCGCCGGACTGGTGGTGGAAAGCGAAGAGGCGGCGCGCGAACGCGGCGTGCGGCCCATCTGCCAGGTGCTGAGCGCGGCCACCGCGAACAGCGCGTTCCATGGGACGCGGCTCGACGTCAGCCATATCTGCCAGGTGATGGAAGGCCTGGTGAAACAGGCCGAGGAGCGCAGCGGAATCTCGCGGTACGACATGGCGCAGCGGATGGTGTTCGTCTCCCACGAGACGTTCACGCCCGCGCGCGGCGGCAGCGCGGCGGCGGAGATCCACGCGCTGCGCACAGTGTTCGGAGATCGCGCGGCGGAGATCGTGATCGCCAACACCAAGGGCTTCACCGGACACCCGATGGGCGCCGGCATCGAAGACATCATCGCGGTAAAGGCGCTTGAATCGGGCATCGTGCCGCCGGTGGCGAACTACAGGGAGCCCGATCCGGAACTGGGCACGCTCAACCTTTCGAAGGGCGGCGCGTATCCGGTGGAGTTCGCGCTGCGGCTGGGCGCGGGCTTTGGTTCGCAGATCAGCATGACGCTGCTCAAGCTGGTGCCGAATCCGGCCGGGGTGCGCGCGGCTGTGGGCGGCCCCACGTTCGAGTCGCGCATTGAGAACCAGCCGGTCTGGACGCAGTGGCTGACGCAGAATGCGGGCGGGGCGAATCTGGAAGTAGTCAACCGCACGCTCCGCGTAAAGGACGGCAAGCCGGTGGGAGCGCCCGGGCCCGCGCCGGTGGTCTCGAGACCGGCTGCTGCGCCCGCGCCTATCGCCGCGCCTGCGCCGGTTGCCGCGCCGGTTGCTGTTGCCCCGCCGGTTGCTGTTGCTCCGCCGCCCGCGCCGAAACCGGCCCCGGCGGAAGATCCGGTGAAGGTGCGCATCCTCGCCCTGGTGGTCGAGAAGACCGGCTACCCGGCGGAGATGCTGGCCCTCGATCTCGACCTGGAAGCCGATCTCGGCGTAGATACCGTGAAGCAGGCCGAGCTGTTCGCGGCGGTGCGCGAAAGCTACAGCATCCCACGCGAAGACAACCTGCGGCTGCGCGACTTCCCGACGCTCGCGCATGTCATCCAATTCGTGAAGGACCGGAGGCCGGACCTGGCTGCCGCCGCGCCCGCCGCCTCTGCGTCCGCGCCCGCGTCCCCTGCTCCGGCGTCCCCCGCTCCGGCATCTCCCACTCCTGCGATGGACCCCGTGCAGGAGGCCATCGTCGCGCTGGTGGTGGAGAAGACCGGCTACCCGCGCGAGATGCTCGCGCTCGACCTGGACCTCGAAGCCGACCTCGGCGTCGATACCGTCAAGCAAGCCGAACTGTTTGCCGCCGTGCGCGAGAAGTACAGCATCCCGCGCGATGAGAACCTGCGGCTGCGCGACTTCCCGACGCTCGCGCATGTCATCCAGTTTGTGAGGGACCGGCGGCCCGACTTGGCTGCAGCCGCCCCGGCGCCCGCGCCCGTAGCTGCTTCCGTGCCCGCGCCCGCCGCCGCGCCCGCTGCCGCCCCGGCCTTGGATCCGGTGCAGGAGAAGATCGTCTCGCTGGTGGTGGAGAAGACCGGCTATCCGCGCGAGATGCTGGCGCTCGACCTGGACCTCGAGGCCGACCTGGGCGTCAGCATCTTCAAACAGGCCGAATTGTTCGCCGCGGTGCGGGAGAGCTACAGCATCCCGCGCGACGAGAACCTGCGGCTGCGCGACTTCCCGACGCTCGCCCACGTGATCCAGTTCGTGCGCGACCGGCGGCCCGACCTCGCCGCTCCGGTTGTGGTTGCCGCGCCCGCTGCGCCCGCCGCACCCGCTGTCGCGGCCGCACCCGCCGCCGGCGCCGTCTCCGACCCGGTGCAGGAGCGCGTCCTGGCGCTGGTCGTTGACAGGACCGGCTATCCGAGTGAGATGCTCGATCTCGATCTCGACCTCGAAGCCGATCTGGGCGTCGATACGGTGAAGCAGGCCGAGCTGTTCGCGGCGGTGCGGGAGAGCTACAACATCCCGCGCGACGAGAACCTGAAGCTCCGCGATTTCCCCACGCTCGCGCACGTGATTCAGTTCGTGCGCGACCGGCGGCCCGACCTCGCCGCCCCCGCTTCCGCCCCCGCCCCCGCTTCCGCGCCCGCTTCCGCGCCCGCCGCGGCGCAGACCGCCGGCGACGCGATCCAGACCAAGGTCCTCGCAATCGTCGCCGAGAAGACCGGCTACCCGAATGAGATGCTGGACCTCGATCTCGACCTCGAAGCCGATCTCGGCATCGACACAGTGAAGCAGGCCGAGATGTTCGCTTCCGTGCGCGCGGCGTTCGGCATCGAACGCGACGAGAACATGAAGCTGCGCGACTTCCCCACGCTCGCGCACGTCATCCAGTTCGCGCGCGATCGGGGAACGACGATGAGCGCCGGCACCGCCGTCGCGACCGGCGCCACTCCGGCGGCCGCCGCGGCTCCGGTGAAACCAACCGCCGCCTCGCTCGAAGCCTGCGACCTGGTGCCGCGCCGCGTGCCGGTTCCGGTGCTGCGCCCCGCGCTCGACCGGTGTAAGGCCACCGGCGTCGCGATCGCTCCCGGCAGCCGCGTGGTGATCATGCCCGACAACGGCAGCGCCGCGAGGAGCCTCGCCGAAAAGCTGAACGCGATGGGCGCGGAGATTCTCTGGATCGACGGCCGGCCCGACGCCGAATCGCTCAACGCGCTACTGGCCGGCTGGATGTCCACGGGCCCGATTCAAGGCGTCTATTGGCTGCCCGCGCTCGACGGCGAAGGGGCCATCGAAGAGATGGACTTCGGCCAGTGGAAAGAGGCCACGCGAGTACGCGTGAAGTCTCTCTACCACTCGATGCGCGCGCTCTATGAACAGGTTGCCGGGCCGGGCACGTTCCTGGTCTCCGCTACGCGGATGGGCGGCCAGCACGGCTACAACGGGGAGGGGGCGGAGTCGCCCATGGGCGGCGCCGTGGTGGGCTTCACCAAGGCCTACAAACGCGAACGCAAGGATGCGCTCATCAAAGCGGTCGACTTCGAAGCGAACCGCTCGGGGCACGAGATCGCCGAAACGCTGATCGCGGAAACGCTCACTGATCCGGGCGCGGTCGAGATCGGCTATCGCAACGGCCTGCGCTGGTCGGTGACGTTGCGCGAACTCCCGGTGGCCGACGGGCAGCCGGGCATGACGCTGGACGGAAACAGCGTGTTCGTGATCACCGGCGCGGCGGGGAGCATTGTCTCGGCGATTACCGCCGACCTCGCCTCGGCGAGCGGGGGCATCTTCTACCTGCTCGACCTGGCGCCCACGCCCGACCCGAAGGACGACGACATCCGCCGCTTCACAACGGACCGCGACGGACTGAAGCGCGACTTCGCCGCCCGCATGCAGCAACGCGGCGAACGTCCGACACCCGCGCTGATCGAGCGCGAACTCGCCGCGCTCGAACGCAAGCACGCCGCCCTCGCCGCGATTCAAGCGGTGGAAGCGGCCGGCGGCACGGCGCACTACTACAGCGTCAACCTGGTGGACGGCCCGGCGATCGCGGGCATCCTGAACGACATCCGCGAGCGCCACGGCAAGGTGGACGTGCTGCTCCACGCCGCCGGCCTGGAGCGCAGCCGCTTCCTGCGCGACAAAGACCCGAAGGAGTTCGACCTGGTCTTCGACGTGAAGTCGGACGGCTGGTTCCACCTGCTGAAGGGGATGGGCGAGATGCCGCTTGGCGCGACGGTGGGCTTCAGCTCCATCGCGGGCCGCTTCGGCAACGGCGGACAGACCGATTACAGCTCCGCCAACGACCTGTTGTGCAAGTACGCGTCCAGCTTCCGGACGACGCGTCCCGCCACGCGCGGCATCTCCATTGACTGGACGGCGTGGGGCGGCATCGGCATGGCCACCCGCGGGTCCATCCCGAAGATGATGGAGATGGCGGGCATCGACATGCTGCCGCCGGAAGCGGGCGTGCCCTTCATTCGCCGCGAGCTCGTCGCGGGCGGCGCCCGAGGCGAAGTGCTCGTCGCCGGACGCCTGGGCATCCTCGAGGAGGAGTTCGACGCCACGGGCGGCCTGGATCCGGAGAAAGTCGCACCGATCGGGCCGATGTCGGCGAAGATCGGGCTCTCGCTCAAAGACGGCCTGCGCGTCGAGACCACGCTCGACCCGAAGGTGCAGCCGTTCCTCTACGACCACCAGATCGACGGCACGCCGGTGTTGCCCGGGGTGATGGGCATCGAGGCCTTCACCGAGGCGGCGGTGGCGTTGCTGCCCGGCTGGCGCGTTTCCGCGATCGAGGATGTACAGTTCCTCGCGCCCTTCAAGTTCTATCGAAACGATCCGCGCACGGTGATCGTCGAGGCGCAGTTGTACGCCGACGGCGCGGGCGTGGCCGCTGAGTGCCGCCTGCTCGGAGCGCGGCAACTGGCCGGCCAGAGCGAAGCGCAGATCACCACGCACTTCACGGCGCGCGTCCGCGTCACCAACGCGGGTGGCGAAGCGGAACCGCCGGCCGCCGTCCGCGAGGAAAGCGGCGTGAGCGCGGATTCGCACGATATCTACCGCATCTACTTTCACGGCCCGGCGTACCAGGTGCTCGAACGCGCCTGGAAGGACGGCGATTCGCTGGTCGGGCTGATGTCTCACACCCTGCCCGAGAATCATCTTCCCGCCGCGCTGCCCGTGCTCGCCGCCCCGCGTCTGATCGAGCTCTGCTTCCAGACCGCGGGCGTCCTCGAAATGGGCCGCGAAGGCCGCATGGGATTGCCGCAACGCATCCGGCAAGTGGAGTTACTCCGTTCGCCGGAGGAAGCTCAGGGCCGCCGCCTGCAAGCCGTGGTGCAAACCGACGGCGAGCCGGGCTGCTTTGACGCTGAGGTCGTCGACTCCGACGGCAACCGCTACGTTCGCTTGAAAGGTTACCGGACAGCCGCGCTCCCGACGGGGGTGGATGCCGAAGCGTTGAAACCGCTTCAGGCCGTCGCCGGATGAATCGAGGCTAGGACAAATTCGCATGTTCAGTCGCATGGGAGGTCACATGCAACGCCAGTTCCGCCGTGTCGCCATCGTCAACCGGGGCGAATCGGCTATGCGTTTCATTCGCGCGGCTCGTGAGTTCAACCAGGACCACGAAGCCGCGCTGCACACCATCGCGCTCTATACGGAGCCGGATCGCAACGCCATGTTCGTTCGTGAGGCCGATGAGGCATACTGCCTCGGGCCGGCGATTGTGACGGATCCGGAGACGCAGCTCACCCGCAGCAGCTACGTGGATTACGGCCGGCTGGAAAAAGCGCTCCTCGCGGTACGCGCGGAAGCGGTCTGGGTGGGTTGGGGATTCGTCGCCGAGCACGCCCAGTTCGCCGATCTGTGCAAGGAGATGGGGATCGTGTTCATCGGTCCGAGCGGCGACGTGATGCGCAAGCTCGGTGACAAGATCACTTCGAAGCTGATCGCCGAGCAGGCGAAAATCCCGGTGGCGCCGTGGAGCGGCGGACCCGTGGATTCCCTGGAAGACGCCTGGAAGCACGCCGAGCGGCTGGGCTTCCCGCTGATGATCAAGGCGACGGCGGGCGGCGGCGGACATGGGATCCGGCGCGTTGAAACGGCCGAACAGTTGGAGCGCGCCTTCACCGGCGCGCGAAGCGAGGCCTTCAAGTCCTTCGGCGACCCGACGGTGTTCATGGAGCAGTTGGTGACCGGCGCGCGCCACATCGAAGTGCAGGTGATCGCCGATCATCACGGGACGACCTGGGCCGCGGGCGTGCGCGATTGCACCATTCAACGCCGGCACCAGAAGATCCTCGAAGAGGCTCCCTCTCCCGCACTCACTCCGGAACAAGACAAGATGGTGCGCGAAGCCGCCGTGCGCCTGGCGCGCGAAGTCGGGTATCACAACGCGGGCACGGTGGAGTTCCTTTACCAGCCGGCCGACCAGCGTTTCGCGTTCATGGAGATGAACACGCGCCTGCAGGTGGAGCATCCGGTCACCGAATCGACCACCGGGCTCGACATGGTGAAACTGCAACTTCTGGTTGCGCAGGATGGGCATCTGCCGCCGGAGCCGCCCGCGACGTATGGGCACTCGATCGAGCTGCGTCTGAACGCCGAAGATCCGGGGAACGGCTTTGCTCCCGCGCCCGGTTTGATCGAGCGCTTCCGGAACCTGGTGGGCCCGGGCATCCGCGTGGATACGGGCGTGGCGGAAGGCGACTCCGTGCCGAGCGAATTCGATTCGATGATCGCGAAGATCATCGGAACCGGGCGCACTCGGCAGGAAGCGCTGGCGCGGCTGCAGCGGGCGCTGCGCGAAAGCGTGGTGGTGATCCGCGGCGGCGCGACCAACAAGTCGTTCTTGTTGGAGCTCATCGGCCGGCCCGAGGTGCAGAACAACCGCGTGGACATCGGCTGGATGGATCGCCTGGCCGCGGCCGGCGAGCACATCTCCGGGCGCCACGGCGACATCGCTCTGCTGCAGGCGGCGATTCAGTCCTATGAGAGCGAACTGGCGATCGAGCGGACTCAGTTCTACCTGTCGGCGGTGCGGGGGCGTCCCGAGGTTTCCTCCGACGCGGGCCGGAACGTCGAACTGCGGCATCGCGGCGAGGCCTACAAGTTCCGCGTGCAGCGCATGGGTCCGAACGAGTACCGCATCCAGGCCGACGGCGCGGCGGTGAACGCAACCTTTGAACGGCTGGGCGAGTTCGAATACTGGCTGACGGCCGGCGGACAGCGGTACCGCGTCGTTTCCATCCACGAAGGGCTCACCTACCGCGTGGAAGTGGACGGCGTGGCGCATCGCATCGACCGCGACGACGGCGGCATCGTGCGCTCGCCTTCTCCGGCGGTGGTGGTGGCGATTCAGGTGGAAGCCGGGCAGCGCGTGACGGCGGGCGAAACCCTCGTGGTGCTCGAGGCGATGAAGATGGAGACCCATCTGAAAGCGCCGTTCGCGGGCACGGTGCGGCAGGTGATGACCATCCCGCACGTGCAGGTGGGCACGGGCGCGGCGCTGCTGCAGATCGACGCCGACTCCGAAGAGACCCAGGAGACCGCGACCGGCCGGGTCGCTTTCGCCAAGACGAAGGCGGGCGCCGGCGAGGAGCCGGCCGAGACCCGTCTGCTGCGCAACCTGGAACAGCTCCGGCAGCTTATGCTGGGCTTCGATATCGACCAAGCGGAGACCAAGCGGCTGCTCGCGGAGCTGAGCCTGCACCGGCACACCCCGGCGGTAAGTCCGGAGGTGTGGCGCAGCGAATCGGAGATCCTGAGCATTTTCGTGGATATCTGTTCGCTGTTTAGCCGCGCGCCGTTGGTGAGTTTGGGCATGGAGGGCGAGGCGCCGAGCGCGGAGTCGAGCCTGTTCCAATACCTGCGCATGCTCGACACGAAGGGCGAAGGGCTTCCTACGGCGTTCCTCGACGCGTTGAAGACCGCCCTGGCGCACTACGGCGTCACTTCCCTCGATCGCACGGAACAACTTGAAGACAGCCTGCTCTGGCTGTACAAATCGCACCAGCGGCTGGGGCAGCAGATCGCGCCCATCCGCAGCGTGATGGAGCGGCGGCTGGATCACGTGGAGACGCTGGCGCCGTTGGCGGACGACGAGTTCCGCACCCTGCTCGACCGGATGGCGTTCGTGACGCGCGATCTCTATCCGGCCATCGGCGACCTGGCGCGCGAGATCCGCTACCGGTATTTCGATCAGCGGAGGATCGACAAGTCGCGGCAGCAGGCATACGCGATGGTGGAGGATTGCCTGGTGCGGCTGTCGGGCGAGGCGGACGCCGCCGCGCGCCTGGAATGCATGCGCGCGCTGGTGGATTGTCCGTACCCGCTGGTGGGGCTCTTCTCGCCGCGGTTCAAGGAAGCGAGCCCCGGGCTGCGGCAACTGATGCTGGAGGTTCTCACGGCGCGGCATTACCGCATCCGCGAACTGAACAATACGCGCTACCTGATGCTCAACGGGCACTCCTGCGTGGCCGCCGAGTACGAACACGAAGGGAAGAAGGTCCACGTGTTCACGACGCAGGTGGACTATCCGCACGTGTGCGACGCGGCGAATGCGCTCTTCCCGCTGGTGAAGGACATCCCCGCGGAAGACGACATCGCGATCGACCTGTACCTATGGCAGGAAAAGGGCATCGGCGACACCGAGGCCGCGCAGAAGGAAGTGGGCGAGATGTTGGCCCAGGCCCAATTCCCGCGCTCGATCCGGCGCGTGGTGGTGGCCGTGGCGGGGCCCGACGAAAAGGACCCGTTGCATTCGGCCCGGCATTTCTCCACCTGGCGCCCGGCGGAGAACGGCTACGAGGAAGAGAAGATCTACCGCGGCGTCCATCCGATGATGGCCAAGCGGCTTCACTTCTGGCGGCTGAAGAACTTCGACCTGGACCGGCTGCCGTCGGCCGAGGATGTCTACCTGCTGCACGCCGTCGCGAAAGAGAACCCCAAGGACGAGCGGCTGATCGCCTGCGCCGAAGTCCGCGACCTCACCCCCGTGCGCAACGCGCAGGGGCGCATCGTGGAGCTGCCGCACCTGGAACGGATGTTCTTCGAAGCGGCGGCGGGCATCCGCATCTTCCAATCGCGCCGCACCCCGCACGAGCGGCTGCATTGGAATCGCATTCTGCTCTACGTCTGGCCGCCGTTGAACCTGCAGCCGGACGAACTGGAGACGATTCTGCAAAAGCTGGCGCCAGCCGCCGACGGGCTGGGGCTGGAGCAAGTGGTGGTGCGGGCACGCATTCCGAGCCCGAAGACGGGCGAACTGCGCGATACCGTGGTCCGCGTGTCGAGCCCCTCGGGCAGCGGGCTGCTGATCACCTTCCGCCCAGCGGGCAGCCTGCAGCCGATGCGGCCGCTTTCCGAGTACACGCAGAAGGTCGTGCGCATGCGGCAGCGCGGCTTTGTCTACCCCTATGAGATCGTCAACATGCTCACCCCTGATTCGCACACCCAGGGCGAGTTCCCGCACGGCAGCTTCACCGAGTACGATCTGGACGCGGAACACAACCTGACGCCCGTGGACCGGCCGGCCGGGCAGAACAAAGCGAACATCATCGCGGGCGTGATCACCAATTACACGTCCCGCTATCCGGAGGGGATGGAGCGCGTGATCCTGCTCGGCGACCCGAACAAGGACCTGGGCGCTTTGGCCGAGCCGGAGTGCCGGCGGATCATCGCGGCCATCGATCTGGCGGCCGCCAAGGGCGTTCCGCTCGAGTGGTTCTCGCTGTCGGCGGGCGCGAAGATCTCGATGTCGAGCGGCGTCGAGAACATGGACTGGATCGCGTCCGTGCTGCGCAGTCTCATCGAGTTCACGCAGGAGGGCGGCGAAGTGAACGTGATCGTCGACGGCATCAACGTCGGCGCGCAGCCCTACTGGAACGCGGAAGCGACCATGCTCATGCACACCCGGGGCATTCTCGTGATGACCCCGAAGGCGGCGATGGTGCTTACCGGCAAGCGCGCGCTCGAGTATTCGGGCAGCGTCTCGGCCGAGGATAACCAGGGCATCGGCGGATACGACCGCATCATGGGCCCCAACGGGCAGGCGCAGTACTTCGCGCGTGACCTGAACGAAGCCTGCCAGATCCTGATGCGGCACTACGACCATACTTATGTGGCCCCCGGCGAGCGCTTCCCGCGCCGCGCCAAGACCACGGATCCGGTGGACCGCGATGTGCGCAGCTTCGCCCTCCAGAACGGCGATGGGTTCACGAGCGTGGGCGGCATCTTCTCCGAAGAGGACAACCCGGGCCGCAAGCGCTCCTTCGACATCCGCCGCGTCATGTCCGCGGTGATCGACCAGGATCACGCCCCGCTCGAACGGTGGGCGGGCATGCGCGACGCCGATACGGGCGTGGTGTGGGACGCGCACCTGGGCGGATACCCGGTGTGCCTGTTGGGCTTCGAATCGAAGCCCATTCAGCGCCTCGGCTTCGTCCCCGCCGACGGGCCCGACCAGTGGACGGCGGGCACGCTGTTCCCGATGTCGTCGAAGAAGATCGCGCGCGCCATCAACGCGGCGAGCAACCGCCGGCCGCTGGTGGTGCTGGCGAATCTGTCGGGCTTTGACGGCTCGCCCGAATCGCTGCGCAAACTGCAGTTGGAGTACGGCGCGGAGATCGGCCGCGCGGTGGTGAATTTCAAGGGGCCGATCGTCTTCGCTGTGATCTCGCGATACCACGGCGGTGCGTACGTGGTGTTCTCCCGCGCGCTGAACGACAACATGGAAGTGGTCGCGCTCGAAGGCACATTCGCCTCGGTAATCGGCGGGGCGCCGGCGGCGGCGGTGGTGTTCGCGAACGAAGTGGATTCGCGGGCGCGCAAGGATCCGCGGCTGAAGGAGATCAATGACAAAGCGGCGCGCGCCGAGGGCGTCGAGAAGAGCCGGCTGCTCGCGCAATGGAACGATCTCTTCAAGGTCGTCCATTCCGAGAAGCTGGGCGAAGTGGCGGCGGAGTTCGACTCCATTCACAGCGTGCATCGCGCGCTCGAGAAAGGCGCGCTCCATCGCATCCTGCCGCCAGGCGAACTGCGGCCATACCTGATCGATGCCCTGGAACGGGGCATCGGGAAGGCGATCGGCGAATCCACCGGTGAGCGCGCGGTGGGGGCGGGTACCCTCTAAGCGTGTACTGGCTGGAGCAGACCTCCGACGATGTGCCCGCCGCCGATTCCTGGCTGAGCGGGGCGGAACAACGCCGCCTCGCATCGTTCTCCGTGGCCAAGCGCCGCGAGGATTGGCGGCTGGGGCGTTGGACGGCGAAGCGGACGGTGGCCGCGGTGTCGGGTTGCGCCTTGGAAGCGGTGGAGATTGTCGCTGCGGCGGACGGCGCGCCGGAGGCCTTCGTGGCCGGCGCGGCCGTCCCTCCGGCGATCTCGCTCAGCCACTCGGGCGGGCGCGCCCTCTGCGTCGCCGGGCCCCCGGGGAGCCATCCCGGCTGCGATATCGAAGCCGCCGAACCCCGGTCGGTGCAGTTCGTCGCGGATTACTTCACGGAAGCCGAGCGGCGGCTGGTCGCACGGCGGCCGGAGCACGACTGGCTCCCCACGCTCTTGTGGTCCGCCAAGGAGAGCGCTTTGAAAGCCCTGCGCGAGGGCTTGCGGCTGGATACCAGAAGCGTCGAGGTCCACCTGGAATTCCCGGGCGGAGAACTCGGCCGATGGCAGCCGTTGTGCACATATTTCGCAGTTAGCGGCCTGGAACTCCCGGGCTGGTGGCGTCTGGAGGATCGCTTATTGCGTACCATGGTTGGCGACGCACAGGCGCCGGTTGAGTTGCGGTTGAGGAAAGGTGACGCATGCCACTTTACGCAGAGCCCCATCATTTCGCCGTTTATGAAAAGGTCCTTCTCGCTTTAGCCATCCTGGCTTCGGCCTGGGTCTTCTGGCAGCGCTTCGGCGTGGTGGTCGAGCGGATTCGGTCGGCCAAGAAAGACCCGGCCTTCTCGCTCGATCCCTTGGGCCCGCGCATCTGGGAGTTCTTCTGGGAAGTCCTCTGCCAGGCGAAGGTCATCCGCCAGCGCCCGCTGCCGGGGCTCGCGCACGCCTTCGTGTTTTGGGGTTTCTGCGCCTTTGCGCTGGTCACGACGAATCACTTCGCCGCGGGCTTCGGCCTCGGTTTCCTGCCCCCGGACAGCTTCATCGGCAAGTTCTATTTCTTCGTCGCGGGCCTATTCGGCGTCACTGTCGCCCTCTCCATCGCGGGCCTCGCGTTCCGGCGTTTCGTGATCCGGCCCGAATGGCTGGGCAAGCATCTATCGGGGACCTCGGCGATCATCGCCACCCTGATCTTCACCCTCATGGTCACCTACCTGGGCGCGTTCTTCGTCACCAGCGAGAGCACGGCGGTGAAGATCCTGTGGTGGGTGCACACGCTGGCGCTGCTCGTCTTCATGCCCATCATTCCGCGGTCGAAGCACCTGCATCTGATTCTGAGCCCGGTGACGGTGTTCCTCTCGCGAGGGCAGTTCAGCGCGATTCCGCCCCTCTCCGGAGACGAGGACTTCGGGCTGGTGAACGGCAAGGACGTGACGCAGCTCGCCGCGCTCCAAGCCTATTCCTGCGTGGAGTGCGGGCGGTGCACCGAGCACTGCCCGGCGGCGAACACGGGCAAGGAACTCAACCCGAAGGAGATCATCCTCGGCCTCAAGCATTACCTGGACGACGTGGGGCCGCAGTCGGAAGAGCCGCTGCTCGGCAAGCATAATTCACAGAAGGCGGCGTTCCAGTGCACGACGTGCGGCTCCTGCGAGTTCCAGTGCCCGGTGGGGATTGAGCACCTGCCCATCATCATCGGCATGCGGCGCGGTTCGGTGAATACGGGCACGTGGGAGGACGACTACGGCACCAAGCTGTTCCTATCGCTCGAGCGCGGCGGGAACGTGTTGGGGATGAACGCCTCCGAGCGCGACAAGTTCATTGCGAAGCAGGGCTTTCCGATCTACGACGGTTCCCAGGAATACTGCCTCTGGATGGGCTGCATGGGTTCTTTCGATCCGGCGGGACGCGAGATCGTGGTGGCGTTGACCAAGGTGATGAGCCACCTCGGCGTGACCTATGGAGTGCTTAAGAAGGAGAAGTGCACGGGCGATTCGGCGCGGCGTTTGGGCAACGACTTACTGTTCCAGCAGCTCGCCGAACAGAATCTGAATTGGATCAAGCAGGCGAAGGCGACGAAGCTGATCTCGATCTGCCCGCACTGCGTGCGAACCATTTCCACCGATTGGAAGGAGTTTGGCGAGCCGCCCGCCATTGAACATCACAGCGAGTTCCTTGCGCGCCACGCGGCGAAGCTGCCGGGGCATCAGAACGGCACTTCGATCGTGTTCCACGACCCGTGCTACCTGGGCCGCTACCGGAACGTGTACGAAGAGCCGCGCTCGGTGGCGGGGCGCTTCGGGACGCTGGTGGAAGCGGGACGTTCGCGGGAGCGGAGTTTCTGCTGCGGCGCGGGCGGCGGACTGGCGCTGCTCGGCGAGGAAGAGGGCGACCGGGTGAGCCATGTCCGGGCGCAGCAGTTGATGGACTCGGGCGCCAACACCGTGGCCGTGGCCTGCCCGTTCTGCAATACGATGTTCCGCGATGCGCTCACGGTGAAAAGCGCGAATCCGCCGGAGTTGTACGACATCGCGCAGTTGGCGGCGAAGTCGCTACCTTCCTAGGCGGCTCTAGACGATCGGCAGGTGGCCGTTCACCTTCCCGTTGACAGGCGGCTGCTGGGCAGCGGCCAGGCGGTCGGCCACAATCCGGTACACGCTTGGATTGAAGATCAGGCCGATGTGTGTGCCGGAAACCTCGACGTCGATCGCCTTCTTGCCCGTGATGCAATACCGCCAGTCGACGATCGAATCGGTCTTCGTGTACACCGCCGTGCGCTTCACGGAGGGCGGCAAATCGAGCTTCAGGCAATTCACAAAATCGCAGCCGCATTCGGCCGTGAAGCAGGAAGGCAGCACCTCGCTGCCGTACCGTTCGAGGATCGATTGGCGCACGTACTCAGCCAGTTTCAGCACGTTCGGATGGGCGTTGCTGCCCTGAAAGGGCGCGCCGAGCGTGATCACGGAAGCCACCGCGTCGGGACGCTGGGCGGCCAGCGCCAAGGCCTTTAGCCCGCCCAAGCTGTGCCCGATGATGTGTACTTTGCGGCCGGTTTCGCGCTTGGCTTGTTCCAGGACCTTGGTGAGTTGGCTGCGCACCAGGATGTGCGGGCAGTCCGCGTTCAGACCGATCCCGGAAAAGTAGGGCTTGTAGTTCATCCGATGCAGCCAGGCGTAGATCTCAGCCAGCCACGCATCGGTACCCAGAAAACCGGGAATCACCAGCACTGCCGACCCGTCTCCCACGGGCGCTCCCAGCCCATAGTAGACAGGCGCTAATCGAAGCAAAGCGGCTTCGAAGGCCCCAAACAGCTCCCGCCAGAGTGGCAAGCCGTCGGCGGATTGGTCCAGCGGATAAGAATCGCGGACCTCGCAACCACGTTCCGATACCGGCACTTCGCCTCAGTTCTGCCGTACACGGTCCCAGCCGTGTCCCTCATCGTATGCGACGCTGCAAAACGGTGAAGCGTTCCCGGCGCAACAAACCAGCACAGAATTCCCCACTACGCCGAAACGGGCTTGTTTTCTCCGACAGCGCCAGTCTAACCTACCTGCACGAGCGAAGCAATGGTTTCGTTAACAGTATTTATGGGGTCCGTAAGCCTAACATCCGGTAGGATATTGCGAGACCCATGGAGACCCGGCGAACCTTTCTTGGCTGGCTTGGCGCAACGGCGCTTTCCGCACAAAGCCAGCGCCAGAAGCCCAATTTCCTGATTCTGTTGACGGATGACCAAAGATTCGACACCCTCCGGGCGGTTTACGGGGGACCTTGGCGCACGCCCAATCTCGATCGCCTGAGTCGGGAGGGTGTGGTATTTACCAACGCTTGTACGCAAGGCGGACTCACGGGGGCGATTTGTATGCCCAGCCGTGCCCAGTTACTTACCGGGCAGTCGGTGTTCCGGGCACATCGGGGGATCGTCGACCGGCAGGCGGATCCGGACCCAGCGATGATCACCTTCCCCGAGTTACTGGGGCAACGCGGCTACCGGACGTTTGCAACGGGCAAGTGGCACAACGGGCCGAAGCTGTTCAATCGGAGTTTCCAGGAAGGAACGGATCTGTTCTTCGGCGGGATGTCGGACCAGGTCAAGACGCTCGTGCGGGACTACGATCCCTCGGGGAAGTATCCGGCGGAGGCGGGGCGGATCACGAACCGGTTTTCGAGCGAGGTGTTCAGCGATGCGGCGATCCGTTTCCTGAAGGGGCGCAACCAGGAGAAGCCTTTCCTGGCCTACGTTGCGTATACGTCACCGCACGATCCCCGGATGGCGCCGCAGCGTTTTGCCGATCTGTTCCCGCCGGACAAGATCGAACTGCCGCCCAACTTCCTTCCCCAGCATCCCTTCGACAACGGGGAGCTGAAGGTACGGGACGAGATGCTGGCGGCGTTTCCCCGGACGCCGGCCGAGATCCGCCGCCACATCGCCGGATACCTGGCGATGGTGGCGGAGGTGGATCACCAGATCGGGCGGGTGTTGGACGCGCTGGAGGCGAGCGGCGAGGCGGGCAACACTTACGTGATCTTCGCGGGCGACAACGGGCTGGCAGTCGGCCAGCACGGCCTGATGGGCAAGCAGAACCTCTACGAGCACAGCATTCGCGTGCCGCTGGTTGTGCGGGGCCCGGGGCTTCCGAGAGGGCAGCGCGCGGCGACGCTGTGCCACCTGATGGATGTCGCGCCGACGGTCGCCGGATTGGCGGGGGCGGAACTGGCAGGGGCGATCGACGGGCGCAGTCTGCAGCCGGTCCTCGCGGAGCCGGGGCGGAAGGTGCGCGAATCGGTGGTGGCGGCGTATCGCGGATTCCAGCGGGCGATACGGACGGAGGAGTACAAACTGATCCGCTACCGGGTGGGGGGCGCCGGGACGGACCAGCTTTTCGATGTCGTCCGTGATCCGTTTGAGACCCGGAATCTCGCTAATGACCGTAAGCACGCGGCGCTGGTGGCTACATTACGGCGGTCGTTGCACCGGCAACTGGCCGAGGCTGGAGATCCCGAAGCGGACCAATGGGCCTGATTCGCGCCGCTGTCGTTGGTTTTGCAAGTTGTCCGGTTTTGTTAG
>DALYJJ010000055.1:27874-36275 GCA_031969915.1 Bryobacteraceae bacterium | reverse complement strand
CCCTGGTTGGACTCACCGGCATGGGCGGCGGCGTACTCATGGTTCCGTTGCTCATTTTGGGCCTCGGCCTGCCCACCGCGGAGGCGGTCGGCACGTCCCTGCTCTTCGTTACCATGAGTAAGTTTGTCGCCGCCCCCATTTACATGGTTCGGAAGCAGGTGGACTACAAGATCGCCGGCCTCCAGTTACTCGGCGGCGCCCCCGGCGTGATCATCGGCGTGTGGCTTCTCGACCGGATGAACACCAAGGCCATGCAGCCCTACGTACTGGCGCTGGTCGGGTCCACCATCCTGATCCTGGCCATATTGTCATTGGTCAAGACCTTCCTTCCCAAACCCGCCGAAGTGAAGGACCGGCGCCAGGCGCTTCCCTGGATCACCTTCCCCATCGGCCTCGAAGTAGGCTTCTCGAGCGCCGGCGCGGGGGCCCTCGGTGCGCTCTCCCTCATGTACTGCACGCCGCTCGCGATCGGAACCGTGGTGGGCACGGATCTGCTCTTCGGCACCGCCATCTCCGCGCTCGGCGGAGGGCTTCACCTCGCCGCCGGCAACGTCAATGCGTCCCTGTTGACTCAGCTCTGCCTGGGCGGCGTCGCGGGCGCAGCCACCGGTGCATGGCTCGGCACGCGCGTCCCCTCCCGTCCGCTCCGCACCGCGCTCACCGCCGTGCTCGTCGTGCTCGGCGGACAGTTACTCTGGAAAGGACTTGAGGTCATCGTTCGATGAGCCCGAAAGTGTATATCGTCGGCGCCGGTCCGGGACGGGCCGACTTACTGACGCTCCGCGCGGCCCGGATTCTCTCTCAGGCGGACGTGGTTTTCTACGACCGCCTGGTCTCGACGGAAGTCCTGGAGTTAGTCAACTCGTCCGCCGACCGTGTCTACATAGGCAAGGAAGAAGGTGAACAGGAGGCCACCCAGGCGCGCATCCTGGACCTGCTGGAAACGGCCGCCGTCAGCAACGACGTGATCGTTCGACTGAAGGGGGGCGATCCCTTCGTCTTCGGGCGAGGCGGCGAGGAGTGGGCGCACCTGGCCGAGCGCGGTATTCCGGTGGAGATCGTGCCGGGGGTCAGCAGCTCGCTTTCCGTGCCTGCGCTGGCCGGCATTCCGGCCACGTTTCGAGGCGTCTCTTCGGGCTTCGCGGTGGTAACCGGACACCTGCGGGATGGCTTCCGTGAAACATGGCAGGCGTACGCTAAGGTGGAGACGCTGGTCGTGCTCATGGGCGTGCGCAACCGGGAGTCCATCGCGCAAGCCCTGATCGATGCCGGCCGCCCGGCCCGTGAGCCGGCCTGTTTCATCGAAAACGGCACCACGGCTCGCGAGCGGATCACGGTGACCACGCTGGGAGCCATTGCGAAGGGCCGGACCTCGGTGGAGTCCCCGGCGGTGTTGGTGATCGGAGAAGTGGTCCGCCTGCGCGACTTACTCGCGGGAGGCGGCCGCGCGGACCAGCCGGATACCGGCAAACCAGACTACGGCGCCGAAGAAACACACGCTCGCCCAAATCACGAATAACTTCCGTTCCGGATCCAGGTACCGCACCGTAAGGCTGTTCGTGTTTCCGAACGCCACTTCCACTTTCAGGTTCAGCTCGGCCGGCCCGCCGCCTTCCGCGTTCGAATAGTCGACCACCAGTTCATAGTCGCCCGGCGTTCGCGCGGGAAACACCGCCTGTCCTTCCCTGGCCACCGCCGTCTGTCCGGCCGCCGCGAAAGCCCGCCCGGCCCTCCACAGGTTGGCGTCCGCCTTAGTGAGCAGCAACAGCCGAATACCGCCGCCGCTTTTCACCCGGAACCAGGCCTGCACCACGCCCGGTTGCTGCCGCATCACAATCGGCAGCGTGCGCCACTCGCCCGCCCGCACGCGCACAGGGTCGTCGAGCAGCGTCACGCGGCTCGGCGGCGGCGCGGCGAAGGCCATCAGCAGGGCGAGGACGGCGATCATGGCGTGTCCCGGTGGACCACCTCTCCGCCCAGCACGGTCATCGTCACGCGCGTCTTCAGGATCTCCGCCGCGGGCACGGTCATGATGTCTTTCGAGAGGACCACAAAGTCCGCCAGCTTGCCCGGCGCGAGTGAGCCTTTCGTGTTCTCCTCGAACGCGGCGTAGGCCCCGGCCAGCGTCCATGAGTGCAGCGCTTCTTCGCGGGTCAGCAGGTCCTCGGGCCGCCAGCCGCCCGGCGGCTGTCCCTGGTGATCCTGCCGGGCGACGGATGAGTAGAGGCCCCACAACGGATTCGCGTCTTCCACCGGGAAGTCCGATCCGTTGGCGATCGGGATCCCCATCTTCAGGAACCGCTTCCAGGCGTACGCCCCCGGCAGCCGGTCGGGGCCCAACCGCTGCGCGGCCCACCGCATATCGCTGGTGGCGTGCGTGGCTTGAATCGAGGCGATCACTGAGTTCTGCTGGAAGAGCGCGAAGTCCGGCAGCGAAACCACCTGCGCGTGCTCGATCCGGAAGCGTTTGTCGTTCTTGCCGCCGAGCGCCGCCGCGTATGCGTCCAAGGCCACACGGTTCGCCTTGTCCCCGATCGCGTGTGTGTTCACCTGGAAGCCCGCCTTCACCGCCGCCCGCGCCACCCGCTCGATGTCGTCTTTCTGGAGGATCAACAGCCCCGTGTTCGACTTCTCGTCCGTATAGCCCTGCCACAGCGCCGCCCCCCGCGAGCCCAGCGCGCCATCGGCAACCAGCTTGATACTGCGCACCGTCAGACGGTCGCCGATCTCCGGGCCCTTCGCCAGGTACGACCGCCACAGCGGCGTCTCCCCGCCGATCATCGCGTACACCCGTACCGGCAGTTTCTTCGCCGCGATCAGCGCGCGATAGGCGATCAGGTCCTGCTCCGGCACCCCGGCGTCGTGCACCGAGGTGAGGCCCAGCCGTGCACACTCGCGCGCCGCTCTCTCGATCCGGCGTTGAATCACCTCGGGCGTGGCCGCGGGGATGTTTCGCGTCACCAGGCCCTGCGCCCGGTCGATCAGCACGCCCGTCGCGTTCCCGGCGGCGTCGCGGATGATCTTCCCTCCGGGCGGGTCGGGTGTCTGGTTGGTGATCCCCGCCGCCTCCAGCGCCTTGCGGTTCGCCCATCCGGCATGTCCATCCACGCGGGTGAGGAACACGGGATGATTCGGCGCCGCCGCCGTCAGCGGTTCCGCCGTCGGGAACTCGCCGCCCCAGTTGGTCTGGTCCCACGCCCGGCCGGTGATCCAGTCGCCGGCGGGCCGCGACGCAGCCGCTTTCCTGACGATCCCGGCAATGCCGGCGATGGTTTTCTCATTGCGAAGGTCGAACGTCTCGATCTGCGTGCCCAGGTTGCGCATGTGCACGTGCGAATCGATCAACCCCGGCGTCACCGTCGCGCCCTTCAGATCCAGCCGCTGCGTCTTTGGGCCGATGTGCGCCTTCACATCGTCGCCCACCGCGAGGATCTTGCCGTCTTTCACCGCCAGCGCCTTGGCGCGTGGCCGCGCCGCGTCCACGGTGTAGATGTTCGCGTTCGTCACTACCAGGTCGGCCGGTTGCGCCAAGAGCGTTCCCCCAATCAGGCTCAACCCCAGTAAAATGAGAATCATGGATGACAGTATGGCACAGGCGGCCCCAAGGCCCATGGTTGAGCTTCCAGCCTGGAAGACCACGCTGGGCGCCGTGGCCGCCGTGCTCCTGGCGCTCCTGTTTCTGGTGGCCGGCGTTTGGAAAATCACTGACCCGCTGGGCGCCGCCGCCCGCATGACCCAGGCCCTGATTCCCTCGCAACTGAGTCTTGCCACCGCCATTTCCGCGGGCGTCTTCGAGGCGTTCGGAGCCGTGCTGCTGCTGCTGCCCCGCTTCCGGCGCTGGGGCGCCTGGCTGGTGGGCCTGATGCTGGTGGCCTTCCTGGTCTACATCGGGTGGAACTACACCGCGCTGCAGGGAGAAGAGTGCAACTGCTTCCCCTGGCTCAAGCGGGCTGTGGGCCCGGGCTTCTTCATCAGCGACCTGGTGATGCTCGCTTTCGCCCTCGCCGCCGGCCTCTGGGCCTCGCCGTCCCAGGGCTGGCGTACACCGGCCGTAATCCTCGGCATCGTCACCGTGTTCGCACTCGCCTCCTACGGTTTCGCGGTGGTGCGCAACACGGGTCTGAAGGCTCCCGATTCGGTGACCGTGGATGGGAAACCGTACTCCCTCCAGCAGGGCCGCGTCTTCCTCTATTTCTTCGATCCCGAATGCGCGCACTGCTGGAAATCGGCGCAGGCGATGAGCCAGTACCAGTGGGATGCGACCACCGTCGTTGTCGCCCCCACCCGCCTCCCCCAATACTCTCAGCAGTTCCTCAGCGAAACAGGACTGAAGGCGAAGATCACCACCGACACGGACCTGCTCCGCCGGACCTTCCAGTTCGGCGACCCGCCGTACGGCGTAGTCCTCGAACACGGCCGCCAGAAGGCGCCGGTCCCCGCCTTTGACGCGATGGAACCGGTAAAGACCTTACGCGGCCTCGGGTATATCCAGTAGCTCCCGGCACACCGCGCGCGCCGGTGCCTAAAGACGGCGCTCTCCCCGGTCGATTCAGGAACAGGGAGAGTTATGCGCCGTCTTGCCCTTCTGCTTCTGATCACCGCCGCCTTCGCTTGGGCCCAACCGCCGGAGTATGCGCTCTCGGCCGTGCCTTTCCGCGGCGGAGCCCGCTTGTCCGATGCCCGCCTGCCTTTGACCGGTGTGCACCGCGCCCTCGCCGCCGAAGTACGGGATGTCGGCGCTTGGCGGACGGAGACCGATGGCCGACGGGTCTGGCAATTGGCGGTCCGGTCGCCCGGCGCAACCGCGCTCCGGCTGGAATTCCGAAACTTCGACGCCGGCGCGGGCAAGGTGTGGCTGCACGATGGCGCCGGCGGCGAGGTGGTTGGCCCTTATTCCGGGACGGGGCCGTTCGAGGACGGCGCCTTCTGGACCGGCAGCGTCTTCGGCGACCGCGCCGTGATTGAGTTCGAACCCGCTTCGGACGCGCCACTCGCCCCGCCGTTCGAGATCGCTCGGCTGTCCCACCAGATCTTCGATCCCGCCAGCCGGCAGATGATCGGCAGCGGGAGCCAGGGCGAAGGTGGCTGCCACATCGACGCCACGTGCCAGCCCGATTGGGCGGACGCCGGAAAGAGCGTGGCCTTGATTCTGATTGAGACGCCCGAGGGACAGGCGTCGTGCACCGGCGGCCTGGTGGCGACCAAGTACAAGAGCGGGCTGCCCTATTTCCTTACCGCGGATCATTGCGTTTCCGAAGACGCGACGGCCCGCAGCGTGGAGGCGTTCTGGACCTATCAGACCCCTACCTGCAATGGAAAGCCGCCCGCCCTGCGCAGCGTGCCGCGGACGCCCATCGGCGCGCGCTACCTGATCAGCCGCCCCCAGATCAGCGCCGACTTCAGCCTGCTGCTCCTGCCGTCGGTCCCCCAGGGCGTGACCTTCGCCGAATGGGAAGCCAACGACCCTGCCCCGCACGCCGAAGTCACCGGCATCCATCATCCGCGCGGTGCGTTTAAGCGCATCTCCAGCGGCACGCTCACCGGGACCTATTGGGAAATCGACTACAGCGAAGTCCCCCGGCAGAATTACCACCAGGTGCTATGGAACGCCGGTATCGTCGAGCCGGGCTCTTCCGGTTCGCCTTTGTTTAACAGCGCCAAGAAGGTGATTGGAGTCCTCAGTTACGGCTACCGGATCGGCGACTACGAGTGGTGCGACATCAAACCGTCGATCGCCGCCTACGGGCGGTTCTCGGTCGCCTACGGATTGCTCCGGTCCTACCTCGACGATCCGCCTCCGGGGACCCTGAACGTGGCGCCGGATCGCGTGTCGTACCGTGTCGAGAATCGCGCCGTCACGCCAGGCCCGGTGCAACGCCTAGTGGCCCGGACACCCGACGGGGCGCCCATCCAGGTCGCCAGCGACAGCCCCTGGCTCGCCGTCCGGCAGAGCGGCGGCAGTTGGGAACTCGAACTCAAGCCGAACTTGATTTCGCGTTCGGGGTTCTACACGGCCCTGGTCAGCGTGACCTCATCCGGGTTGACGAAGACGGTTCCCGTCGCCGCGGAGGTGACCCTGCGTCCGTCCGCCGTCGCCGTCAGCGCGACACCGAATCCCGTGCCGTCCGGGGAGCCGGACGCCGATGGTTGCCAGTGGAGTTTCGCGGTCACGCTGGACGAGAAGTCCGGCGTGGCGACGACGCTGAGCCGGGTACGCTTCGGCGGCTACGATCTCACCGGCCAGGCCGAACAGATGTTCGGGGCTTCGCGTCTGGCCGCGAACGGAAAACTGGAAGCAAAGCTTCGCTACTGCGGCGCGGCCGGCGAGCACGTTCTGGAGTTCGCGGGGGTGGACGACGCGACGCGGCTGACCTGGAACCGGTCGATCGCGGTGGAGTTCAAACAGTAGCCCGGAGATCGAAAAGCCCGCGCGGCCGTTTGGCGGCCGGCGCGGGCTTTGCATCACTCGACGGAACGAAGGCTTAGTTGCGGCGCTTCAGCGTGGGCCGCTCTTCCGCCTCTTCGGCCTTCTTCTTCTCCTGTTCGGCGGTCTCGCCTTCCACCGGCGTCGTGCTCCCGCCAGGAGTCCGCCGCAGCCGCGGACGGTTCGGGTCTTCCTTGGTCTCACCCTTGCGGCGATTGTGCATCGCCAGGAGCCGCGATTTCACATCGTTGAACTCCGATGTCGTCACGACGTATTCCGGCTTCGCTTCGAGCATCTCGGCGATGTTCTTCTGCGCGTCCTTGATCCGGTCGTCGGTGAGCGGGTGCGTGCGGAAGAACTTGGAGATCGCTCCCGGCTTCCGCTTTTCGAGCGACTGCAGCTTCTCGAAGAAGTCCACGAAGCCGGACGGATCGTAGCCCGCCTTGTACATGTACTGCAAGCCCAGCATGTCCGCCTCGGACTCGAAGCCGCGGGAGAACGTCAGGAAGCCGAGTGGGATCGCCACGCCCGCGGCCTGGCGGATGCCGAAGCCCGTCCAGCCGCCCATGAAGATCAGGGGAATCGTCGCCAGGTTCACGATCTGCCCGCGCGATGCCTGCCGCGTGCCGTGCCGCGCGGCGATGTGCGCGATTTCATGCGCCATCACGCCCGCCAGCTCGGACTCGTTTTCCGCCAGCAGGATCAGACCCGAGTTCACGAAGAAAAAGCCGCCCGGCAGCGCCATCGCGTTCGGCTCCTCGGTGTCCAAAACCTTGATCGTCACCGGCACCTTGGCGTCCGAGTTCCGCACCAGGTTCTGCCCCACACGGTTGACGTACTCGGCGATCATCGGGTCGTCGACGATCTTCGCCTGCCGCTCGATCTCCTGCGCCAAACCCTTGCCGAGCCCGATCTCCTTCTCCAGGGAGTAGAGGTTCACGCCCTTGCCCACGTCCCGGTTGCCAATCTCCTCGGGATCGCGCTTCTTGTTTAGCTTTTTCTTGTCGTCCTTCTTCTGCTTCTCGTCTTCCTTCTTCTCGTCCTGCGCAAGCGCGACGGGTGGAACGACGAGCGCAACGGACAGCGCGAGCACCATCGCCGCCGTCCAATTTCTCCCGAAGGTGAGGCGCTTCATGCGAACTCCTTTGCCCCTTGAGTCCTGACTTCCTTAAGTATAGATGCGTTCCGGTCCGCCGAGTAGCGGCCTTTACACGCCTTCCTGAACTATTAACGTATCCTCAGAGGCATGGGTTTCGTTCTCCCCGAAAAGCCGTTGGCCGATCTCTACCGCGACCACTTCCCCGTTACCGCCAACCTCACCTATCTGAACCATGCCGCCGTGTCTCCTCTCTCCAAGCCCTGCGCGGACGCCATGCGCTCGCTCGCCGACGACGCCGAGACGTGGGGCTCCCTCCACTACGACGCCTGGCTCGAAACCTACGAAGGCCTTCGTATTGCAACAGCGCGGCTGATCAACGCTCATCGCGACGAGATCGCCATTGTTAAGAACACCTCGGAAGGCATCGCGACGATCGCCCTCGGGCTCGGCTTCCGTCCGGGCGACCGGGTTGTCGCATTTCTTGAGGAATTCCCCTCCAACTACTACCCCTGGAAGCAGTTGGAGGCGCGGGGCGTGGAGGTTCGATGGCTCTCGGTAACCGATCCCCTCGACCGGATCGCCGAAGCCTGCCGCGACGCCAGGATGCTTGCCATCAGCTTCGTCCAGTACCTTTCCGGATACCGGGCGGACATCCAGGCGATCGGCCGGATCTGCAAAGACAACGGGACGTTCTTCTTCTTGGATGCCATACAGGGGCTCGGGGCGTTCCCTCTGGACGTCCGGGCGGCGAACATTCAGGCCCTGGCGGCGGACGGCCACAAATGGTTGACCGGCCCGGAGGGCTGCGGCGTTCTCTACGTGCAGAAGGAGTGGCAGGACCGGATACAGAAGATCCGTGAGGCCGATGCGAAGGGACA
>DALYJJ010000055.1:0-27864 GCA_031969915.1 Bryobacteraceae bacterium | reverse complement strand
GGGCTCTTGATCGACGCCTCGTCCAGCTCGCCCACCTCGTGGTACGGCCGGTTCGGCTGGACCAACGTCGCCGGCTACGCCGACTACGCGAGCCGCGACATGACGCTCCGCCAGGATGCGGGCCGTTACGAGCCCGGGACGCTCAATACCATCGGAGTCTATGGGCTGCGGGCCGCGATCGAGTTTCTGTTGAGCGTCGGTGTGGAGCGGATCGGCGAGGCCGTACGCTCCTGCGCGGACCTGGTAGCGGCCGGCGCGCGCCGCAAAGGCTATGAGTTGATGATCGAGCGGACTCCCGAGACGTCGGCGGGCATCGTCAGCATCCGCAAGCCGGACGTCGACTCACGCCTGGTCGTGCGGCACCTGCGGGAGCACAGCGTGATCGCGGCGCCCCGCCAGGGATGGGTTCGCCTCTCGCCGCACTTCTACATCGCCCACGAAGCCGCGCAGCGGGCGGTGGACTTACTGCCCTGATTCGATGGGCATCACGGCCGGCACGGCAGGGCTGCCGGTGGCCGCGATCAGGCTGCGCAAACCGGCAACGCTCAATTCCTGGATGGCGGATGCGAGCGACGGATCGAACTGGGTCCCCGCGCGCTGCCGGATCTCGCCGAGAGCCTGCTCCAGCGTCCAGGCCGGCTTGTAGGGCCGCTTGTGCGTGAGCGCGTCGAAGGCATCCGCGACGGCCACGATCCGTCCTTCCAGTGGGATCTCTTCCCCCACCAGCCCTTCGTAACCGGCGCCGTCCCAGCGCTCGTGATGGAAGCGGGCGATCACCTCGGCGGTCTTGAGCAGCGGGAAGCGGCTGCCCGCCAGGATCTTCGCTCCGATCCGGGTGTGCGTCTTCATCAGCGCGAACTCGGCCTGCGTCAGCGGCCCCGCCTTGAGCAGGATCTGATCCGGTATGCCGATCTTCCCGATGTCGTGCAGCGGCGCGGCCTGTGCGATCAGATGGACCCGATCGGACTCCAGTCCCAGGGTCTCCGCCAGCATCCCCGCCAGCACGCCGACCCGGCGCGTGTGCTGCCCGGTATCGTCGTCGCGAAACTCCGCGGCCAGCGCCAGACGCTCCAGGATCTCGTACTTGGCCTGCTCCAGTTCCACGGTCCGCTGCCGGACCTTCTCTTCGAGTTGGCCGTTCTGGTGGCGCAATTGCCGGTGCAGGCTCCGCGTCTCCAATTGGTTGCGGATCCGCAGCAGCGTCTCGGTCACTTCGATCGGCTTGGTGAGGAAATCGCTCGCTCCCGCCGCCAGCGCCTTCTGACGGCTCTGCGGCGCTTGATCGGCCGTCACCACCAGAACCGGCAGGTACTCATCCTGGGGCAGCCGCCGCTTGATCTCCTCCAACAGTTCGAAGCCGTCCACAAACGGCATCATCAGATCGAGCAGCACCACGTCCGGTTCGAACGCGGCAAACTCGTCGAGCGCCAGCCGCGGATCGCTCACCGTCCGAACGGTGCGGTATCCCGCTTCCGTCAGGATGCGGCGCAGCAGGCGCAGATTGGCTTCCTGGTCGTCGATGACAAGGATGCGGCCCGGCCGGCTGTGGCTCATACGGTCTTCACCGCCTGCAGAGTCTCATCGATCACCGCCAGGAGCTTCGGCACCTCGATCGGCTTCGTCAGGTAGCTCCGCGCGCCGGCCGATAGCATTCGTTCCGCCTGCCGCGGCGTAGCGTCCGCACTCGCCACCGTGACCGGGATCTCCCGCGTGCGCTCGGAGGCCCGCAGTTGCATCAACACTTCGTGCCCGTCGATATCGGGCAGATGCACGTCCAGCAGAATCAACGCGGGCACGCGCTCCTCGGCCAGGCGCACGCCGTCCTTCCCGTTGCGCGCCAGGCAGAGCCGGACCCCGGGCCGATGGGCCAATACGCGCTCCACCAGATCCTGATTCGACGGGTTGTCTTCGATGTAAAGGATCTCCGGCAACACCGCGCCGCGCACGGCGGCTTCGGCGGCCAGCAGGTCGCTCGCTCGCGGCGGCGAGACGGAGGTAAGCTCAGCCGTATCGAAATCCACCCAGAAGCGGCTCCCCCAATCGAGGCCGCTCTCCACGCCGATCCGGCCACCCATCGCTTCGACGAGCCGCTTGGACAACGTCAATCCGATGCCCGTCCCTTCCACGCCCGTCTCTTCCGCGCCCAGGCGCTCGAAGGGTTGGAACAACCGGTCCATCTTGTCCGGCGGAATGCCGATTCCCGTGTCCGTAACCTGAATCCGAAGGCGGTTCTTCCCCACCTCCAGGCAGCTCAGCGTGACCGCACCCCCCTCGCGGTTGTACTTCACTCCGTTCGACAGCAGGTTCAACAGCACCTGCTTCAAGCGGTGACGGTCCGCTTTCACCTGGTGCCGCCACTCGATGTCGGGATCCGCCCGCAGCAGGATGTTGCGCTCCGCGGCGATGGGCTGGATCATCACGAGCACTTCTTCCACGACCTCGTTCACGCGCACCGCCTCGAGCGATAAGGGCAGCCGGCCGCTCTCGATCTTCGCTATGTCCAGCACCTCGTTGATCAACAGCAGCAGATGCCGGCCCGCCTTCAGAATCTGCTCCACGCTGTCCCGGTCCTTGCGGTTGATGCGCGACATCTCCAGCAACTGCGCGAATCCGAGAATGGCATTGAGCGGCGTTCGCAGTTCGTGACTCATCCGCGAGAGAAACTCGCTCTTGGCATTGTTGGCCCGCTCCGCCTCGTCCCTGGCCAGCCGCAGAATCTCCTCATGGAAGCGATGGTCGGACACGTCCGTCATCACCACCACCCCGCCGAACGTCTCCCCTTCCTCGCTCACCAGTGGCTGCGCCGCCATCGACAGCCAGCAACCTCCGGGCGTCGCGCTGTTGCGCACGAAGTACTGCCCTTGGGGCGGCGTCTCGCCGCGCATCGCCCGCACCAGCGGCTGCGATTCGGCCGGACACGGCGACACCATGTCCCCCAGCCGGATGTCGTATAGCTCCGCCCACTGGTCCGGCGGCGTGTACTCGACGTTCCGCAACAGGGCCGAGGCCGCGGGATTGGACATCAGGATGCGCCCGTCGCGCGCCGACACGACCACCCCGTCGGTCAGCGTGGCGAGCACCGATTGCAGAACCTTGCTTTGCCGCTCCAGCGCTTCCTGCCCGCGCCGCAGCTCTTCCGATTGCAGCTCGAACCGGCGCGACGCCTCCCGCAACTGCTCGCGCCCGGCCTCGATCGCCCCCGCCGCCGTCCGCCGTTCCGACCGCAGCAGCGCCCGCGTGAACATCATCACCGCCAGCGCCCCGGCGAGTATCCCGAACAGCGCCCGCAGCAGCACCAACTGCGCCGCCGCCACGCGGTCCAGCGAGGCCTTCTGCTGCGCGGTTTCGAGTAACTCCTCTTCGTTCTTGCGCAGCGCCTCGATGCCCGTCAACGCGTCCTTGGTCTCCACCCGGCTCCGCCGCAACACCTCGAGCGGCACCGCCGTTGGCGGCAAGCCCGGGAGCGGTGAATACTGCCGGAGTTCCGTCAGCGAGAGCACCGCCCGGTCGAACTGCGTCTCGATTCGCCCCAACTGCTCGCGCTTCTCGGGCTGGTCCTTGATCAGCTCCCGGATACGCGCCACCGACGACCGCATCCGGTCGCGCCCGTCCCCGTAGGTCGCCAGATGGTCGCCTCGCCCGCTCATCACATAGCTGGAAACGTCCGTCTGCGCGCTCAGCAGTCCGGTATGTAAGAACCGCAGCTCGGTCAGAATCGCCAGGCTCCGCCGCACCTCACCATTCCAATGACGCTGCCGCTCGTCCACGTTGCGCAACTGCAACGCCGCGCCCAGCAGCCCAATCAGCGGAAGTGCAATCGCAAGCAGTGCTTTGACGCGCAACGAGAACGCTCCACGAAGCTTATCGGTCGCGTCGTTGGCAGCCTGAAGAAAACCCATGGTGTGCCCTACCCGGAAATCGGTATGGGCCCCGGAACTCTTTAGCTTTCGGGTACTAGGGATGATTCCCTACCGGCCGGCCTAAGGCCTCTCACCCTTGCCGGAGGACGGCGCAGGCATCGCCATACCACCGCGCCGCGCGATCCAGGTGGTCGCCGTGCGATGCCAGCTTCCATGGGTTCGAGGCGCTCTTCCGGAGACCACCGGAATTGTACTTGGCCGCGACCAGAATCGGATCGCCTTTCGTCTCCGCAAGCCCCTCGACAATGCACAAGGCGCCCAGTTCGATGTTCGTCGCCGGATCGTACATCGGGTGCGTCACCGGGGGTTCGGGCCTTCGGTCGAAAGCCGGCGCCACCGTCAGCGGGTCCATCGGCAGGCGGTGTTTGCGAATCAGAAAGCGGGCCGTGGTCCCCAGCACCTGGGTTGGACCGGCGCTGTAATCGCCGAAGAAGACCGGCCCCCCAGCGTCGGCCACCTTCACGTGCGGCTCCCAGCGGAACGTCACCGGGCCGGTGAAGCCCTGCGCGCGGGCAAACCCGGTCTCCGTGGCAATGGTCATGAGCAGGAGTTGGGGCGCAATCCCGTACTTGCGCGCTACGTCGCGAATCACCGCGCCGTGCACCTCCCAGATCTTCCGGCAGGTCACCGGCTCGCCGCCCGTGCGCATCAGCGTGGTCGCGCCGCCTTCCCGGATCACCACGCCCTCCGGCGTCACGCACCACTCGCGGCCGTCGAAGCGGCTCGTGAACTGCATCTCCGGCACCAGGGCCGGGCGCCGCGGCAACGCGTCCGGCAGCGGGGGGGCCGCCGGATCTTCTTCCCAGGAGGCGATGGCGTCCTCCATGGTCTGAGCCCAACTGTCGTCTCCGCCCGCGGGATACTGGCCCGCGCGGAGCGAAGCCACGCTCAACCCCGCCACTTGCAGGTGCGGCTTCTCGAACCTGAGCGGCTCCAGCCCCACGGCCCGCCCCAGCTCGTGCAGTCTCTCCCAGCGGCGCGCCGCGGGCCCGCTGTCATCCCAACTCCAGTTGCCGCCGTCGAAGATCACGAAATCGGCGGCCAGGCCGTACTGGTGATACGAACTCCACGGCTGTGCGTTGGTGACGATCGCCCCCGGCCGCGTCCGCCCTTGGGAGAACAGAAACTTCTGGCGATGGGGCGAGCGGAAGCCTTCAAAGAGCCGGAACGGCAGCCCCTCGGCCGCCAGTTGGTTCAACAGAGTCTGGGCCTTGGCCCGGAAAAGCGGATGCAATGCCGGAAGGTCGGTGTTGCGCTGCGTCGGTGACGGCATGATTCCGAGAGTATACCCAAGCGCCTCGCGGTGAGCCATAATCGGTACTCGGTCCAAATCACGATGGCGTTCCAGTTGTTTTCTCCAGCCTTCGCCGAAGGCGCTGACATCCCCGTTCTTCACACCGGCGACGGCGCCGATATCTCACCCTCGCTCGAATGGAACGGCGAGCCGGAAGGCGCCCGCAGCTACGGTCTGATCGTGGACGACCCAGACGCGCCAGACGGCGTCTGGACCCATTGGCTGCTCTACGATATTCCGCCCGCCGTCCACGCCCTCTCCCAAGGCTTTCGCCCGGGCCGCCTGGGCGTTTCCGGGACCAACGACTTCGGCAGCCCGGGCTACGGCGGCCCCTGCCCCCCCAAAGGACACGGCCGCCATCGCTACCGCTTCCAGTTGCTCGCCCTCAGCGTCGAATCCCTGGGCCTCCCCGCCGGCGCCACGCGCCCCTCCGTCGACCAGGCCATGCAGGGCCGCGTCCTCGCACGGACCCAGTACATGGGCCGCTACGGCCGGCTATGAGCGGTTGTGCCAAGTCTGCCGCGCAGAGAGCACGCCGTGAGCGACAATAGGACCATGCAGGAAGCGATCGTCCGCGATGCCGAAGTGATGCATGGCACGCCAGTGTTTCGGGGAACGCGCGTACCTGTGCAAACGCTATTCGACTACATCGAGAACGGCGACTCATTGGACGAGTTTCTCGAGGGGTTTCCTACGGTCAGCCGCGAGCTTGCGGTTCAGGTCTTGGAGGAGTGCAAGGAACTGCGTCTGGCGCAGGTCTAATGCGGATCTTGCTCGACGAGTGTATTGACCAGCGGCTGCGGCTGTCGTTTGCTGGGCACGACTGCCAAACTGCCGGATACGCGAAGCTGGCTGGGTTGAAGAACGGTGTGCTGATCGCAGCGGCTGAATCGGCCGGATTCGAGATCCTAATCACAACGGATCAGGAGATTCCTTACCAGCAGAACCTCTCGGGGCGCCGGGTTTCCATCATGATTCTGGGCGCCTCCACCAATCGCCTGTCCGATCTCCAACGCCTTGTGCCTGCGGTGTTGCGAACGCTCGACTCGATTACAGATGGCCAACTGATCCGAATCGACACCGCGACATAGTGCCGATCGGGTGACAAGGTTCCAAGGCCTGGAGCTTCGGGGGTGCGATTGCGATCGACGCGCCATCCGCAATCTGGCCGGAGAACGAACTCCGATCGGCGGCCGATCACTGGCGGTTTCGATCCAGCGAACGAGTCGAGTGGCTCGTCACTGACGGCACGCACTTCAACTCCTGTTCGAATGCAGGGTCTGGCCAAGAGTCTGGGGGCTCGCCGGCAGGTCGAGCCGCCACCTTCGACAGGCCGCGCCCGGCCCCGTCGAAGCTCAGCTTGCCGTCTTTGTCCTGATCGTATTTCTCAAGCGCGGACGAGAATGCCGGCAAAGGCGTAGCGTTGTACGTGTCTGATCCCATGGTCGGCGCGTTCACGTAGAGCACGCCATCGCCGCCAGCCTGCGTCGAGGTCCCCTGCGAGGCGGTCGCCGTTTGCCGTCCGCGGCCGAGTGCGCCGAGACCTGGCCCGGCCGGTTCAGCACAATGACGCCGTCCCAGATCACCGCAGTCGCATGGCTTGTCCGAGGCCCACCCTGGGTAGAAGGCGTCAATTCCACTTTCCAGGCCAGCGCGCCGTCCTTCTGTGGATCGCAAAGAGCGCCGGATTCGGAGGATAGTCCCGGGAGACGATCAGCAGGTCGCCCCACACGCACGGCGAGCCATGTCCCTTCGGCAGATCGGTCTTCCAGAGGAGGGCCTGTCTCGGTCCGAACTGCGACGGGAGCGAGATCTTATCGCTGCCGACCCCGCTTCCCTGCGGTCCTCGAAACTGCGGCCAGTGATTGCCATCCGGCTCCGCGCAAACACCGGCTGCGGTGATGCAAAGATACAGCAGTAACCTGCTCATGTGCCCACCGAGGCTTGACCAGTCGATTTGCCAGACGATAGCACAGTGTGCCGCCAGACGCTTCCCTGACGCGGCGGCGGTTCGGGGGTACCGGCAGGGAACGGCGGAGCGGTGAGAACACCCGGATTTCGGCTTTCGCAAAAACCTATACTCAGGATCATGCTCCGCTTTCTTGCCGTGGCCGGGCTGTCCGTGCTCACGTTGGCCGCACAGGACCGCCTGTCCACGCTACGTCCCGCCCATCCGCGCATCATGGCCACGGCGACCGACTTCGAGCGGGTCCGCGAACTGGTGGCCACCGACGAGACGGCGAAGCGCCTCTATGGATATCTCAAGTCCGATGCGGACAACCTGCTGCGCCAGACCACGACCGTGAGTTACATCCTGATCGGGCCGCGTCTGCTGGCACAGAGCCGCCTGGCGGTGAGCCGCGTGTACCGGCTTGCCTTCGTTTTTCAGATTGAGCGCGACCGCCAGTACCTGGACCGGGCGCTGATGGAACTGTGGGCGGCGGCAAACTTCCCGGACTGGAACCCATCGCACTTCCTGGACACGGCCGAGATGACGCACGCTTTTGCAATCGGCTATTCGTGGCTCTACAACGACCTTGCCGAGGAGCAGCGCGAATGGCTGCGCGCGGCCATCGTGAACAAGGGCCTCGAACCCGCGCTCACCCGCTACCGCCTGAACGGCCGCGGCAACGGTTGGTGGGCGGCCAGCCCGTTCAACTGGAACCTAGTTTGCAACGGGGGAATCCTGGCGGGAGCGCTGGCCATTGCGGAGCACGAACCCGAGATGGCCCGCGAGGTTCTGGACTATGCGCTGAAGACAGCGCCCGTCGCGATGAAGTCCTACGCTCCGGAGGGCGGATGGGCTGAAGGGCCGGGCTACTGGGACTACGCGACACGATATGCGGTGGTCCTCATCGAAACGCTAAACACGGCGCTGGGACACGACTTCGGCCTGGCGGAGAGCGAGGGGTTCGACAAGGCAGGCTACTTCCGTATCTTCACCGTGAGTCCGATCGGGCGCACGTTCAATTACGCCGATTCGAGCGATACGGTGGGAGGGTGGTCGTGGGCGCTGACGTGGATCGCGCGCCGCTTCGATCAGCCCACTTGCGCCTGGTTCCAGCTCGACAAGCTGACCGCGCCCAGCCGGGTGGACCCGCTGGACCTAGTCTTCTTTCCGTCTTCCACCGCGCTGCCCGAAATCCTGCCCAGCTACGCATTCAAAGGCGTCGAAGTGGCCGTGCTGCGGACATCGTGGACGGACCGCGATGGCGTGTTTATCGGCATCAAGGGCGGGGACAACGCCGCCAACCACTCACACCTCGACCTCGGATCGTTCGTACTCGACATGAAGGGGCAGCGGTGGGCGCGGGACCTCGGCCCCGATAACTACGATCTCCCCGACTACTTCGGCCGTCAGCGCTGGAACTATTTCCGGCTGCGTACGGAGTCGCACAACACCGTTCTGGTGGACGATGCGAATCAGGTGACCAACGCGAAGGCGCCCATCGTGGAGAGCGCCATCGGCCAGGACTCGTCATCGGTCACCATCGACCTGACCGAAGCCTACTCCGGCATGGAGAACTGGCGCCGGACAGCCCTGGTTGAAGAAGGCAAGCGTTCCGTGTTCGTTGACGAACTGGTGGCGAAGGGGGAAGTGGAGATGCTCTGGGGCATGGTGACCGACGCTGCCGTCGAGTTGCTCGGCAGCACAGCCATCCTCACCAAGGGCGGCCGCACGCTGACGGCCACGCTGCGTTCGCCCGAGGGAGCGTACTTCGACACGGTCGCGACAACGCCCGCCAGTCCCGCTGAGAACCAGAATGCCGGTACCCGAAAACTGGTGGTCCGGCTGCCCGCACGGCAGGTTTCCGCGCGCATCGAAGTGGCGTTCGAGTAGACCTTGGACGGGCTCCGCTTTCAGCCGCCTACGCCTTCGGCAGCCCGAACCCGGCCCGGTACTCCTTCGCCGTGTACTTCTGCGCTTCTGCGTCGCCCACCACGCGCTCCGCTTCCCCGTCCCACACGATCCGCCGGCCCGTGCGGTAGGCGATCACGCCCAAATGGCACGCCGAACAGACGCGGTGGCCGATCTCCACATCCGCGTTCGGCAGCTTGCGGGACCGCAGCGCGTCCAGCCAGTTCTGCACGTGTGCCTCCTGCGCCATCGGGTCGGTTCTGAAGCCGCTCGCCGTAATCGCCGGCGTCATCGCGGTGCCCGCCGCGGCCGCGGGCGGAAACTGTTGCCGAATCTCGTTGTAGGTGTCCTTCACGCGGTCGCGGTCGGGCGCGAATTCCGCACCGCGATACTCCGGCCGGATCTCGTAGCTCGAACGGTCGATCACCAGCGTGCCCTTCGTCCCGCGGAACGCCATCCCGTACACGCGGCCTTCATACCGCACGCCCGATCCGAGCGTGTTTCGATACTGAAACGTGAAGCCGGGATACTCGAATACCGTCACGAGCGTGTCCGGCGTCTCGCGGTTGTCCTCGAGCACGTACTTGCCGCCGAACGCCGCCACGCTCTTCGGCGCATCCACGTTCATCGCCCAGTGCACGATATCCACGTGATGCGCGCCCCAATCGGTCATCATGCCGCCCGAATACTCCCAGAACCAACGGTAGTTCCACACCCATCGGTTCATGTTGAAGGGAACCTTCTGGGCCGGCCCGAGGCAGAGATCCCAATCGAGACCCGGCGGCGGCGCACTGTCTTTCGGATTGCCGATGCCCACCGGCGCTTCGTTCGAGTGATTCCACGCCTCGACGAACGTCACCTTCCCGATCACGCCGCCGCGAATCATCTCCACGCACTTCTGGAAATGCTCCGCCGACCGCTGCTGGCTCCCCGTCTGCAGGATCTTCTTGTGCCTTCGGGCGGCCTTCACCAGCGCGCGTCCCTCGTCGATGGTGTGCGTCAGCGGCTTCTCGCAATACACGTCCTTGCCGGCTTCAAAAGCCATCATCGACATCGGCACGTGCCAGTGGTCGGGCGTCGAAACGAAGACCGCGTCGATGTCCCTGCGCTCCAGGATGCGGCGGAAATCCTGGTAACCGTCCACCTTGGTGGGAATCGCCTTGCGGACCTCGTCCACGAACGGCTGGTAGGCGTCGCAGACCGCGACGATCTCAGTCTCCGCCTTCTTCAGGCAGGTCCGGATCTCGTAGGCGCCGCGGCCGCCGAGGCCGATGAAGCCCAGGCGGATCCGGCCGTTGGCCCCGCGCGCCGGACGGGCCGAGGCCGCGCCGGCGGCGGCGGTTAAAGAGGCGACAAAACGACGGCGGTCCATGCCGGACAAGATATCAAAGTCCGAATAGGGGCGACCGGTCGCAACACCAACCTACGGCCGCACCACCCGGTCCAGCGGCGTCTCCTCGCCTGGCTCCGCTGGACCGCGATTTCATCGAGTGTAGTAAGGCGCGACGGGGCGGTCACAGATTTTCGAGAAGTTTATTTCCCTTTTCTCCATCCACTTACAGAGACCCACGGGAAAGCGGCGTATGCGGTGACTGGTAGTCTCGGGTCAGCAGAGGAATGTGCGATGCGCGGACCGAAGCCGGTGGAGAGGAGACCCGATGGCAACGAACGCGAAGCGGCCGGCGAAACCAACTAAGAAACAAAGAAAACCCCGGCCGCACACTTCGAAAGCAAGCGACGTCGGCACAGAGACGGGAGAGGAGTGCTGTCAGGACATACTGCCGCTTGTCCGGACGCTACTGACCCAGGCGATCAACAAAGTCAACGAGAACGACACGAAAGCAACGCTCGCGGATTTGATTCGCTTGATTCACTTGAGACTGGAACTCGAAGGTGAGCAGGCGAAGGAGGTGACGGTGCGATGGGTGGAGAACGAAGAGAAACCGCGGCCGACGTCACCCGAACCATAGATTACTCGCCGCTGCCTTCGCAGCGGCTCTTCCATAGCTCTCAGGCACGATTCAAGGGTTTCTCGGGGCCGGTCGGCTCCGGAAAGAGCCAGGCGCTTTGTCAAGAAGCGATCCGCCTAAGCTATGTGAATGCGGGGCGGCTGGGAGTGATCGGAGCACCGACGTACGCAATGCTGCGCGATGCAACGCAGACGACATTGCTGGAGATCCTGAATGCGAATGGACTGCCCTATGAACTAAACAAAGCCGAGAAAGTCATCCGGATGCTGGATACCGGATCGCGCATCCTGCTGCGATCCCTCGACGCGTACGAGCGGCTGCGGGGAACCAACCTGGCCTGGTTTGCCGTAGACGAGCTCACCTATTGCGAAGAAGAGGCCTGGCAGCGCCTGGAGGCGCGGCTGCGCGATCCGAAGGCGAGCTGGCTTGCGGGCGTAGCCGCCTGGACTCCGAAGGGGCGCGACTGGGTCTATCGGCGGTTTATGGCGGAGCGCGTGGAAGGGTACAGCGCAATCATCGCGAAACCCTTCGAGAACCGGTATCTGCTAGACGCCGTGCCGGACTTTTATGAGCGCTTGAAGAGAAGTTACGACCAGCAATTCTACGAACAGGAGGTTCTCGGCGAGTACGTGAAGCTGCAGGACGGGCAAGTCTACCATGCTTTCGACCGTGCCGGGAACCTCAGATCGAATGTAGTGGCGGCGGCGGAGCCCCTTCTTTGGGCGATGGACTTCAACGTCGAGCCAATGTGCTCCGTGGTTGTGCAGTTGTGCGGAGACGAAATTCGGGTGCTCGACGAGATCGTGCTCAGCCGGGCCTCGACAAGGGATGCCTGCGAGGAGTTCTCACGCCGGTATCCGTGGCATGGAAGGGGAGTAACGGTGTACGGCGATGCATCGGGAAGCCGGCGGCAGACCGCGGGCGGTACGGACTACGACATCGTGCGCGAGCATTTCGGCAGGCAATTGGCGATGCCGTTGCAGTTGCGTGTTCCGCGGAGCAATCCGGCCGTGCGCGAGCGGATAGCCCTGGTGAACGGAATGCTAAAGAGCGCAGCCGGGCGACGGCGGCTAATCATCGACCCGCGTTGCCGGGAGCTGGTGAAAGACCTGGAGGAGGTTTCCTACAAGGATCGCTCCGGGGACATCGACAAGACAAAAGATCCGCGGAGAACGCATCTTTCGGATGCGCTCGGGTACCTGATTTGGCAGGAGTGCAGGCCGCGGCCGCAATTGGGCGAGCAGAACAAGCCGCTGTTCTAGGAAAGACGACGAGCTATGGCGAACATACAGACAGAACACCCGGAGTACGTCTCCAAGAAGGCAACGCTGCAGAAGTACCGGCTTCTGTATCAAGGCGGAGAGGCGCTGCGCGCGGAAGTATCGCAGTATCTGCTGCCGCGACAAAAAGAGCCCGGCACGGTCTATCAGGAGCGGGTCAACCGGTTCTTCTATGAGAATTACGTCGGATCGATCATCGACTGGTACTCCGCGACTCTGTTCCGGCGCGAGCCGATGGTGATCCTGGAAGGGGTCCAGGAAGCGAGCCGCTCTTTCTACAACGAGTTTGCGGAAGACTGCGATCTAAAGGGAACAACGATCAGCGACTTTTTCCGCCAACAGTTAGTGGAGACATTGGTGGGAGGAGCCAGCTACATCGTTGTGGACTTCCCGCGGCTGGAGCAGCACTTCATGAGCCGCGCGGAGGAGGATCACTACGGCGCGTCGCGGGCCTACCTGGCGGCATACACGGCTGAGGACCTCATCAACTGGAGCCACGACCAGCGCGGGAATCTCGAATGGGCAGTTTTCCGAACGCAGAGGCTGCGCGCGGACAGCGCCGGCGAGGAACACGTTCTGGAGCAGCGGTGGGTCTACTACGACCGGACGACCTACGCAGTGTACCGAGCGAGGGCGAACGAGAAAGACCAAGAGCCGGAGCTTGTGGCGAAAGGGCTTCACGGGCTCGCCCGCCAGCGAAGGGTCCCGGTATTTGAGCTCAAAGTGACCGACGGGCTTTGGCTGATGAACAAGGCGGGCCTCCTTCAGCTGGAGCACATGAATAAGTCAAACGCGCTGTCGTGGGCACTCACGATGGGACTTTTCTCGATGCCGGTGGTTTACTCGGACCGGCCGTTTCACCAGGTTCTTGGCGAGTCATATTACATCCAACTGGCGCCCGAAGACAGGTTCGGCTGGACGGAACCGGAAGGACATGTATTCCAAGTTGCGGTGGACAACCTGAACCGGCTCAAAGACGAGATCTACCGCACGTGCTTCCTGATGGTGCAGGCCGGCGGGCCGCTCTCGAGCGGCGCTTCACAGAGCGGATTGAGTAAGCAGAGAGACTACGCGATCACGCAGGAGGTGCTGCGGGCGTACGGCGACGCGGTCAAGGACTGCATGAAGCGGGTACTGCGGGCGATCGGCACCGCGCGGGAGGACGCGTTGTCCATCGACGTGTCGGGGCTCGATGAGTTCGATATCGGCGACTTTTCGAGCGAGCTCAGCGATGCCGAGCGCCTGTTGTTCTTGAACATCGGGTCAGCGACCTTGCGGAAGCAGATCCTGAACAAGCTTGCGTTGAAGTACCTGTGCGACGTTCGGCAGGAAGTAAAAGACCGCGTTGTCCAGGAAATCGACGCATGGTGCAGAAGTCAGGAGTAAGGAGGAGGAATGGACGAAACGAAGCAGGAATCCAGTTCGTCGAGCGATGTATCTTCGGTGATCCGCCAGGTGATCCAGGAGTTCGTAAAGACGGAGCAGTCCAAGGCTGAACCGGCATACAAGGCGGAACTCCTTGAAGAGCGCCGGCGGCGCGAGCAACTCGAGCGCCGGGTGAACGAGCTCATTGAGGAAGCAACGTCGAGCCGGCGGATGGCCGAGGAGGCGGACCGGAGCGCGCAGATCCGGAGCGAACTGCAGCGCTTGGGTGTGAGCAAGGTGGAGTTGGCTTACCGGGCGGTTCGCGATGATATCACGCGAAGCGACGACGGCAAGTTGATCGCACGCTCGAGACAAGGCGAAGTCCCCGTAACGGAGTATCTCAAGGACTTCGTGAGTGAGAATCCCGAACTGTTGCCGGCGCGGATCACGGGCGGCAGCGGCATCGCCGGCGGGAAGCGCCAGGCGCCGGCAGGGGGCGGAATCGACCTCGACAAGATCAGGCCGGACATGAGCGCGGAGGACAGAGAGCGGGTGCGTCAAGAAATCGCGCACGTCGCTTCGCTGACGCTTCGCGGCGCGTAGTGGTCCACAAAGCTGAAATCAAGAACAAACAGAGAAAGACAGGAGAACAATGCCAGCAATTACTTCTTCGAACTTGGCAAACGCGATCGTGAAGCTCGTGGCGGCGGATGCACTGCCGGCGCTGATGGGCAACCTGGTTATGGGCAACCTGGTGAACCGCGACTACGAACCGGCTCTGGCGCAAGCGGGCGACACGGTGAACGTGCCGATCCCGCCGACGCTGGTGGCCTACAACATCGCCGAGGGTGGCGCGGTGATCACGCAAAACCCGAACGTGCAGACGGCGCAGATCGTGCTTAACACGCATGCCGAAGCGACCTTCCAGATCCCCGACGTGACCAAGGTTCTGGCGGTGCCGGACCTTCTGAAGCTGTACCTGCAGCCGGCGGTGATCGCGCTGGCCGAGAAGATCGAGACGGACTTGCTCGGTCTGTACTCGCAGTTCACGGCGAACCTGCCTCTGGGCACGGGCGGCGCGGCGATCACGGAGGCCGCGGTGGACAACGCGGAGACGGTGCTGTTCCAGGCGAAGGTTCCGGCGAGCCACAACAAGTACCTGGTTGTGGACGGTCCGACTTACTCGCAACTGCGCCAGATTCCGCGCTTCAGCGAGTACAGCACCGCGGGCGACGCCGGTCTGCGGGCGCTGGTGAACGGCTCGGTCGGCAAGATCAAGGACTTCTTCGTGTTCCGGTCGCAGTTTGTGGCCAAAACGGGCAGCGCCCCGGTGACGCGCCACAACCTGGCGTTCTCGAAGAATGCGATCGGCCTCGTGGTTCGGCGGCTGCCGCAGCCCCTGCCGGGCACGGGTGCGATCGCGGAGTACGCCGAGATGGGCAACTTCGGGATGCGAGTGGTGATGAGCTACCAGCCGAACACGCTGGCTCAGCAGTTCACCGTGGACGTGCTGTACGGATGCGCGGTTCTGAAGAACAACTTCGGCGTCGAAGTCTTCAGCTAGTCCGGTGAGGTAAGCAACGGGGCCGGGTGAAACACTTGGCCCCATCATTTTCTGCGGAGGGAACGATATGGACATGCGAGATTACTACCAACGGATTCGCGAGATCGAAGCGTCGGTAACGGAAGACGAAATTGTCGTGGTTAGCCTCGCCACGGCCGACGGCGGGAAGCCGGACGTGAAGCGGGAGGTATCAAAGCAGATCGGAGCCAAGCTGGTGGCTGAAGGAAGAGCCCGTCTGGCCACCAGTCATGAGGCCGAGGAGCACCGTAGCCGGATGGCCTCCGATTTCCAACGAGCCGAGCAGCAAGCGCTTGTGGCCAAGACGCAGTTGGCCGTGCTGCCGGAGTCGGAACTGCGGGCGTTGCGCCAGGCGTTGAAGCCGTCGAAGTCATAGAAAGGGGAGCCGATGGCGCTATTCACGGACGGGACCATTTCTACACCGGAGGACCTCCGGATCTACGATTCGCACATTCTCGAGCTCGCCAGCATTGAAGGCGTGGACCTGCCCGCGAAGCTAGCGCTTGCAGAGAAAGAGGTGGCCGTCGAGCTCCAGGCCTTCCTGGCGCGGGAGCGAGGCGGGGAAGAGATCTACGGCCCGGACATGATCAGCCTGGAAGGGCTGGTTGTGACGGAGCCGCTGCGCCAATGGCTCTGCCTGCGCACCCTGTCGACGATCTACCGCGACGTGTATCACAGTCAGCTCAACGACCGCTATCTGGGCCGGTGGAAGGAATTCACCCGGCTCGATCAAAGCGCAGCTCGTCTGCTCTTCGAGACGGGTCTGGGGATGGTGAATACACCAGTGCAGCAAGCCGACGCAGCCGTCGTTGCAGTAACGCCGGGGTCGATGGAGCCGACGGGTTACTTCATTCAAGTTACGTGGCTCAACGATCTGGGGGGCGAGGGCCGGCCGAGCCCGGTAGTTGCGGTGTTGGCGAACGAGTTTCATTCGCTCCAAGTTGAACCGCAGAACCGCCCGGCAATCGCGACGCATTGGAACGTCTACGCCGGCAATACGGAGAGCACGATCGGACGGCAGAACATGCTGCCCATCGAAGCGAGCGAGAGCTGGACGCTTCCCATCGTGGGTGTGATTCGTGGACCGAAACCGACCAACGGACAGATAGCGGAGTACTTCATCCGCCCGGGCCGTTCCCTTCGACGAGGCTAACATGGCTCGCATCGGAAGCATCGCAAGAGACAAGATGGCGGCGCTGCTCAGCGGCGCCGCGGGCGTCAGCGGGGAGATCGCGGCACTGGCGGCGGAGACAGGGATTTCGCTTTCTCCGATTGACGCCGAGCAGGTGGTTGCGCAGAACGTCACGGTGGAGACGGCTGAGCGCAGTAGCAAAGTCAAGTACCCGGTAGTCTACGTCTACACCGACCGCATCGAGAACCAGATGCGGGAGAAGTTTCGAACCTTCTCCGGCACAGTGCGAGTGGTGGCGGAGCTACGGATCTCTCACGAGCACTTGGCACCGCTTGAGCGGGACTTACAAATGTACCTGGAAGCAATAACCAGCGTGCTGAGCCGGACGAGAGGAGACTGGGGAAACGGGCTGTACTTCACGGGAGCCTACGAAATCCAGGTAGGCGGCGTGAAGCCAGGCGGCCGCAACTTCATTCAGGTAGCAAAGGTGCAGTGTGAAGTAGATGTGAGCATTCAATAGGACCAACGATGCCTTGTTACATTTCATCAAACGACAATCGGTTCTACGTTGCCCTGGAAGGCCAATATGGCGCCGTGGCTACGGTAACCGCGGCGAACCGGATCCCGGCGGTCCGGCTGGCGGCGCAACAGCGCGTTCAGAAAGTGGAGCGGCGCGACAAGACGGGAAGCAGAACGTTTCCAGGGCTACCGGCCGGGCTGCGGAAAGAAACTGCCTTCGAACTCAAGACCTACATGACGGCCTGGACCGATCAACAGTCGGACCCCGTACACGGGCCGCTCATGGAAGGGGTGCTCGGAGGCCCGGGGGCGCGTTGGACGGGCGGCACAGTGGAGTCGAGCGCGGATGGCAGGACGGTGACTTTCGTTGCGCCGCACGGACTCGGTGCGGGCCAGGCTGTGGCGTTCGGCGGGGAGATTCGCTTCGTGTCGACCGTTGTCGATGCCCGGACGGTGAACCTGAACGCGCCGCTGACGGTTCTGCCGACTCCCGGCTCGCCCTTCTCGACAACCATGACCTACCGGCCTGGAAGCGGCCTTAAGGGCGTTTCGGTGTACGACTGCTGGAGCCCGGGGGCCGCAGTCCAACGCGTTCTTTCGGGATGCGCTCTGGATCAGATGCGGATCAAAGTGAACTCCGACTTTCATGAATTCGAGTTTTCCGGGCCGGCGAAGGACGTCATCGACAGTTCCAGCTTCGAGAGCGGCCAGGGCGGGCTCACTTCCTTTCCGACGGAGCCCGCGCTCGGCCAAGCAGAGTACTCATTGATTCCGGGGAGCCTCGGACAAGCCTGGCTTGGCGGCGCGCCCACCCGCCACTACACGCTCACGGCGGCGGAGATTACGGTCCACAACGATGTCGACCTGCGCTCACACGAGTTCGGGTTCGAGGGACCGCGATGCATCGTACCCGGCCAGCGGACCGTGGGCATTCGCTTCTCACTGTACGAGCAGGGCGGCGACTCGACGAAGGAACTGTACCAGGCGGCGCGGCAGCGATCTCCGGTTAGCGTGATGCTTCAGTTGGGAGAACAACCGGGTCACATGTTCGGCGTGTACATGGCCAATGTCGTTCCGGAGGTTCCCGAGTTCGACGACGGCGACCGCCGTCTCCAGTGGCAGTTCAGCCTGTCGCGTGCTCAGGGCTCGGTGGACGATGAGATCTCGGTGGCGTTCGGGTGAGGAATCATGAACTACGCAAGCACAACAACGATTCACTCAAAGGCCGTGCCCGGTGTTCAGTTGGTAGTCCGGCGGATGTCGCTCGGCCGGCGGATCGAGTTAGCCAAAGCGGTTCGGGATCTCAGCTTACAGATGGACTTTCACGCCGCGGATGAGCGGGTGGAAGGCAAGTTAGAGTCCGCTGTGATCAGCGCAGAGGTGGACCGGCTGTATCTCTCCTGGGGTCTGGTCTCAGTGGCGGGTTTGCAGATCGACGGTGAGCCTGCAACGGCACTTACGCTGGTGGATCGGGGCCCTGAGAGTCTCACTCGCGAGGCGATCGAAGCGATCAAGGCGGAGTGCGGTCTGTCGGAAGAACAACGAAAAAACTAAGAGTCGCCTTCCACTTCTTACGCTCCAATCCGGCCGGCTGGAAGTGCGACTCGTGCCGGAAGAGCCGGCTGGAGGAACGGCGCCGCTGCCTTTGGATCCCCGAGGATCGCCGGGGCGCCGAGCGGGTGGTTTGGGTGGGCGGGGCAGTGGCAGTCAGCCACTGTCCGGTATCGCTGATTTCACCAGAGAGCATCACATACCTGGAAGCGTTCGCAGCGTGGACGGGACTGGGACGGAACAGCGCGTGGCATGATCTGCCGGCGGGAATGGCAGACGCATTCCTGGTTCTAGAAGGCGAGATAAGGGAGGCACAATCTCATGGCGGGAACGAGTTGGGATGAGTTACTTGGAGTGCTCTTGCGAGATCGAAGAGACCCCGGTGCGGGAACGGCAGCGGGCTTGGCGACGGCTCTCCGGGTTCTGACGGGGGGAAGCCCGACGTCCAGAGTGTCCAGCGTACTCTCGTCCGTGAGTTCTGCGCTTCCTGCCGCTGGGCTGCTGACGGGAAGCTCGACCTCCGGAACGCGGAACGGCACCCTCGCCGGCGGCCTACTGAAGAACATCACCAGCGGGCTCGGCATACGTTCGCTGACCGGTCTGCTGAGCGGACTGTTCGGTGGCGGAAAACCAAAGGCGGAGGAGCCCTTGCCGCGGTTCCTCATGCCGCCATCGCTCGCCATCGAAGCGGGTTTCTCGAGATCTCAGTCTGGCCTCCCGGGACGCGTTGACTACTCGTACGCCGGCAGTCCGCGTATGCAGCAGAGCGTCCAGAGAGCGGAGCAGCCCACGCCGACGGCGGTAAATGTCACCGTCCAGACGTTGGACAGCCGTTCGTTTCTCGACAACAGCGAAGCGATCGCGCGTGCTGTCCGAGAGGCGATGCTTCACTCACACTCACTGAACGACGTGATTGCGGAGATGTAAGCGATGACCTTTCCCGTTCTCTCGACGGGCGCTGTCACGCAGTGCCCGAACGCACGCGACGCATCATACTCAACCCAGCTTCACTCCTTCGTCGACGGGAGCGAGCAGGCTTACCGCTTCCGAGGCCGGGGTCTGCAACGTTGGACGATCCGCCTTGACCTGGTGAGCCACGAGGAACTCGCGAAGGTTCAGGACTTCTTTCTGGCAATGCAAGGCCAGAGGGAGGAGTTCGTTTTCCAAGATCCCTGGAGCGGCCTCTCGTACCCGCGGTGCCGCATTGAGGGAGACGCCCTCCGGGTCGAATACACAGGCGAACAGCAAAGCAACTTAGAAATTACGATTCGAGAACTTCCATGAGTCCCTTCCCACAGCTTTCCAGCGGCGCGCAGGTCCAGTATCCGCTCACGCGCGTTCAGAGGATCCGCACAGCGCGTACCGAGTCACCGGACGGATACGAGTTTCGGCTCGCCGATCAAAACAGCGCCACGGTTGAGTGGGAGATACGGTACAAGGGTTTGACTTCGGACGAGCGAACCTGGCTCGAGACCCACTTCGCTGAGGCCGAGGGCCGTCTGCGACGCTTCACCTTTCTGGACGCCGCGAGCAACCTGTTGCGGTGGAGCGAGAACCTGGCGGACGCGGTGTGGGACACGGGTCCGCTGGTTGGAAAGACCGGAGGACAGCCCGATCCGCTGGGCGGAACGGCAGCATGGCGACTGGTCAACACAGCGATCACGCCTCAGCGCGTCGCACAGACGATTCCGGCGCCTGCGGGCTTCACCTACGCGTTCAGCCTGTACGCCCGGAGCACCGGACCGGATGCAATCCGTCTGATCCACGAGGGTGGGCAGACTTCGGTGGCGGCCGATCGCCCGGTCAACGAAGGGTGGCAACGGGTCAGCAGTGCCGCGAAACTCGGGCAGAGCGGGGCGAACATCACGTTTGCGGTCGAGATGGCACCTGGCGCCGCAATCGATGTTTTCGGATTTCAAGTCGATCCTCAACCGGCGCCGAGTAGTTATCGGCGCACTACCTCCCGTTCTGGCGTATTCAACGATGCGCGGTATGCCGAGGATTCTCTGCGCGTGGTGGCGGCGGCGAACGGGCTGTTCGAAGCTCACGTTCGACTGATTGCGAGAGGGCTGTAGGCAATGACGAGTCCATACATCATAAAAGAACGCCAGGAATTAGACACGCCGTTGTTGCTGTTCGACTGCGAGTTGCGCGATGGATCGGTGGAACACTGGTCCACGCACAAAGCGATTGTGGCGGGAGTGGTCTACCAACCGCGGGTTGTCCGGCATAACCTCTTCGAATTCAAATCATCATCCGAGGACGGATTCGACGCGGTAACGAGACTGGCGGTGAGTCTGTCGAACGTCGATTCGCATTTCTCGCAGGTCGAGCGGTCGACGGGTTGGAAAGGCTCGCGGGTCACCGTCCGGTTTGTGTTCTACGATCTGAAGGAGCAACTCCCCGTCAGCGATCCCTTCCCGCTCTTTCTGGGGGTGGGGAATCCTCCCGAAGAGATCACGGAGACGGAGATCAGGTTATCGTTCACGAACCGCCTTTCGCTGCAGCGCTCCTTGCTTCCAGAAGTCCGCATACAGCGGCGGTGCCCATGGCTGTTCCCGCAGACGGGAAGCCAGCGTGCGATGGCGGTGGACGGGGGTCCGGAGGGAAAGTACGGTCTTTTCCACCGTTGTGGTTATTCACCGGATCAACCTGGTGGAGTTGGAAACCTGGTGAATGGCCAACCTTACTTGACCTGCGATTACTCCCGGACTCAATGCGAGCAGCGAGGCATGTTTAAGGAGGACTCGGCGGGCCGCGCGACGAAGCGCTTTGGCGGCATTGAGTTCGTGCCTTCAAGCATCCTGGCAAGGAGTTTCGGAGAGAACGGCCGCCACGTCTCGACGCCAACCGAGAACGCAGGTAAGTACAACGACTTTGTACCGCTCGTCTATGGCACGGCCTGGTACTATCCGCCAGTTGTTTTCGCAAGGAACGACGGGAATCTAACTCGCATGGAAGTTCTGCTCGGCGGCGGGCAGATCGAAGGAGTCATCAAGGTCATCGCGAACGATGTCGAGATTCCCGCCGGACAAACCGGACAGAACATGACCGGCACAGGCTGGTACAACGTGGTCACCGACGGCGGCAGGAACGGCGGCTTCAATCTGGACTTCACGGACGCCGGCGGCGCACCGCTGGGGGATCCGTACGGCAGCATGGCATACCTGTCGCTCGTTCTGCCCAACCGGATCAGCGACGGCGACCCGCTTCCGAAGATCAAAGTCCTGCTCCGGGGATTGAAGCTGCCCCGCTTCGACACCGAGGGTGCTTATCTGGGCGAGGAGTTCACGAATAACCCGGCATGGGTGCTGCTGGACGTTTGCCGGCGGAGTGGCTGGAGGCTCAGTGAGATTGACATGGCGAGCTTTGCCGCGGCGGCGGAGTTCTGTTCATATCCAGTCCAATCTTCAGATGTCAACGGCAATCCTGTTGAAGTGCCCAGGTACCAATGCAACCTCGTCTTGAGCCGGAGGCGAAGCGCAGCGGAAGTAGTGCGGGGGATTCGCAGCGGGTCAATGCTTGGGTTGGGGTACGGCCGCGACGGGAAACTGAGAGTCTGGCCGGAGACTACGCTCGCGCTACAACAGCCGCAAAAGCCGGAGGGAAGCAACAGCACACAAAGTCTGGACGGCGGGTGGCCCGCTTACGAGTTCGGAGACGGTACGGGCGGGTCGGGCGGCATTTTGCGGCGACGGGGAGGGGAGCCGACGCTACGGATCTGGTCGCGGAGTACGGCGGATACGGCGAACCGGGTGTCGGCCGAGTTCCAGGATCAGTTTAACGAATACCAGCAGGACAGCCTCTCGCTGGTGGATGTGGACGACGTGCTGGAGTCCGGACAAGAGGTTGCGAGGGCGTTTCCCGCGCTGGGACTACCGGGATACAGTCAAGCCGGGCGCGTCATGCGGGCTTACCTGGATAAGTCGACGCAAGGAAACACGTACGTTGAATTTGAGACGACAGTGAAGGGCTTATCGCTTCGTCCGGGCGACATCGTGGCGTTGACCTATCTGAAAGAAGGGTTTGACCGGCAGCCATTTCGCATTCTTCGGGTGGCGCCTGGGACGAACTACGCGACGGTAAGCGTCATGGCGCAGATCCACGAGGATCGATGGTACGAGACGGATCCCGGCCTGCTGCGGCCGGGGCGGCGTGCAGGCGAGCCGGCGGTCGCGATTCCGCGTCCTTTCGCGGAAGGGGACTTTGCGATCACGGAGAGCTCAGAGGAGAGTGCGGACGGGAGCGGAGCCGCGATGCTGGCGGTGAGCTTCGTCGCGCCTCCTAAGCCGTCGAAAGAGCTTCTTGGAACTCCGCTGATCGGGTTCTCTCCCGACGTCGCAACGACGGGCGGCACTCTGCCTGGCAATGCAACTTACTACTACGCGGTGTCTGCATTGGACGGCAACGGCGGAGAGGGCGCACTCTCATTTGTAACCAGAGCTGGCATTCCAGCGTTGACTTCCACGAACCGTGTAACGCTGAAGGAACTAAGTTTCCCGTCTGGCGCGACGGGCTTTCGCGTGTATCGCGGGAGTACCCCGCAACAGTTGCTGTGCATCGCCAACCAGGTGGCGTTGGGATCAACGTTCGTGGATCTCGGCGCAACCGCGATGACGCAGCCGCCACCCGACGCCAACTATGACCATGCGAACTTCTACTGGCGGCTGGAAGCGCGTCCCGAGCACGCCGCGAACATCGCTTCGACGAACAGCATCGGCCACACGGCGTTGCAGATGGTGGTAGACGAGCACCGCGGGATGGCGGTGCGGATCACCGCGGGCAAGGGCGCCGGACAGGAGGCGCTGGCCATTGCCAATACCGCGACTGCAATCACCATCGCGGGAAATTGGGCGGTTACTCCGGACAGTTCCAGCAAGTTCGCGGTTAGCGAGAGTGCCTGGCATTTCGCGGCTAGCGCGCCCTCCAGCCCAGTGAGGTTCGAAGTGCCTAACCGCGCGGGCACGACGGTTCAGGTTCTTGGGCGTCCAGCAAACGTCTTCGATGAAGAGTGCCCGTTGGAGTTGTGCACCGTGGCGCGCTGGCAGATCGGCGGGGCGAACGGACTGGTTCTGGATTCCGACGTGGCCGACGCGCCAGTGTTCGGTCTCTCCACGGACGGCCAGGGGAACCTCGAGATCGTGGGCGTTGCGTTTCCGAGTCTCGAGCGGACGCGGTCGATCCAGGCCGGGACGTTGACGGTGGGGTTCTGGAACGAGTTGAATGGGCCATCGTCCTTTGCACTGACCTCCGACTTGAGCACTTCCGGAGACGAGCTGTTCGTGAGCGGCGTGGTTCCGGGACAGATCGGGCAATGGCTCCAGACCGGGCGTGAGGTGATGATCATCACCGAGGTACTGAGCGGCGGTGACGGTTATCGCGTCACACGAGGCTCTCACGGCAGTAACATCACCGCGCATCCCGCTGGAACGGCGGTCTATCATCTTGACCGGCGATCCAGCGTGATTCCCTTCGCTCGAGACTTCTTCGGAAGTCCGGCGAGCGGGAATTACGCGGCAACGCTCTTTCTTCCGAACACGAGAGTGTCCGTGGCCGAGTTATTCGTGACGAACGCAAGGGGCAACAGCGGAATCACGAGGTATAGTTACACGGCGCTGGTGGACCAGGGCCTTCGGACGCTGTCCGGCGGGCAGTATGCGATCCAGGTGGAAGGGTATCTGGCGGTGCAGAGCGCGGCGGCGCCACCGCTGGTTGTCGAACGCGCATATTCGGTGCGGGATGTGTTCGCGGTTCTCAAGGAGCCGCCGTCGCAAGGGACGGTGACGGTGGTGCTTCGGCAGGACTCCGACGTGGTCGGAACGTTGACCATCACAGCAGGGGAGACGATGTCGAACGTGATCGACGGGTTCGGCCTTGAGCCCCTACGGAGCCTTGGGGAGTTGCAGATCGACATCACCTCAGTGGGCGACGTGGGTGGGGGAAACCCGGGGAGGGATCTGACGGTGGTGATTCGTCTGTGACGACAGTATCGCGGACGGCCGGGCCGCACGCGGTATGCTTGGTTAAATGAGACGTCTGGCTCTCTTTTTCGTTCTGACCGGAATCCTGACCGGGACCGAGTATTACGTGGATGCGTCGGCGGGCGATGACGGGAACAGCGGGGAGACTTCAGCGGCAGCCTGGCGGAGCCTGGACAAGGTGAACGCCGCCCAGTTCCGGCCGGGGGACCGCGTGTTGTTCCGGGCCGGACAGACCTGGCGGGGCCAACTGGTGTTATCGAGTTCGGGCGCCGAGGGCGCGCCGATCGTTGTGGACCGCCACGGCGAAGGGCCGCGGCCGCGCATCGACGCGGGTGGGCGGTTCGATGACGCGGTGCGGCTCTACAACGTCGAATGGGTCGAGGTTCGAAACCTGGAGGTAACGAACACCGGCCCGGAGGCCGCGGAGCGGCGCGGGGTGCACATCTTCGTGGACAACTTTGGCACCGCGAGGCACATCGTGATCGCAGGCCTCTACATCCACGATGTGAACGGAACGAACAAGAAGAAGGACAACGGCGGGATCATCTTCCGAACCAACGGCAACCGGACGCCGAGCCGCTTCGACGGGCTGGTGATCGAACGCAACATCGTGTGGCGGGTGGACCGGTCGGCGATCGCGGCGCAAAGCTATCATTGGCCGCGAACGCGATGGTTTCCGAGTCTGAACGTCGTGATCCGGGACAACTACGTGGCCGACATCGGCGGGGACGGCATCGTGCCCTGGGCCACCGATGGCGCCCTGATCGAACACAACATCGCACGCGATTGCAACCGGCGCGCGAACACGTACAACGCGGGTATTTGGCCGTGGAGTACCGACAATTCGCTCTTCCGGTGGAACGAGGCAGCGTTCACGCGGACAACCTTGGACGGACAGGGATTCGACTCCGACTATAACTCGCGAAACACGATTTTCGAGTACAACTACAGCCACGACAACGAAGGCGGGTTCCTGCTCATCTGTACCCCGGGCCAGCGGAACGAGTCGGAGAATATCGGCAACCTCGGGACGATCGCGCGGTACAACATCAGCCGGAACGACCGGGCGCGCATCTTTCACGTGAGCGCTGCGGAGCGGACGCTGGTGCACGACAACGTGGTTTACGTGGGGGCGGGGCTGGATGTGCAGATGCTCCTGCTCACGGATTGGTCGGGTTGGGCCGACGGCTTGACCTTCCGCAACAACCGCTTCTATGTCGACGGCCTGGCGCGTTACGGGCATGCGGTCGGGCGGCGCGAGGATGGGACATACGACATCGGCGCGGGCAACGGGCGGGCAAGAGGTGTGGTGTTCGAAGCGAACCAGTACTTCGGCAGACACGAAGGCCGGCCCGACGACAGTTCCGGCGTGGTGAGTGGAGAGCGGCCGCCCTTGGCGTGGGACTGCGACGTGCCGGAGTTCGACCCGGCCCGACCGGATCGCTTCGACGAGTACCTGGAAGCACACCGCTCCTGGATGACCCGCCTCTTCGAAGCCCAGTTCGGTAAGCCGGGGACGGACGAGAAGTCCCCCGCATCCGTCGATCGGCAAAACCAGGGAACGTCTCGTCCGTCCCCGGTTTTCTCGGCGGATCGGAGCCGTTAGTAACGGTTAGAGGAACCGTTTCGAGCGTTTTCGCCTGAGCTTCCCCCTGGTAGTTTCGGGGCGGAGGTCGTGAATGGAACGTCGTCAATTCCTGCTGGTGGCCGGCGCGCCGCTGCTGTGCTGCGATGTCGACGAGGTCCCGCTGTCAAGCGTGAGCGTCGAAGGCTCCCTCGTGACGGTGGACCTCAACAGGGTCCGATGGCTCACCAAGGCCGGCTCGGCGGCCAAGATCGTCGATCCAGCGCACGCGCTCAATCTGGTGATCGCGCACGTCACGAAAGGACACTATGTCGCCCTGCACCGGAAGTGCACGCATGGCGGGGGACCGGTGGCATACAGCCACAAGCGGAAGTCCGTGATGTGCACCTGTTGGGGGCACTCCGAGTTCGACTTGCAGGGACGCGTTCTGGGTGGTCCCGCGAAACGGCCGCTGCCCGTTTTCCCGGCACGGTTGGCGGGACGGCGTTTGGAGATCCGCCTGGAAGGAGAGCCGTCATGAAGCGGGCCCTTCTGTTGGTGGCTCTGGCGGCTGAGTGCCTTGCGGCCGACCGGCCACGGTTCGTGAAGATCCCAGCAGGCTCGGCGGTGATGGGCTGCGAGGAGAGGGAACCCTGCGTCAAGCACCTTCCGAAAAAGAGAGTCGAGTTCGCACAGCCGTTCTGGATGGCCCGCACGGAGGTCACCGTCGGGCAGTTCGCCGACTTCGTGCACGCGACGGGCTACCGGACCGAAGCGGAGCAGGCAGCCGAACCGCGGACGTGGCGCGACCCCGGATTCCCCGTGGCCCGGCAGCAACCCGTGGTGTGGGTCACGCTGACCGACGCGAAAGCTTATTGCGCTTGGGCAGGCGGCGCGGTGCCCAACGAAGCGGAGTGGGAATACGCGGCTCGCGCGGGAGCCTCGACGTATCACTATTGGGGTGAAGAGATCGACGGGCGCTACCTTTGGTACCGGCAAAACTCGGACGGCAAGCCGCGCGCGGTGGCGTCGAAGAAGCCGAATACCTGGGGCCTCTACGATGTCGAGGGCAACGTGTGGGAGTGGGTGGCGGACGGCGGCCCGCACTCCAGCATCACCGAGAAGGGCTGGGGCAGCGTGCGCGGCGGTGGCTGGTTGTCGTGTCCGGAGCCTTACCCGCCGTCAAAAACTGGCTTGCGCATGCGGCAGATCGGCCTGACGGTACCGTTTCCGATCTTCGAAAAACAAAACTTCGCACCCGGCTTCCGGCGCGAAGACGCCGGTTTCCGGTGCGTTCGCAGAGCTGAGCCGTGATCTTGTTATCGTAGGAGCTTCGGCCAGCAACCGATCGCAAGCGAGGACAACAGCACGTGCCAGTCGTAGCCGGAGTGGATCTGGGCGGAACCGCCGTCAATTACACGCTGATTTCCGCGGATGAGAAGTTTCTGATTGAAGGGCTGTGCGAGCACCCCGCGCGCTCGAAGGAGGGCCCGGCGATATGCTTGCAGCAGATCGCCGATGGCCTGGAAATCGCCGTGAAGAAGGCGGGTATGGCCGCGGACGAAGTAGTGGCGGTGGGCCTGGACACGCCGGGTCCGGCGAGCGCGGCGGGGGTCCTGAGCGCGCGCGGATCGACGAACTTCGTGCACGCCGAGTGGGCGGGCTTCGACATGCGCGGCGGGCTCGCGAAGAAACTCGGCAAGCCGGTGACGTATCTCAACGACGGCAACGCCGCCGCGCTGTGGGGTCACTTTTCGATCTTCGGAGGCGGGCGCGACAAGACGTCCGTGTCGGCGATCGTCGGCACGGGCTTAGGCGGCGGGGTGATCACCGAAGGCAATGTGGTG
>DALYJJ010000054.1:0-36573 GCA_031969915.1 Bryobacteraceae bacterium | reverse complement strand
CTCTTCCGCGCCAAAACGAAGCGCCAGTCCGCGGCGCCGCTCGATGGCATCGGTGGCCAGCACGCGGCCTCCGGCGCGTTCGACGAGCTTCGTGAAGATGAGGCCGATAGGGCCCTGGCCGAGCACAGCCACCGTCTCACCGGGCCGCGGGGCCAGTTGGACGACACCCTTGAGGCAGGTGTTGACGGGCTCCACAAAGCAGGCGCGATCGAACGAAACCCCGTCCGGGATCTTTTCCACGCCGTCGCGCACGATCCAATCGAAAACCCGCACGTACTCGGCAAAGCCGCCGCCGGCAGGTTCAAAGCCGGCGGTGACGCCAACTTTCTTGTAGACCGGGCACTGCGCGTACAGCTTGCGCGCGCAGTAAAAACAATTCCGGCAGGGAATGTGGTGGAAGGCGATGACCCGGTCTCCCGGAGCGTAGCGCGCCACTCCGTCGCCCACCGCGGCGACGACACCCGCGGTCTCATGCCCATAAATGCGCGGCCCGGGCAGCAGGTTGTACTCGATTTTCTTGAGGTCGGTGTGGCAGATGCCGCAGGCTTCGACGCGAATCAGAATCTCACCGGGCGCGAGGCTGGGGGTAGCGATGCGCCGCACTTCGACGGTGCTGTTGCCGATGTAAACGGCGGCTCGCATCACCGGAGACAGGTCTCCGTGCGCTTCCAGCACGCCGCTTCGCGGACCCGCAAACTCGTTAGAACTGGCACTCTCCAAGAAAATCTCCCAACGCTTTCGAGGCGCGCCGGCCGTTGCGCGCGAGCCGGAACAACTCCGGAACGCCCGTCCACGGCCGCCGGCCGGCTTGCGACACAATGTGGGAGATCCGGAACCGCCCGTCTTCTCCCCGCGCCGCGTTCAAATCCAACGCGAATCTCTCATCGGCCCGGTCGGAAACCGACCGGACGCAGAAGAACGGCGAAGCCGTCTCCCGCGCCACTGCCGCGACGGCCGCTGCCTCCATCTCGACGGCCAGCGAACCATCGCTTCCAAAACCGCACTTCTCTTCCGGCGACCCGATCACCCGGTCCACGGACACGACAACGCCGACACGGGCGGCTCGGCCGGTGATAGGCAACCGAGCCTCATAACGGACGCCAGTATCCGGCGCATGTACACACGAAGCAACGATGATATCACCAATTGATACATCATGTTGCAGTGCTCCGCAGTAACCCGTGCTGATCATCGCTGCACCTTCCCGCCACGCCGCCGCCCACAAAGCCGCCGGGCGCGCCAACGCCGGTCCAGGACCGTGGGCAACGGCCAGCGCCGGGGCTCCGTTGAGCTCTCCCTCGGCAGCGAAAGCCAACGGCGACGCCACGGCCCGAACCTCCTTGAAACGCCGGAGCAGGCCGGAAAACTCCCGTTTCTCGGCCGCGACAAAGACTACCGGCTTGTTCAGCAATACCCGTGATTCCGAAACCATTCGACGGCCCGAGCCAGCGCGCTATCGGCCGGCCCGGGGTTGTAGCCCAATTCCCGCCTCGCCTTGTCGCTCGAGGCAAACATTTTCTTGCGCGCCATGCGGACGCCGTCCAGGGGCGCGCGGGGCTGCTGCCCGCTCAAGTGCGCCCAGCCTGTGCTCACCAGTCCGGCGGCGTAGGCCACGCCATACGGGATTTCAATCGACGGGGCTTTTCGCCCGCTCATCGAAGCCAGCCGTTCCAGGATCTGGCGGAGCGTCAGATTTTCCGAGCCCAGGATGTACCGCTCACCGGCGCGGCCCCGGTCCCAGGCGAGCAGGTGGCCGAGGGCCACGTCGCGGACGTCCACAAGGTTCAAACCCGTATCGACGAAAGCGGGCATCGCGCCGCGCAGGAAGTCGACGATGATCTTGCCTGTGGGGGTGGGCTTAAAATCGTGGTCGCCGACCGGCGCCGTGGGGTTGACGATGACGGCCGGCAGGCCCCGTTCCGCCATCTCCAGCACCAGGCGCTCGGCGAGAAACTTCGACCGTTTGTAATCGCCGGTCATCTCGTCCAGGCGGACGGGGGTCTCCTCGGTGCCCTCGCGGTCCTTCGGAATACCGATGGCGCCCACCGTGCTGGTGTAAACGATGCGCTCCACGCCCGCGGTGCGCGCGGCGTTCATGATGTTCCGGGTGCCCTCGACGTTCGATTCGTAGATCTCGCGCTTTTCGCGGGCCCAGAGGCGATAGTCGGCGGCCACGTGAAAAACGCCGCCGCAGCCGGTGACGGCGCGGCGGAGCGAGTCCGGGTCGCGAAGGTCGCCCTGGACGGGTTCGACTTCGAGTTCGCGAAGGCGCGAGGGATCGCGGGCGAGAGCGCGGACGCGCGCGCCGCGGTCCAGCAGAAGCCGCGCCACATGCCAGCCGACGAAGCCCGTGGCGCCGGTGATGAGGATCGGTTTCACGCCTAGCGTAACGCCCAATTCATGAGTTTCAGCGTGTCGGAGAGCTTGCCGTTGATGCCCAGCGCGGCCGACGGTTCGTAGCCGCAGTGCATCATGCAATGCTCGCAGCGCGGATCGTTACCGTGGCCGTAGTGGTCCCACGGCGTCCGCGTCATGAACTCCTCGAAGGTATCGTGGTGGCTGTCGGTGATCAGGTAACAGGGCCCCTTCCAGCCCTTGATGTTGTAGGTGGGCGTGCCCCACGCGGTGCAGGGCAGGTCGCGGTCGCCCTTCAGGAAGTCCAGGTACACCGGCGTGGTGTTCAGCTTGAAGCGCTTCGACATGCGATCGATGTCCCTGAACTTCTCGTGCACGTCGTCGCGCGTCATGAAGATTTCGCGGTCGTTGACGGCGGAATATCCGTAGGCGGGGGCGAGCATGTGGCCGTCCATATCGAACTGCTCAAGGAACTCGAACAACCCCCAGATCTCCTCCATGCGGGTTTCTTTGTAAACCGTGGTGTTGCTGCACACCTTGAACCCCGCGGCCTTGGCCACACGAATCCCTTCGATGGCTTCCTTGAACACGCCCTTGCGTTCCACCGCGAGGTCGTGCGTCTCTTCCAGGCCGTCCAGATGGACGTTGAAGAAGAAGCGCGGGTTCGGTTTGAACTCGTTCACCTTCTTCCGGATGAACATGCCGTTGGTGCACAGGTAGATGTGCCGGCCGCGGTCGAGAATGGCCTGGCTGAGTTCCCCGATTTTCTGGTAGAGCATGGGCTCGCCACCGCAGATGGAGACCACCGGCGCGCCGCACTCGTCCACCGCCTTCAGGCATTGCTCGAGCGAAAGCTGCTGCGTGATCGTGGATTCGTACTCGCGGATGCGGCCGCAACCCGTGCAGGTGAGGTTGCAGGCGTGCAGCGGCTCAAGCATCATCACCAGCGGGAAACGCTTGGCGATCATCGGGTGCGGCTTCCCAGCGCGCTCGCCGTTGTGGTGGAGGATGCGGAACGGGTTCGAGGGGTCCGCCTGGAGCGCGTTGTTCTTCTGCCACTCGGGCCGCGGCCGCAGCTTGTTCTTGGCGATATAGCCGGCCAGGCCGGCGGTCATCGAAAGGGGAAATCTCATGCTCGTTGGCCTTTGTGCGGCTTGGCGCCACGGGCTTTCAAATACGCGCCCAGGGCCAGCAGCGGGAAGGTGTGGCGATACAGGTGGTACATGAGGTAGAAGACCTTGGGAAAACCGGTGCCCGTGTTGAGTTCCTCGTCCCAGCCGCCGTCGGGGCGCTGCGTCTCGACAAGGTACTCGATGCCCTTCTGCACGCTGATGCTCCTGGTGTCGCCGCCGGCGATCAGGCCGAGCACGGCCCAGGCGGTCTGAGAGGGAGTGCTGGGCGCGGGCACAAAGGTGTTGTGGTTGTACGAGGCGCAGTCCTCGCCCCAGCCGCCGTCGGCGTTCTGGATGGAGCGCAGCCATTCGCCCGCACGCAGGATGTAGGCTTCCCGGTCGCTTTCCCCCGCAGCTCGCAGGCCGCGCAAAGCCAGGAACGTGCCATAGATGTAATCGACGCCCCATCGTCCGTACCAACTGCCGTCGGACTCCTGGGTGCGCAGCAGGTACTCCACGCCGCGGCGGATGGCGGCGCTCTGCGGATCGGCGCCCCAGGCGCACAGTGCCTCCATCACGCGGCCGGTGATGTCCGGACAGGTGGGATCGAGCATCGCGTTGTGGTCGGCGAAGGGCACGTAGCTGAGCGGCTGCCAGTCGTTGTCCACGTCGAAGGCGGCCCAGCCGCCGTCCTTCGACTGCATCTCGAGGAGCCAGGCGACGGCGCGGCGGATGCACGCGTCGAAGGCTTTGCGGTCACTGGCGGGCGCGTGCAGCAATCCGAGCAGGACCATCGCGGTGTCGTCGATGTCCGGGTAGAATTCGTTCGCGAACTCGAAATACCAGCCGGAGGGTTCCAGGTGGGGGCGCTTCACGCTCCAATCGCCCTTCTGCCGGACTTCCTTGGTGAGCAGCCAGTCGGCGGTAGGACGCAGCGCATCGGCCACGGGCAGTCCCGTTTCGCCCAGCGCGAAGGCAGCGATCGCGGTGTCCCAGACGGGCGAAAAACAGGGCTGGAAGTAGAAGCCGCGCTCATCGTCCACGATCAGGTTGTCGAACTGGCGCTGGGCTTCCACGCGGTCGGGATGGTCGGGCGGATAACCGAGCAGGTCGAGCGCCATGATCGCGTACATCATGGGCGGATAGATCGCCCCGAGGCCGTCGCTATGCTTGGTGCGTTCGAGCATCCATTGCTCGGCGCGGCGGATGGCCTTTTCCCGAAGGCCGCGCGGGCCCCGGCGCTCCCACCACTTGAGAATCCGATCGAACTTCAGAAAGAGATTGCGCCACGTGAAACTCTCGGCGTCGCGGCGGAATTCGCAACTGACACCCGGCTTGTAGATCTCTTCGAGATGGAAGCCCGCGGGCACCGGGCGGCCCGTGTTCAAGGCCTGCACGATCGAGAGCGGAATGACGATGGCGCGCGTCCACGAGGACATCTCGTAGATCACGTTGCCTGCCAGCATCAGTTCCGGCGGCACGCTGGGTACGTGCTGGCGCGGGTAGAGATCGAAGAGGCTGAGGTTGATCTTGACGTAGCTGTTGGCGGCCTGGATGCCGCCCATCTCGAGGATGCGCTCGCGGAGCCGGGCCATGCGCGGGTCGTCTATGGAAACTCCGGCCAGCTTGAGTGCGAAGTATGCCTTCACGCAGGCGCTGATTTCGGCCGGACCGTGGGCATAGATATTGAAGCCGCCGTCGGGCAACTGGCGCGCCAGGATGGAGGCGACCGCCTTGCCGATGCGCGCCCGGGTGGGCGGCGACCACACGCCATTCTCCGGCGGGTGGAGCCATAACTCGAGAAGAATATAGTCGGCCTCGAGCGTGGTGTCGGCGGTCAGGTCGCCCCACCAGTATCCTTGCGGGTCCTGGATGGCCAACAGGCGGTCCGCGGCGCGCCGCATGGCGCGGGCGGCGCTGGTCAGTGCGGCATCGGCTACCTGGAAGCTGGTGCTCATAGGGGCGCGATGGTCAGAAGCTGGGCAGATGCCTGCGCCAGCTCGGAGGGTAGCGAGAACCGCACGTCTTCCTCGCGGATCTCCATCTCCTCCATCGTACTGAAGCCCCACCGGGTAAGAGAAGTGATCAATTCCTGAACCAGATTTTCGGGCGCCGACGCGCCTGCCGTTACCGCCACGGTCTTCACGCCGGCAAACCAGGCCGATTGCAGTTCGCTCTGGTCGTCGACGAGATACGCGGGGATTCCCGCGTTGCGGCACACTTCCACCAACCGGCGGGAGTTGGAACTATTCTGCGATCCCACCACAAGCAGCAACTGGCAGAGGGGAGCCACCGCCTTCACGGCCAATTGGCGGTTCTCCGTGGCGTAGCAGATATCCTGCCCCGGCGGCCCGGCGATGGCGGGAAAGCGCTGCTTCAATCGCTCGATGATGTCGCGCGTTTCGTCGAGGCTCAAGGTGGTCTGCGTGAGATAGCAGATCTTGTTGGGATCGGGCACTTCGAGCCGATCCACGTCCTCGACGTTCTCCACCAGGATGGAACACTCGGGCGCTTCGCCCAGCGTACCGATCACTTCGTCGTGATCCTTGTGGCCGACGAGGACGATGGTGTGCCCCTGGCGCGCGAACTTAATGGCCTCCAGATGAACCTTCGTGACCAGCGGGCAGGTGGCGTCGATGACTTCCAAGCCTCTCTCGCGCGCTTCCACCCGAACCGCGGGCGAGACGCCATGCGCGCTGAAGATGACCCGCCGTCCGGAGGGGACTTCCGCTAATTCATCGACGAAGATGGCACCCATGCCGGCAAGTTCATCGACGACGTGACGGTTATGAACAATCTCCTTGCGAACGTAGATCGGAGCGCCGTACAATCCGAGAGCGATTTTGACGACATCGATGGCGCGCACGACTCCAGCGCAAAAACCGCGCGGCCGCAGGAGGATGACTTTCTTCGCCGCACTGATTTCTGTCCCAGCCAGTTGGGTCATAGGGAATGCCTCATTATAACAAGGCGACCCTGGTTCAGCGCTCTTTCACCTTCGGACCGGGCTTCGATCTGACGTTGCATGCCGGCGAGCGAGGGCTTGCCGCGGTGACCTTCGGCGGGAGCGTCAGCACCGGGACGACGGACCTCCTGGAGGAAGCCGCCCGGCAGTTGCGCGAGTGGTTCGCGGGAGAGCGGCGCGAGTTCGACGTGCCGCTGGACCTGCGCGGTACGGAGTTCCAGCAGCGCGTGTGGCGCGAGTTGCTGGCCATCCCGTATGGCGGCACGCGGAGCTACCTGGAGCTCGCCAAGGCCGTGGGCAATGTGCCGCGCGCGGTGGGCCAGGCCAACGGAAGCAACCCGGTGGCGATCATCGTTCCCTGCCATCGGGTGATCAACCACAACGGCGGGCTGGGTGGCTATGCGGGCGGACTCGCGCTGAAGCGGTGGCTCCTGGACTTCGAAAGAATCAATTCCAGGAGCGCGGGCCAGTTGTCGATTTCGATCGATATCTCGAGATAGACGACGCGCGCCCCACACCCTTCGGGCAGGTTCATGGCGTCTTTTTCCGTGGTCAGCAGGAGCGGCGCGTTCAGGCGCTGAATCTCGGCGGCCGAGTAGCGATGATGATCGGGGAAGGCGTGGCGTTCGCTGGGGCGAATGCCAAGTTCCTCGAGCGTCAGCCAGAACGCAGCGGGGTTGGCGAGCCCGCAAAACGCCACTGCGTTCTCGAAACTTCCTTCAAACGGCGCGCCCGTGAGCGTGCGCCAACCCGTGGCGACAGGCCGGCTGCGGAACAGGGGAGCGCGGGTGGATTGCGCGATCGCCTCCGTGAGCGCGGGATGCGGGTGGTAGGCGCGGGTGAGGACCACGGCATCGGCGCGCCGAAGCGCGGAGAAGCCCTCGCGGGCGCGGCCGGCGGGGAAGATGCCCCCGGCGAAGGGATCGAGCGCATCCACCAGCACGATGTCGCAATCGCGCGCCAGCCGCCAATGCTGGAAGCCGTCGTCGAGGATGAAGTGCGATGGCGAGTGTTCGGCTTCGATGCGGCGAGCGGCGGCGTAGCGGTCGCCTCCGATGCCGAGCGCGGCGTGGGCGCGGCGAGCGTAAATGGCCGCTTCGTCGCCGGTCAGTTCGCGGCTCGCCGCGGCGCCGGGCGCAAGCACCAGGGATTCGGAGGAAGCGCGGCGGTAACCGCGGGTCAGAATGGCGGGGCGAGCCCCGGCATCGCACAGCTTCGCGGTCAGCCAAAGCACGAAGGGCGTCTTCCCCGCCCCGCCCATGGAAAGGCCGCCCACGCTGATCACCGCCGTCTGCATGGTGCGCGGGCGCGCGAGCCGCCGGTGCGCTTCCAGGCCGGCGCGCCACAGCCAGGCGAGCGGGCGCAACCACGGATACGGCGCGTGGCGCGGCAGAGCGGGTAGCGACAAGAGGGTATCCACGGCACGCCGCGTGGCGCCGCGTCTGGCGTTGGCCAGCGCGCGCGCGCGATCGCCGATACGCTCCCGCTCCCCCTCCTCTTCGAGGAGCCGCCGCACCGCGCCCGCCAGTTCGGCTGGCGAAGCGATGGCCACGCTGGCGCCGGCGGCGCGGAACTCACGTTCGATCCCGGCGAAGTTCTGCATGTGCGGGCCGGTGATCACGGCCTTACCGAACGCGGCTGGCTCCAGGATGTTGTGGCCGCCCCGCGCCGCCAGCGTACCGCCCATGAACACAACATCTGCGAGCGAGAATGTTCCGCTCAGTTCGCCCACGGAATCGAGCAGCAACACCTGCGGATCGGCGATTGCGCGGCCCTCGCTGCGGCGAACGAAGCGGAGGCCGCGGCGTTCGAGGAGGCTCGCCGCGGCGTCGAAACGTTCGGGCTTGCGCGGCGCCAGGATCAGAAGCACCCCGGAGAGCTGGGCGAAGGCGTCGAGCACGGCGTGGTCCTCGTCGATATCGCCTTCAAACGCCGGAGGCATGGTGCTGGCGGCGATCCACACGGTGCGGCCCGCGGCGATTTGTTCGACAAAGCGGGGCGGATGCAACGTGTGGGGATCGAAGTCGTACTTCAGGTTGCCGCCGGTTTCGACATGCGCCGCTCCGAGGGCGCGGTACCGCGCGGCGGCCGTTTCGTCCTGAGCAAGGATGCGGTCGGGCCATTGGAGCGCCGCCCGGAAGAACCAGGAGAGGCGGCGGTACTTCGGCCACGCGTGGTCGGAGATGCGGCCGTTAACGACGGCGAGCGCGCAGCCGGCGCGCTTCGCTTCGCGATAGAGGTTCGGCCAGATCTCGGTTTCGAAGACGATCACCGCCGAGGGGCGCAGCCGTCGCAGCAGACGGCGCACCGCGAAGCGGTAATCGACGGGCGCGAAGAAGACCATCTCCGCGAGGCCGGCGAACCGCTGATCCGCCACGCGCCGGCCGGCCAGAGTGGTGGTGGAGACGTAGATGGGCGAGGCCGGGCGTTCCCGCTTCCAGGCCCTGGCCCATTGCGCGGCGACCATCACCTCACCGACGGAAACCGCGTGCAACCAGACGCCGCCGGGAACCGTCGGTTTTTCGGGGAGCGAACCGAAGCGCTCCCGCAGGCCCTTGAAGTACGCGCGGTCTCGAAGGCCGCGGCGCAACAGGTACAGTACGATGAAGGGGAGAGCGAGAGCCCCCAAAAGCCAATAAAGGACGTAGATGAGCCGGCTGAACAAGTGCCTGATTCTAGCGTTCGCCGCCGTGGCGTTGCACGCCGGCGACAAGGACAAAGCGCCCTTCAAAGCGGCGCCCGCGTCTTCCTACGAGTTTAAGCTGACCGTGGATGGCCTGACCATCGGCGTCCAGCCGTTCGATAACGACGAACTGGTGAAGACGGCGTTCGGCAAAGTGAATCCGAACCAGTATTCCGTGCTTCCGGTGCTGGTGGTGATGCAGAACGATTCGAAGAAACCGCTGCGCCTGGACGGCATGAAGGTGGAACTGGTGCTGGCGAACCGCGACCGCCTGGAGGCCACGCCGGCGAGCGAGGTCCGCTACGCGCGGGCGCCGAAGCGCCCCAACATGGGGAACCCGCTGCCCATTCCACGCCGCGTTGGCAAGAACCCGCTCGATGCGCCGGAGATCGACGCGCGCGCGTTTGCGGCGAAGGTCATCCTGCCCGGCGAATCGGCGCACGGGTTCTTCTACTTTCAGACCGGATACCGCGGCGGAAGCACCTTCTACCTGACGGGCGTTACCGAAGTCCAGACGGGGAAGGAATTGTTTTATTTCGAAATCCCGCTGGCGCCGTAGCGGGGCGGCCCTTCCGCCCCGCGGCGCGCGGGTCAATCCTCGAACTTCTTGAAGATCAGGCTGCCGTTGGTGCCGCCGAAGCCGAACGAATTGGACAACGCGTAGCGGATCGGCATGGGGCGCGCCGTGTTCGGCACGTAGTCCAGATCGCACTCCGGATCGGGGTCGTCATGGTTGATGGTGGGGGGCGCGATCTGATCGCGAATGGCGAGCACGGTGATGCCCGCCTCCAACCCGCCCGCGCCGCCGAGCAGGTGGCCGGTCATGGACTTGGTGGAACTCACACACAGCTTGTGGGCGTGCTCGCCGAAGCACCGCTTGATGGCGGTGGTTTCGATCTTGTCCCCAACCGGCGTGGAAGTGCCGTGCGCGTTGATGTAATCGATCGCCGTGGGGGCGAGACCGGCGTCGCGCAGTGCATTGCGCATGACGCGGAAGGCGCCGTCGCCGTCTTCGCTGGGCGAGGTGATGTGGTAGGCGTCGCCGCTCATCCCGTAGCCGACAAGCTCGGCGACCACCTTCGCGCCCCGCCGCCGGGCATGTTCGAGCTCTTCGAGGATCAGGATGCCCGCGCCTTCGCCGACCACGAACCCGTCGCGCCCCTTGTCCCAGGGACGGCAGGCGCGATGCGGTTCGGCATTGCGCGTGGAAAGCGCCTTCATGGCCGCGAAACCGCCGACGCCCATGGGCGTGACCGCGGCTTCCGTGCCCCCGCAGATCATGACATCGGCCTCGCCCCGCTGGATGATGCGGTAGGAATCACCGATGGCGTGGGCGCTAGTGGTGCAGGCTGTGGCGGTGGCCGAGTTCGGCCCCTTGGCGCCGGTGCGGATCGACACGTAACCGGAAGCCAGGTTGATAATCGTGGCGGGGATGAAAAAGGGCGAGATGCGGTCCGGGCCCTTTTCGAGCAGCGTCTTGTGCTCGCGCTCGATGATTTCAAAACCGCCGATGCCGCTGCCGATGTAGACGCCGGTCATCTCGGCTTCCTCCGGCGTCACCTTCAACCCGGCATCGCGCATGGCGAACTCACTGGCCGCGATGCCGAACTGAATGAAGCGGCCCATCTTCTTGATCTCTTTTTTCTCGATGAATTGCGCGGGATCGAATCCCTTCACCTCGCCGGCAATGCGGCAGGCGAACGCGGACGCGTCGAACGAGACAATCGGTTCAATACCGTTCTTGCCCTGTTTGATCGCGCTCCAGGTTTCCTCGGCGCCGAGGCCGACCGATGAAAGCAGGCCGACTCCCGTCACCACGACTCTTCGAGCCAAGTTTTCTCCTCCTCGCCCGGCTCCGCCAGCCTCGCGTCGTGCTTACTTCTTCGCGCGCGCGTCGATGTATTCGATGGCGTCCTTTACGGTCGCGATCTTCTCGGCGTCTTCGTCTGGGATGTCGATCTCGAAGGCCTCTTCGAAGGCCATCACGAGCTCGACGATGTCGAGCGAATCGGCGCCCAAATCGTCGACGAAGGACGCAGTGCTGTCCACCTGCGCCTCATCCACGCCAAGCTGCTCGACGATGATCTGCTTCACCTTCTGTTCAACGGACATGAATTCTCCTTCTCAACACACGCGCGTTCTTCACGCGGATAACAAGCGGAGCACGCGAACCCATGATTCTAGCCGTCCCTGGAAGAGGACCGCAACTCTTCCCCAGCCGCTACAATCGGTTGCATGTTCCTGCTCTGGGCCCTGTTGGCGTTGCAAGCCACCACTGGTACGGCTCTGGAGCGGGCGCTTGAACGGCTTTCAGAAGAGGCCGAGCTGTTCCTGTCGAACGTCAAGACGGCCATCGGGACCGAGACGCTGGAGCAGCGCGCGTTGGCGCCTCCGCCGCGATTCCGCCCGCGCTTCGGCGCAGCGGCTGAAAAACCGCCGGAGGAGAAGTGGCAGACCCGGCGCATCGTTTCCGAGTACGCCTACGCCGCCTTCGCCTCCGGCCCGGACGCCGTTCACGAATTCCGCACCGTGCGGACCGTCGACGGACGCGAAGTGCGGCGCGTCGAAAAGGCGCGGGCCCTGCTCGCCCAGGGCGTGACGTCCCCGGACGACCGCTTGCGCCACCAGATGTTGCGCGACTTCGAAAAGCACGGGCTAGTGGGCGCGGTTACGGACTTCGGCCAGACCATCCTGCTGTTCCGCCGGACGCAGTTGACGAATTACCGTTTCACTCCGGCGGGCCGGGAGCGCGTGGGCGCCGACGAGGCGATGAAAGTGGTGTTCACGCAGCGAGGCGGCGGCCAGGCGATAACCATCTTCGAGGGAAGCCGCGCGGTGCGGCGGCCGCTCGAGGGGATCGTTTGGCTGCGGGCGGGCGACCTGCTGCCGCTGCGGGTAACACTGGTGGCGGAGCGCGACGAAGAGGGACGCCGCCTGCGCGATGAGGGCACGGTGGAATACCGGCAGGGCGCGACGGGAGCGCTGTTGCCCGCTTCAGTCGTGCATCGCCAGTGGCTCAACGGGAAGATGGTGGTGGAGAACCGGTACACCTATACCGGGTTTCGGCGCTTCGCCGCCGAATCCGAGATCAAGTTCGAAGAAGAGAAACCGCAATGATCGTCTACCTGCATGGCTTCGCTTCGAGTCCGGCTTCGAAGAAGGCGCGCTTTTTCGCCGAGCGCTTGCGCGAGTGCGGGCAGCAGGTGGAGATCCCGGCGCTGGACGGCGGCGACTTCGAGAATCTGACGATCACCGGACAACTCGCCGTGATCGATGAAACTGTGCGCGGGCGGCCGGTGACGTTGATGGGTTCGAGCATGGGCGGCTACCTGGCCGCGCTCTACGCCGCGCGGCACAAGGAAGTGCGGCGGGTGGTGCTGATGGCGCCCGCCTTCGGTTTCGCGCGGCGATGGCTGGAAACGTTGGAACCGGCGCGGCGCGAGCAGTGGCAGCGGACCGGACTACTGCCGTTCTTTCATTACGGCGAAGGGCGCGAGCGGAACGTCGGCTACGGTCTCATCGAGGATGGACTGCGGTACGAGGACGAGCCCGCGGTGACCCAGCCCACACTTTTGTTTCACGGGATCGACGACACCGTGGTTCCCGTGGGGCTCTCCGAGCGCTTCGCGAGAGGACGCGACAACGTGGAGCCGCATTTCCTGCACAGCGGCCATGAACTCGTCGACCGCCTGGACGCGATGTGGAGCTGGATGCAGACTTTCCTCCGCGTCAAGCCCCGGGGTGGCGACCCGCTCTAGTATTCGCGATCGGTGATGATGCCGGGCTGCGGCACGGGGTACTTGCCGTCCGGGCCGAGGGTGAGCGGCGCGGGGCCGTCCACGGTCAGTTTGTCGACATTCGGGGCCATTTCGTGCGGGCAGTTCAGCATCTGGTCGTAGGTGACGATCTGGCCGGTGTGAGCGGCCATGCGGCCCATGGAGGTGACCAGGCTCGCCTCGGCGCCGCGGCGCGCTTCGTTGTAGGGCTTGTCCTGCCGGATGGCTTCCATCAGGTCGTCCCACTCCCACTGATAGGGGCTCTTTTCGGGTTGCGGGAAGGCCCAGGCGAGATTGGGGTCCTCGGGAAGCGGGAGGTCCTTTCGGCTCAGCACGCGCGGGATCTTGTGGCCCTTGTAGATGCGCGTCATGCCGGGGGCGTGGGAGAGGGTGGAGATCACAGCCGAGCCCTTGGAGCCGTGGGCATAGCTGGCGAACTCGTCGCGCGCGCCCTTCATGTTGCGGCCGTCGAAGAACAGGCGGCTGCCGTCCGGGAACACGTACTCGACGTGATAGACATCGAAGTTCTGGTCAAGGGAATCGCCGCGATACTGGCGAGCGCCGAGACCATGCGCTTCCACCGGCCAGGCGCCCTTCATCCAACTGCACTCGTCGATCTGGTGGATGTAGTAATCGCTGAACACGCCGCCGCTGGCCCAGAGGAACGCATGGAAGCGCTGCACCTGCCACTGCACTTCGGTGAGGTTCGGCGGCTTGGGGCCGGCGGTGCCGCCGCCCTGGCCCATGCGGTAGGCGCGCATGGAGACGATGTCGCCGATGGCGCCGTCCTTGAGGCGGTTGAGCAGTTCCTGTCGCGCCCGGCAATGGCGGACCATCAGGCCCACGCCGACCTTGAGGTTCTTCTTCGTGGCCAGGTCGGAGAGTTCGAACATCTTCTTCGTGGTCGGCCCGTCGACGGTGATGGGCTTCTCCATGAAGCAGTGCACGCCCTTGTCGATCGCCTTCTTGAAGTGCACCCATCGGAAGGCGGGCGGCGTGCCAAGGATGACGACATCGCCGGGCTTGAGGGCATCCATCGCCTGCTGGTAGGCCTCATAGCCGAGAAAGCGCCGTTCCGGGGGAACCTCCACCTGGCCGGCGAACTGCGACTTGAGCTTGTCGTAGCTGTCGTTCAGCCGCTGCGGAAAGACATCGGCCATGGCCACCAGTTTCACCGGGCCGGCCTTGGTGCTGAGCGCGTTGACTGCCGCCCCCGTGCCGCGGCCGCCGCAGCCGACCAGCGCCAGTTGCACTGTGTTGTTCTCCGCGGCATGGACGTGCGGCAGAGCCACACCGGCCAGGGCGGAGGCGCCGGCGGCGGTGGACAGAAACTCGCGCCGGGAGGAGATTTCGGGCTTCTTCGTGTCGTTCATCAGGGCGGTTCTCCGTTCGTTGAACCGCTAGCTTATCGCACTTGCGATCCAGGCAGGGGCGTTGCGCGGCGCCCGGCGCGTCCGGCCCGGGGCGCTCCCGCCGCGACGAGCACGTTCGTTCCCGTAGGCCCGGTGCGGACGAGATCCCCGAGAGCGTCCAAGAATCGGTACGAATCGTTGTTCGCCAGCGTGCCGGCGAAGTCGAGTCCCGCTGCCCCCGCGCGGCGCATCGTGGAGCCGGTGACGAGCGCGCCAGCGGCGTCAGTTGGGCCGTCCGTGCCGTCCGTGCCGGCGCTCAGAATCAACACCCGGTCGAGGCCGGCAATGCCGGGAGCGGCGGCCAGGGCGAATTCCTGATTCCTTCCGCCCAGTCCTTCACCGCGGATGGTCACGGTGGTCTCTCCGCCGGAGATCACGCAGCAGGGCGGTTTCAGGGGCCGGCCGCTGGCGGCGATCTCCTTCGCGATGGCGGCGTGCGCGGCGCCGAGATCGCGCGTCTCGCCTTCGAGGAAGGTCGACAGCACCAGGGTCCGGTATCCCAACTCGCCCGCTCTTCGCGCCGCGGCGTCGACGGCCAGCGCGTTGCTCCCCACCACCAGGTTGCGTACGTTTCGAAAAACGGAAGCGCCGGGCTTGGGGGTCTCGGGAATCATTCCCGCCGCGCCTTGCTCCAGGCGCTCTCGAATGGATGCGGGCACGCGGTTGCGGATGCCGTAACGGTCGAAGATCGAGAGCGCGCGGTCAAAGGTGGAAGAGTCTGGCGCGGTGGGGCCGGAGCCGATCACGTCGAGGTCGTCGCCGATGACGTCGGAGAGCATCAGCGCGAGGACGGAGGCCGGTGCGGCGAGGGCGGCGAGTTGGCCGCCCTTGATCGCCGAGACATGCTTGCGAACGCAGTTGATCTCATGGATCGTGGCTCCGCACTCCAGCAGCAGGCGCGTGGCCGCCTGCTTTTCGGGCAGCGTGATGGGCGGGGCCGGGAGCGGGAGCAGCGCGGAACCGCCGCCAGAGATGAGACACAGCACCAGGTCGCCGGGCCCGGCGGCTTGCGCGATCCCGGCGATGCGCCGCGCGCCCTCCACGCCCCGCTCATCCGGGACCGGATGGCCGCATTCGTTGAGCTCGATGCGGCGGAGCTTCGCGGTGTGTCCATCCTTCACGTTGATTAGGCCGCCGGCGATTCGCTTGCCGAGTACGCGCTCGACGGCCACGGCCATTCGGGCGCTGGCCTTGCCGGCGCCGAGCACGAATACGCGGCCGATGCGCGAGAGATCGTAGGTCCACTTGCCGGCGCGCAGGATGCCGCCGTCTGCACTCAGACACCGCAGGACGGCCTCCACGGGGTCGGCGGCGCGCAGCGCGGCGGCGAAGATATTGGAGGCGTCCCGTCGAAGTTGTCTCTCCATCGCCGGCATTCAGAAAAGCGGCAGCTTGAGAATCGCCGCAACGGCCGCCGGCGACTCTCCTTCCACAATGTGATAGTCGGCCAGTTCGTACGAGGCCCGCCGCGTCAGATACAGCCGCTCGAAGTGCACGGGATCGCGCGCCAGCGGGCGATGGGAAGCACCCTCCACGCGGCGCTTGATCACGTGAAACGGGGGGTCCAGCCAGATGGTGACGCCGTTGTTCTCGAGGAGTTCGCGGTTCTTCACCTCAGCGAACGCGCCGCCGCCGAGAGCGACGACACACGGGTGGCCCTGCTCCACCTGGAGGACGCGCCGCTGAATCGCGGCGTGCTCGATTTCGCGAAACTCCGGTTCGCCCCGAGTCTCGAAGAGGCTCGCGATGGTGGCCGCCTGCTCCTTCTCGATTTCGGCGTCGACATCGCAGAAGGGCCAACCCAGTTCCCTGGCGAGCAGTTTGCCGACCGTGCTCTTACCGCTGCCCATGAACCCGACCAGATAGATGCCGGGCGTGCGTTTGAGCTTCAGGATCATGGTCTTCGTTCGAGCTTATGGTATATCGCGGCGAGGCGCGCGTCGACCGTCCCGGGGAAGAGCCGGGAGGCGAGGACAAAGAGCCAGCCGGCGCGGGGGGTCATCACGGTGCGGGCGCGGCGCTCGATGCCGTTCACGATCGCCCCGGCGCACACCTCGGGCGTGATGGCGAATTCCTTGGCGCGGCGAATGCGTTCCGGGGGCCGGCCACCCAACACGTGATCTTGAAAATCCGTTTTGACGTAGCCGGGGCAGACAACCATGCAATGGATCCCGTGCGGCGCGAGCTCCATGCGCAGTCCGTTGGTGAGCGAGCCGAGCGCGTGCTTGGAAGCCGAGTAGAGCGAGAACCAGGGAAGCGTCACCTTGCCGGCGATGGAACCGACGTTGACGATGGAGCCGGAACGGCGTTCGCGCATCGCGGGAGCAACTAACTGAATCAGCCCCAGAGCGGCGAAGAAGTTCAACTCAAACATGCGGCGGATCTCATCGAGCGGCGCGGCATCGGAGGGGGCGTAAAGACCGATGCCCGCGTTGTTCACCAGGATGTCGACGCGGCCGAACGCGTCGATCGTCGTGTCCACTGCCCGGCGGCGGCCGTCTTCGGAGGTGATATCGGCGGGAATCGCCAGGTCGCCCGGCCGCGCCACGCGCTCCAGTTTCTCCGCCGAGCGCGAGACCAGCGCAAGGCGCGCGCCGCGCCCGCGGAGCGCCTGGGCGCAGGCGGCTCCGATCCCCTGGGAAGCTCCGGTAATGAGCGCAACCCGACCCTCGATTCGCACGCGGTGGATAATGGTAGCATGCATGGCGGTTTGCTGCCGCTTTTCCCGCTCGAAGTCGTACTGTTTCCCCGGACGCCGCTTCCGCTGCACATTTTCGAAGACCGGTACAAGGAAATGATCGGCGAAGCGATCGATGGGAACTCGGAATTCGGCATTGTGCTGGCGCGGGAGAAGGGCATTCTCAATGTGGGCTGCACGGCCGTTGTACAAGAGGTGGTGCGGCGTTATGACGACGGACGGATGGATATCATCGCCACCGGGCGGCGGCGCTTCGAGATCCTCACGTTGGATGAAGAACGCGCGTTTCTCCGCGGGCAGGTGGAGATGTTCGACGACGAAGACGCCAGAGACCCCGCTCCGGAGATGCGGCAAGCGGCGCTCGACGCATGTCTGGCGCTACGGCACGTGATGGGCGACAACGGGCCGGAGCCCGCGATGGGCGATCGGCAGTTGAGTTTTCAGTTGGCCCAGGCGCTGCCGGACCTCGACCTGCGGCAGTTGCTGCTGCGCTCGAAGTCCGAGCGCGAGCGGCTGCAACTGCTGGCCGAGAACGTACCCATGATCATTACCCGGCAGCGCTATGCGGCCCACGTGCAGAGGGTCGCGCCGCAGAACGGCCACGGCAAAGCCCCGCACTGACCTTCGATGCGACAGTTCCTGATCGTTGACGCGGACGACACACTCTGGGAGAACAACATCTACTTCGAGCGGGCGTTCGCCGATTTTTGCGCCTTCCTCGACCATTCCACGCTCACACCGCCCGAGGTCCGCGCGATTCTCGACGAGATCGAGCTGGCGAACATCAAAGTACACGGATACGGTTCGCTGAATTTCGGCCGGAATCTCAAGCAGTGCTACCAGCGCTTGGCGGAGCGGCGCGTGGAGCCGCGCGATCTGGAGACCGTGATGCGTTTTGCGGAGCGCATTCTGGAACAACCGTTGGAGATCATCGACGGAGTGCCGGAAACACTGGAGTACCTGTCGTCGCGTCATGATCTGACGCTGTTTACCAAGGGGCATTCCGAAGAGCAGAAGCTGAAGATCGACCGCTCGGGGCTGGGCGTCTACTTCGGGCACACGGCCATCGTGAAAGAGAAAGACACGGCTTCCTATCAAGCGCTCCTGGAGAGCCGCCGGCTCGAGCGCGAGCGGACCTGGATGATCGGCAACTCCCCGAAGTCGGATATCAATCCGGCTCTGGCCGCGGGAATTAACGCCATCCTGGTGCCTCACGCGCACACGTGGATGCTGGAGCATCAGGAGATCCGCGACGGACACGGCGGGCGGCTTCTGATCGTGGAACGCTTCACGGACTTGCGCGATCACTTTTGAAGCTACACTGTGCGGTGTGGAACTCGTCGTCTCGAACGGCCCGCTGACCGGGTTGCGCTTCCCTCTTCTCGACGGTGAGAACCTGGTGGGCCGGGGCCCGAAGTGTCAGGTGCGCCTCTCGGACCCGGCGGTGGCTTGGGTGCATTTCCGGGTGCTGGTGCGCGACGGCGCGGCCGAGTTGTACGACATGAACACGGCGGGCACCTGGGTGAATGGGAACAAGGTGAAAGCGCACGTGTTGGCGGAACGGGACGAGATCGAGATCGGCGAGACGGTGCTCCACTATCGCGCGATAGGCGCGGAGCGGGCCGCCTCCGATTCGTCCGAGACGCTGCTCCGTGCTTCCATGCTGCTCTTCGCGTTCCGCGGACTTCTGTCGGGCGAGGAACTCGCGCGGCGGCGGTTCGCTTTGCAGATCGAGCACCTGGTGCGCGATCTACTGCCCTGCCCCGATGTGCATGCGGCGCTGTTTTCGTTCGACGAGCCGCGGCCGGCGGCGATGCCCGCCGCTCTGCTGGACGCCGCGCGAGCGGGAGAGGTGTACGAGGGCGCCGGCTGGCTGGGCGTTCCGATTCTGGTGTTCGGACAGCCCGAGGGCTACCTGGCCGCGCGGGCGGAGGACGCCCGGCTGCCCACGCTGACGGCGATCGCCACGATCGGCTGCGCGGGGCTCGAAACAGCACGCGAGATCGAACAGGAACGGGCCCAGCAGCGCGAGGCCACGGGGCTCATCGGGAGCGGCGCGGCGCTGGCCCGCCTCAGGGAACAGATCGCGCGCGTGGCGCCGCGCGACGCGACCGTCCTGGTGATCGGAGAGAGCGGCACCGGAAAAGAACTGGTGGCGCACGCCATTCACGACTTGAGCGACCGGCGGCAGGAGGCCTTTGTCGCCATCAACTGCGCGGCGATCAGCGAGAACCTGCTGGAGAGCGAACTCTTCGGTCATGAGAAGGGAGCCTTCACCGGAGCCGTGGCGCAGAAGCGCGGCAAGCTGGAGGTGGCTCAGGGCGGCACCGTGTTTCTCGACGAGATCGGCGAACTGGCGGCGCCCCTGCAGGCCAAGCTGCTCCGCGTCCTCCAGCAGCGCGTGTTCGAGCGCGTCGGCGGGACCAAGTCCTTTCCCCTCGATATCCGGCTGGTGGCAGCGACCAATCGCGACCTGGCCGCCGAGGTTCGCAAAGGCGCGTTTCGGGAAGACCTCTATCACCGCCTGAACGTGATCACCCTGCGAACGCCCCCGCTGCGCGAGCACCCCGAGGACATACTGCCCCTGGCGCGCCACTTCCTGGCGCTGTCGGCTCCGCGCTGCCGCCGGCGCGTGGAAGGGTTCTCGCAGGAGGCGGAGCGCCTGCTGGCAGCCTACAGTTGGCCGGGCAATGTAAGAGAACTGGAGAACGCCGTGGAGCGCGCCGTGGTGCTCGGCGCCGCGGACGTCATTCTGCCCGAGGACCTGCCGGACAGCGTGCTGGAGGTGGGCGCTCCCGTGGAGAGCGCCTACCAGACGACGGTGCTGGACGCCAAGCGTGCGGCGATCGTACAAGCCTACGCACAGGCGGGCGGCGACTACAAAGGCGCCGCCGGAATCCTCGGCGTGCATCCGAACTACCTGCTGCGGCTGGTCCGGAACCTGGGTATGAAGCAGGCGGTGAAAGAGGCGGGGCGGCGGTAGCGGTCAGTTCAGGAAATACGTCCTGTACAGACTGTCGCGCTGCTTCGGAATGAAGCCGGCGTCGCGAATGATGCGGCGCAACTCCTCTTCGCTCGCTTGATGGTGCGCGCCCGCCGCGGAGACCACGTTCTCCTCGATCATGATGCTGCCCACGTCGTTGCCGCCGAAGCGCAGTCCCAACTGGCAGGTCTTCAGGCCCTGCGTCACCCACGAGGACTGCACGTTGCGGATGTTCGCGAGGTAGAGCCGTGAGATGGCCAGCGTCTTCAGGTACTCCACCGCGGTGGCCTCTTCCTTGACGAACCGTCCAAGGGACGTGTTTTCCCTCTGGAACGACCACGGAATGAACGCCGTGAACCCGCCGGTTTCTTCCTGAATTCGCCGCACGGCTTCCAGGTGATTCATGCGCTGCTCGATCGTCTCGCCGCAGCCGAACATCATGGTGGCCGTGGTGTTCATGCCGAGCTGGTGCGCGCTGCGGTGGACGTCGATCCACTCCTGGGTGGAACACTTGAGCCGGCTGATCCGGTGGCGCACGGCGTCGTCCAGGATTTCCGCGCCGCCTCCGGGAATGGATTGCAGCCCCGCGTCGCGCAGGCGGGCGATCGTCTCCCGAAGGGAAATGCCGCTGACCTCCGCGATGTTGGTAATTTCGGGCGCGGAAAAGCAATGCAGCCAGATGCGGTCGCTGAACTTCCGCTTGATGGCGCAGAGCAGGTCTTCGTACCACTCGATCTTCAGGTCGGGATACAGGCCGCCCTGCATGAGCACCCCCGTGCCGCCGAGGTCGATGGTCTCCTGGATCTTCTCGAAGATCACCTCGTGCCCGTGCACATAGCCTTCCTTGTGGCCCATGGGCCGGTAGAAGGCGCAGAAGCTGCAGTACTCCGTGCAGAAGTTCGTGTAGTTGATATTGCGATCGATGATGTAGGAGACGACGCCCTCCGGATGCCACCGGCGCCGCACCGCGTCGGCGGCCATGCCGATCCCGATCAAGTCGTCGCTGGCGAAAAGATCGAGCGCTTCTTCGCGCGTCATCATAGCGTCACTGCCTCCGCAATTCTCAGATGGGCGTCCAGCCCCGCGTAGCGCAGAAAAAGGCGCAGGCCCTCGATCTCGGCCGCGCCCATCTCAAAGGCGATGTGCCGGGTCAGGTACTCCTTCACCAGCGGCTCGGGCAAACCGCGCCGCGCCGCTTCCACGGCCACGATCTCGCTCCTGCGAGATTCCCCGAAGCGCCAGGACTCGACGAACACACGCGCCGTCTCCGGCGTGATGAACTTCGCGCGGCCCGCCCAGGCGGCGAAGACGAAGGGCAGGCCGGTCATCTCCACCCACTCGGCGCCCAAGTCGAGCGTGGTGAAGGGAAGCTCGGCGGGCTCCACACGGAGCGCCGGGTCGCCGATCAGCAGGGCCGCGTCGCAGGTTCCGAGCATGGGCGCGAGCGCGGGGGCCATGTTCACGAATGCCGGCTCCACGCCATACCGGCGCGCCAGAATGACGCGCGCCAACTGGACGCTGGTGCGCGAACTGGTGTCGGCGGCCAGCGTGCGGATCTCCCGTACCGGCACCTTGGAAATCAGCAGAATGCTGCGCACAGGCCCGCGGCAGGCGATGGCCGTGCCCGGGGCGATGTCGAGCGCCAGTTTGGCGATCTCCACCACCGGCACCAAACCGATATCGGCCGCGCCTTCGGCCACGCGGTCCGCGCAGGCGGAGGGCACTGCGTAGCTCAACTCGAACGCGCCGCGCTGCGGCCCGTGCTCCAGGCCCCAGACCAGCGGCGCGGTGTTAAGAAAGCTCACCGCACACACCCGTGGCTTCGAAGGATTTCCCAGAGGGTTCAAACTTCGAGTGTACCATTCGGCGCCCGCCCCAACCGCACAGCCGCCTGCCTTACTATGGAGGTCAGGGCGCTACCCGCGGGCGCCCCGAGTATCAAACAAATGACACACAAAGTGTTGCTGTACCTGTTGGCGGCCGTGTGCGGCGCCGGATCCCTATGCGGGCAAGTGGTGCTCAATCCCACGCCCTCGCGCGCGCTCGGTCAAACGCGGCTTCAGATCACGGCGATCCAGCCAAACCTGGTCGACGCCAAGGGGCTGTTCACGCCCCAGGCGGTGGCCCTTGATACGTCGGTGTCGCCGTCCGTTCTGTACGTGGCGGACACGGGCAACAACCGCGTGCTCGGCTGGCGCAACGCCACCTCCGCGGGCAACGGCGCGCCCGCCGACTTCGTCGTCGGCCAGCGCGACGAGTTCTCCGCCTTCCCGCAGGGTCCGCGCGGCAGCGGCGACCCGCGCGGCACATTGAGCACCGGCCTGGCCGGGCCCACCGGTGTGGCGGTGGACCGCAACGGCAACCTCTACGTCGCCGACGCGGGCAACAACCGTATCCTCCGCTACCCGCGCCCGTACGAACGAACGCCCGATTCGCGGCTTCCCGACATGGTCATCGGGCAGGAACGATTCACCGAAGGACTGCCCAATCGCGGCCAGTCGACGTGCTCGGCCAGCACGCTCGCATTCTCGCCGACGAGCCTGAGCTTTCCCGCGGCCGTTTGCGGCGGCTGCTCGATCTCGGGAATCACGTTCGATTCCGCGGGAAACCTCTGGGTGCCAGATCCGCTGAACCACAGGGTGATCCGGTTCCCGGTGTCCCTGTTGGGACCGACGGCGGGCAGCCTTCCGGCGGCGGATCTGGTGCTCGGTCAGGGCGACTTCACTTCGCGCAGTTCTCTTGGGCTCACCGCTCAGAACCGCCTGGTGCGCACGGGCATGACCGATCCCAGCGTGGTGGCCGTGGACGGTGCGGGACGCGTTTATGTGGCCGACGCCTTCGCGCGCGTTCTGGTTTTCACCGGCCCGCTTCCCCCCACCGGCGCTTCCGCGGCCCGCATTCTGGGTATCGCCACCGGCACTCCGCCCACCGATACCATCTTCCGCGGACCGGTGAACGGTCTGTTCTTCGTCGGGAACTCGCTCGCCGCGGTGGACACCGTGGCTCATCGCATCCTGCGCTTCGATCCCTTCGACCAATGGCCGCTCGAAAACGTCACGTTCTCACCGGCGGCGCGCGCCGTTGCGGGGCAGGCCGATTTCGTCTCCGGCCAAGCCAACCGGGGGCTTCGGGAACCGACGGAGGCGACTTTCAACACGCCCGTCGGCGCGGTCTCAACCGACGCCGCTGTGTATATCGCCGATGCCTTCAACAACCGCGTTCTCGTCCTTCCCATCAACAGCGGCGTCATCGCGCCCGCTACCCGTTTGTTCGGGCAGGAGGGTTTCGGCTTCAACGCGGCGAACGCCGTGGAGGGCCGCGAAATCAGTGTGAACATCGGTACCGTCACCGCTTCCGGCGCCACGGTCACCGCCACCGGCACCGGTATTGCGATTGATCGCAACGGCTCACCGCCGGCGCTTTACGTCGCCGACACGTTGAACAACCGCATTCTGGCCTGGCGCGATTCGCGGCGCGCGCGAACCGGCGAACGGGCCGACCTGGTAATCGGCCAGGGCGAGGGTCCGGCGCGCTTCTATCGCGGGCTGCCGAATTTCGGCTCCACCAGCGCGACCATCCCCACCGACGCAAGCCTCGCGTTACCGTCGGCGGTGGCGGTGGATGCGAACGGAGACCTCTGGGTAGCCGACTCCGGCAACTCGCGCGTGCTGCGTTTCCCTGCGCCGTTCCGGCAGGCCGAGGGCGCGCTCCAGCGGGCGAACCTTGTGATCGGGCAGCCGGGCTTCAACATCACGATCATCGATCCCACGCCCACCACCATGCGCAGCCCGCAAGGCATCGCGTTTTCCATGGCCGGCCATCTGCTGGTTTCTGACGGTGTGCACAATCGTGTGTTGTTGTTCCGAAAACCCTCGAGCGGCGACTTCACCAACGGCATGGCGGCCTCCGCCGTCTTCGGCCAGCCCGATTTCACCACCGTGAATCCCGGCACCGAGGACAATCGCTTCATCAGTCCGCGGCACCTCGCCGTCGATACCGACGACCGCCTCTACGTCGCCGACGCCGGCAACAGCCGGATCTCGATTTTCGCTCGCGCCTCAGGCCCCGATCCCGACCAGCGCGCCTCGCTGCTGGTGACCGCGACCACCGCCGCCAACGTGAACCTCCGGAACCCTCACGGCCTCTATGTCAGCCGCGAGACCGGAGAGATCTGGGTAGCCGACACCTTTGCCGCGCGCGTTCTGCGATACCCGCGCTTTGACCAGTTGCTGGTGGGCCAGTTCGCCAACTACGCCCTGGCGTCTAACACGCCGCTTGCCGTGGTGGAGGACACCGGCAACGCGATCTTCGTCACGGAAGCCGTCAATCGCGTCACCACCTACTTCCCCTGGTTGTCCCTGACGAACGCCGGAAACTACGTGCCCGCGAACGTCGACCCGCGCCGCGCGGCCGCCCAGCAACGGCCGCGGCCCCTCTCGCCGAACCAGTACGTCAGCCTGTTCTCCACCGTACCGCTCACCCAGAACACGGAGATCTTCAGTGTCGTGCCCATGCCCACCACGCTGGCCGACCTGCAGGTGCTGGTGAACGACCGTCCGATGCCGATCTTCTTCGTAGCCGCGCCGTCCGGCGCCGTGGCAGGGCAGATCAACTTCATTACGCCCGTGGATCTGCCCACTACGGGAACCGTCGACGTCACGCTGGTTCGTCCCAGCACGGGGCAAGTACTTGGCGTTACCACCGTATCGACGGGCCTCTCCTCGCCCGCACTCTACACGCAGAACCAGTCCGGCACGGGCGCGGCGGCGGCGTTGAACCAGGACAACACGCTCAACACTCCCACGAACCCGATCCCGCGCGGACAGGTGATTCAACTCTTCGGCACCGGGCAGGGCATCGTGCCCAACGCACCGAAGGAGGGCGAGACCGCCGGCACCAACGCCACAACGCTGGACAAGCCCGAAGTATTCATCAACGGCATCCGCATTCCCGAAGAGAACGTGGAGTACAGCGGCCTCACACCGAACCTGATTTCGCTGTGGCAGATCAACGTGCGCATTCCGCAGGCCATCCCGCCTGGGAACTCGCTGCCCGTGATCCTGCAGCAGCGCGGCATTCCGAGCACGGATCCCATCACGCCGTCGCGCCTGCCCACCATTTCCGTGCGGCAGTGATTCAGCAATAGAAACTGCGATACCACGCGTGCCGCTTCAGCCGGGCCAGCAAGTCCGGCCGGAGCGGCCCGCGATCGGACACGGAAACGCTGCTCTCCACCGTCCGCGGCCGCCGCATGCCGGGGATGACCGTCGACACCGCGGGATGCGACAACACGAACCGCAGCGCGTTCTCGGCGAGCGTGCCCGGTTCACCTTCCAACTCCTTCTGAAGCGGAACGACGTGCTCCACCACCTGCCGCTTACGGTCGCCGCGGAAATACCAGCTTCGAAACTCGTCGCCGGAAAGATCTGTGTCTTCGGTGATCGCTCCGGTGAGCGCCCCCTCGTCCAGCGGCACGCGCGCCAGCACGCCGATGTTCAGTTCCTGGCACAGAGGGAACAGGTTGGTCTCCGGCGTCTGGTCGAAGATGTTGTAGATCACCTGCACGGCGTCGATGAGCCCGGTGCGCAGCGCATCGAGCACCGTATCCGGCTCATGTTCGGTCACCGAGATGCCGAACGCGCGGATCTTGCCCGCCTTCTTCAGGTCTTCCGCCGCGCGTTTCCATTCGTCGCGCGCGGTCCACTCCGGTGTCCACACGTGCAGTTGCTGAAGGTCGATGCGCTCGAGGCCGAGATTGCGGAGGCTTTCTTCCGTGCTCGCCACGATGTAGTCGTACGGGAACACGTCGCCGATCGGGAACTCCGGCCGCGCCGGCCAAATGCGATTCTCCGGCGGAACTTTGGTGGCCACCAGGACTTCGCTCTTCGTGGTGCGCACCACTTCGCCCACCAGTTCCTCGCTCTTCCCGTCCCCATAGGCCAGCGCGGTGTCGATGAAGTTCACGCCGAGTTCAATCGCACGGCGCAGCGCCGCGATGGACTGATCGTCGTTGTCGGCGCGCCACTGCTTGCCGCCAATGCCCCAGGCGCCGAAGCCCACGTCGCTCACCTGCCAGCCGGTCCGTCCGAGAGGTCGATATCGCATACGCCCTCCAGGCTGTCACAACCGGGGTGAGAAGGCAAAGCGACCGGATGATCCCAATTGCGTCCCGGTTGCCGCGTACCTCTACGGGGGCCGATTCAAACCCTGGAGGAATTGCTATGTCCGCCAACGCTCCGGCGTTGAACGAATCCAAGTTGAACTCGTTTCTCAACCAGGTGGTGTCCGACATGGGCGCCGCCATGCACGCCGCGTTGATCGTCATCGGCGACAAACTGGGACTCTACCGCGCCATGGACAACGCCGGCGCCCTGACGTCCGCGGAGCTCGCCGCCCGGACCAACACCGATGAGCGCTATGTCCGCGAATGGCTCAATGCGAACGCGGCCGGCGGCTATGTCACCTACGATCCTGCTACGGGCCGCTACACGCTGCCGCCCGAACAGGCCTTCGTGCTCACCGTGCAGGACATCCCCGGCGCGTTCCACGTGATCTCATCGTGCTTCAAGGACGAGCCGAAGATCACCCAGGCCTTCCGCACCGGCGACGGCGTGGGTTGGCACGAGCACGATGCGAGCCTGTTTTTCGGCACCGAGCGCTTCTTCCGGCCGAACTATCAGGCGCACCTCCTCGCCGATTGGATCCCCGCCCTGGACGGCGTGCAGCAGAAGCTGAAGGCCGGCGGCGCGGTGGCGGACGTCGGCTGCGGGCACGGCGCTTCGACCATGCTCATGGCGCGCGCGTTTCCGAAGTCGAAGTTCCACGGCTTCGATTACCACAGCGGCTCCATCGAATACGCGCGGCACGTGGCCGGGCGCGATGGCCTGCTCGATCAGATCAACTTCGAGGTCGCGAGTTCGAAGAGCTACCCGGCCAACGGCGGATTCGACCTGGTCACGTTCTTCGATTGCCTGCACGACATGGGCGATCCGGCGGGTGCGGCCGCGCACGTACGCTCCACGCTCAAGTCCGACGGCGTGTGGATGATCGTCGAGCCCTACGCGAACGACCGTCCCGAGGAGAACCACAATCCCGTCGGCCGGATCTACTACTCCGCGTCCACCATGATCTGCACGCCGGCGTCGAAGGCCCAGGAGGTGGGCGCTGCGCTGGGCGCTCAGGCGGGCGAGGAGCGCATTCGCGCCGTCGTCGAGGCGGGCGGATTCACGCGCTTCCGCCGCGCCGCGCAGACGCCGTTCAACCTGGTCTTCGAAGCGCGGCCCTGAGTCCCGGCGGGCATGGCCTCTCCGCCGTATTCTGGAGAGGTCATGCTCGTCGTTCACGTCCACGTTCACGTCAAGCCGGAACACACGGAAGCGTTCGTCGCGGCCACACTGGCCAACGCGCGCGAGAGTGTGAAGGAACCCGGCATCGCCCGCTTCGACGTTGTGAGGCACGCCGCCGACCCCACGCGCTTCGTGCTGGTGGAGGTCTATCGGGACGCGGCGGCGCCCGCGGCCCACAAGGAGACCGCTCATTATCAAACCTGGCGCGACGCGGTGGCGCCCATGATGGCCGAACCCCGCACCAGCGAAAAGTACACGAACCTGTTTCCGGAAGACCAGGGCTGGTAGGCGCGCATGTTCGAGTTCGCCACCGCCCAGCGCATCGTCTTCGGTTTGGGTTCCGCCACGTCGCTGCCCGGCGCCGTGCGCGAGGCGGGCACGCGCGCGCTGCTCGTCACCGGCGCGCATCCGGAGCGCGTTCGCTCTTTGCTGGGCGGCGTACCGCATGAGGTGTTCGCGGTGCATGGCGAGCCGGATCTGGCCGCGGCGCGCGAAGGCGTCGCGGCGTTCCGCCGCGCGGGCTGCGACGTCGTGGTCTCCATCGGCGGAGGCAGCGTGGTGGATGCCGGAAAAGCGATCGCCGCGCTCGCCGCCAACTCCGGCGAGCCGCTCGACTACCTCGAAGTGGTGGGCCGCGGCCGGCTGCTGGAGCGCGCTCCTTTCCCGTTCATCGCCGTGCCGACGACGGCGGGCACCGGTTCGGAGGTCACGCGCAACGCCGTGCTCGCGTCCGTTGAGCACGGCGTCAAAGCCAGCCTGCGGAGTGCGAAAATGCTGCCCGCCGCGGCGATCGTCGATCCGGATCTGACGCTTGACCTGCCGCCCGCGGTCACCGCGAGCACGGGTCTTGACGCGCTGACACAACTCATCGAACCGTTCGTCTCCGTGAAGCGGAACGCGATGGTGGATCTCTACTGCCGCGAGGGGATCGGACTCGCCGCGCGCGCGCTGCCGGTTGTCTTTCGTCAACCCGGCAACCGCGAGGCCCGCCGCGACATGTCGTTCGCGAGCCTGCTCGGCGGCCTCTCGCTCGCCAACGCCGGGCTCGGCATCGTGCACGGATTCGCCGCGCCCATCGGCGGCGCGTTCGACGCGCCCCACGGCGCGGTATGCGCCGCGCTGCTTCCGCACGCGATGGCGGCGAACCTGCTGGCGCTCGCCGCGCGCGATCCCGGCGGCGAGGCGCTGGCTCGCTATCGGGACGTGGCGGTGCTCGTCACGCGCTCGCCGAACGCCACTCCCGCCGACGGCGTTGAGCGGATCCGTGAGCTGTGCGCGGAACTCGCGATCCCGCCGCTCTCGCGGTATGGCATCAGGCCCGCCGACGTGCCCGGCCTGGTGGAAAAGGCGGCGCGCGCCTCGAGCACCAAAGGCAATCCCATCGCGCTCAACGCCGCTGAGATGACCGGGATCCTGGAGGCCGCTCTGTAAGCCATGGCCCGCGCCGTCCTCATCGCTGCCGCCGCGCTCGCCGCCTTCGCGGCGCTGCTCCTGCGCCCGGAGCCGGAGCTTGACGAGCGCGAGTTCGCCGGCCGCGCGACGGTGGAGCTGAGCGGCGAGGAATGGCGGCGCCGCCTGTCGCCGGCCGTGTTCGCGGTGCTGCGCGCGAAGGGCACCGAGCCCGCCTACACGGGGCGCTACTGGGATCACCACGAAGCGGGCGTCTATCACTGCGCGGGCTGCGCGCTGCCGCTCTTCGCCTCGCAAGCGAAGTTCGATTCGCAGACCGGCTGGCCCAGTTTCACCGCGCCCGCCGCGCCCGGCGCCGTCCTCAGCGCGCCCGATGGCGCGCGCGTCGAGGTCCTCTGCCGCCGCTGCCGCGGGCATCTCGGCCACGTCTTCGACGACGGCCCCGCCCCCACCGGCCTGCGCTACTGCATCAACTCGCTCGCTTTACGTTTCGCTCCCTCGAACCCGATAATGCACTGATATGCCCGGCACCATGCGTTACGTGTTCATGGCCGTTCTCCTGCCCATCGCTGGTTTCCTGCTGTGGGTCATGTGGGGCATGGCCTCGGAGGCGTGGAGCGCCTCGCGTAGTTGGCGGCGCGTGGGAGTGAAGGTGGTCGCGGTGGGGGACTTCGGCGCGTACGACGCCGAGTTCTCCATCAACGGCCGTAAGGTTCGTTTCACCCAGAAGATCAGCCGCGGCGTGACGCGCCGCTCGACAGGCGAGCAGTTCGAGCTGCTCGTGAACCCCGAGAATCCCGAGAAGCGCCGCGACGTCAGCTTCAAGGACTTCTGGATCGGTTTCAGCATGCTCGGCTTCTTCGCCGCCGTCCTGCTCGGATCCGCGGTGTTCGTCTGGCAGAGCGTCGGCGAGATGGACCGGACGTTCAGGCGCAGCGAGGAGCTTCGTGCGGAGATGGAACGGCGCATCGCGGCCGGTGAGAAGATCCCCGACGAGGATGACGGCGAAGCGGAAGAGGAGGCCGCCGTGCCGGCGCCGTCGATGCCGCTGCGCCGTGACACGGGCCGCCTGGAGCTGCGCGAAGGGCCATCCGCGCATAAGGGAACCATCCTCTGGCTCGGCGTCGCGGCGATCCTCACCGTCCTGGTGTTGCTGCCCTTCGGCGAATGGGGCATCGGGCGCGGGATCTCCGTGCTGCTCGTGCTCGCCTTCCTCGCGTTCACCGTTTGGAACTTCCTATCGACGCGCTCCACGCTGGTGGTCGCCGACGGCGAGACTCTGCGCCTCACCGACCGCTTCAGTGAAAAGGCGATCGGCTTCTCGGACATCGCCAAGGCGGAGCGCCGCGGCACGGGCAGCGTGTTCCTCTACGACCGCAACGGCCGCCACCTCGGCGTGGTCAGCGGCACCCTGGAGCCGCGCGCCGATCTCGACCGGCTGCTGCGGCGCATCGAAGCGCGATAGGCGCTACTTCTTCTTGGTCTTCGCTTCGGGCACGAGGACTTCCAGGTCCTTGAACCACACATCGGTCTCCATGCGTCCGTGCACCTGCAGCGCGAGCACTCCCTCGGTGCGTCCCTTCTCGTCGTTGGGCAGTTCCACGGTGGTCGCTCCGTTCAACTGAAAGACGATCCGGTGCCCGTGCAAGTGCGCGGTAAGGTCGTTCCAGTCGTTGGCCGCGGCGCCTGCGTTGTCCTCCGGTCCAGTCACCCAGTTGCGACCGCCCGTCTCCCAGAAGCCGCCCATGCGCTTCTGCGCGTCGATCTCCACTTCATACGCCGCCAGCGTCTTGGGTTCGCTTCGAATGAAAAGCCCGCTGTTGCCTTTGGTGATCTTGGTCTTCCAGCGCAGCGTCAGATCCTTAAAGGACTCGTCGCTCACCAGGTAACCGACGCGCGTATCGCCCGCGACACTGGCTCCATGCAGCGCGCCTTCTTCGATCTTCCAGCTTCCTCCGCCGCGGGGCGTCCAGCCCGTCATCGTGCTGCCGTCCCACACGCGCTTCCAGGTGTGCCGGCCCAGGTCCTGAATGCGGATGTTCCGCCACCGCACCTGCGCGGGCTTCTCGCCCTTGAACGAGTGCACCTGCAATCCGATGTAGCCGCTCAGATCCCAGGAATCGATCACCTCGACGACCGGCACGCCGTTCACCCACGTGCGCAGGCGGTCGCCGACGGCCTCCACGCGATACAGGTTCCACTCGTTGTCCTTGAACGCCTTGCTCGCCACGGGGTCTTTCGCCGGATCCTTCAGCCAGCCGCGCCGCGCCTCGTCGTAGATGCCGCCGGAACTGCCGTCCTTGTTGTTCGCGATCTCCACCTGGTAGCCGTGGAAGCGCCCCGCCGGGATCTTCCAGTTCCGCACCTGCTTGCCATCCGAGAAGCGCACCACGCGCTCCGCGTCGTGGCGATGGGAACGGATCTGCACGCCGGAGTTCAACACCGGGTCCACCTTCACTTCGAACTCAAGCACGAAGTCGCCGTACTCGCGCTCGGTGCAGAGAAAGCTGTTCGGGCTGCCCTCCACCGTGGTCCCCACGATGGCCTTGTCCTCCACGTGGTACTTCGCCTTGCCGTTGCATTGTTCCCAGCCCTTCAAATTCTTGCCGTTGAAGAGCTTCACAAACTTGGGCTCCGCGCCGGAGGCGGCCGCGGCGCAGACCAGGAGAATCAGAGCCGATTTCATGGCTGACAGCTTATCGCAGGCGAGGTATACTCGGGCCTTCATGAGTTCACACGTGCCGATCATCCACCGACACCCGGCGGGCGCCTTCTGCTGGGTGGAACTGGGCGCCACAAACACCGCCGCGGCCCGCGAGTTCTACACCGGTCTCTTCGGCTGGACCGTCGAAGACGTGCCGATGGGGCCGGGTGAAACATACACCATGTTCAAGACCCAGGGCCAGCAGCACGCCGCGATGTACGCCTTGCGTCCGGAGCACGCCGGCGTGCCCCCGCACTGGGCCATCTACGTCGCCACCGCCGACGCCGATGCCTGCGCGGCCAAGGTGAAGGAACTGGGCGGCACTGTTCTCGCCGGCCCGTTCGACGTCCGCACCAGTGGACGGATGGCCATGTGCAAGGACCCGCAGGGCGCCACCTTCGCGCTCTGGCAGGCGCGCGATCACATCGGCGCGCGCATCGCCAATGTGCCCGGAACGCTCTGCTGGCCGGAGCTGATGACGCCGGATGCGAACGCCGCCGTCGCCTTCTACACGGCCCTGTTTCCGTGGACCGCGAAGCGTGTGAAATCGGGCCTGCCGGACAAGCAGGTGGACTATGTGGAATGGCAGCTTGCCCACCAGTCCATCGGCGGCCTGCTCGAAATGCAAGGCGTTCCGCCGCACTGGATGCCGTACTTCCTGGTGGCCGATTGCGCCGAATCCGTGCAACTGGCGAAGGACCTGGGAGCGAACGTGCAGTTCGGCGCCACGCCCATCGCCGGCGTCGGCGAGTTCGCACTGCTTCGCGATCCGCAGGGCGCCTGGTTCACTGTGCTCTCCATGACGGCCGCGGCATGAGCGCACCCGACGCCGGCAATGTTCGCCCGGGTGAGGAATTGGACCTCGCCGCTCTGGAGGCTTGGATGGGCGCTGGGCCCCTCACACTCCAGCAGTTTCCGGGAGGACATTCGAACCTCACTTACCTGGTCGCCGCCGCCGGCGGCGAATGGGTGCTGCGCCGTCCGCCGCTGGGCCCCGTTGCCCCGAGGGCGCACGACATGGCGCGCGAATACCGGTTGCTCGCGGCCCTGCACCCCGTGTTCCCCGCCGCGCCCAAGCCCATCGCGCTGTGCGAAGACCAGGCGGTTCTCGGAGCGCCGTTCTTTCTGATGGAGCGGCGCCGCGGCGCCATCTACCGGACATCCGCGCCGGTGGAGCTCGCGCCGCCGCTCAGCGAGGCGTTCCTGGACACGCTGATCGAACTCCACAGCCTCGACCTCGAGAAGACTGGACTGCTCGCGCTCGGCAAGCCGGAGGGTTTCCTTTCGCGACAGGTCGCCGGCTGGATCGACCGCTGGCGCAAGGCTGCGGACAAGGAAATCGCCGCGATCGATCAGGTGGTGCGCTGGCTCGCCACTTCCATTCCCGAAAGCGGCGCGCCCGGGCTCATCCACAACGATTACAAACTCGACAACCTGATGTTCACCGAATCGGAGCGCCCGCGCGTTGCCGCGCTCCTCGACTGGGAAATGGCCACCATCGGCGATCCCCTCTTCGAACTCGGCGTTTCGCTTTGTTACTGGGCGCACGCCGAACTGCCGGAACCGCCGTTCACATGCGGCCCGGGCTGGTGGTCCCGCGACCAAATCGTTGAGCGCTACGCGGCGCGCACCGGACGCGATCTCTCGCGGCTCCCGTACTATGAAGTGTTCGGGGTGTTCAAACTCATCGTGATCGTGCAACAGATCTACGTCCGCTGGCTGCGCGGGCAAACGCAGGACCAGCGCTTCGCCGGCTTCGGCGCTGTGGTCGAACAGTTGGCCCGCACGGCCGCGCGCCTGGCGGAGCGGGCCGCTTGAGTCTGATCTACTTCTTCCGCCACGGACAAGCGGGCATCCGCACCAACTACGACACCCTTTCCGAGACCGGCCGGCGGCAGTCGCGCTTGCTCGGAGAGCACCTGGTGCGTGAGGGAATCCGCTTCACGGCCGCCTACTGCGGCGAACTGCGCCGCCAGCGCGAGACCGCCGCCGAGGTCCTGGCGGCGGGCGTGGACCTGCCCGGCTTCACCGTCCACGCCGGTTGGAACGAGTTCGACCTCGACGACGTGTTCCGTTTCCACGCCGCGAAGATCGCTGCAATCGATCCCCAGTTCCGCGCCGAGTATGAGATTCTTCGCGCCGCCGCGCGCGACCCGGAGAACGAAGTGCAGCGCCAGTGGTCGCGCTGCGACATGGCCGTCGTGCGGGCCTGGGTGGAAGGACGCTTCGATTATCCCGGTGAAAGCTGGCAGGGGTTTCAGGACCGCGTCGCCTCCTGCGCCGGGCTGCTGGACGGGCACGGCCCGGACGAATCGGTGGCTATCTTCACTTCCGCGACGCCCATCTCGATCTGGGTGAAGCTCGCCCTGGGAGCGGGCGCGCGGAAGATCCTGCCCCTGGCCGGCGCCCAGTTCAATACCGGAATCACCACCCTGCGCCGCCGCGGCGAGGAGTATGATCTGTTCTACTTCAACGCCGCGCCCCACCTGGAGCCGGCGTTGCGCACACACCGGTGAACTTATGTTTGAAACATCCGAACGCGCCCGTGATTTGCAGCAGCGCCTCGCCGATTTCCAGGCCGAGCACATCTACCCCAACGAACGGCGCTGGCGCGAGGAGGTGGCGGCCCTCGGCTGGCAACCCGTTCCCGTCGTCGAAGAGTTGAAGCCCAAGGCGCGCGCGGCGGGCCTGTGGAACCTGTTCCTGGAACTCTCGAATCTGGACTACGCGCCGCTCGCCGAGATCATGGGCCGCACTTTCTGGGGGCCTGAAGTATTCAATTGCTCGGCCCCCGACACGGGCAACATGGAAGTCCTGGCCCGCTACGGATCACCAGAACAGAAGAAGCGGTGGCTGGAGCCGCTGCTTGCCGGCGAGATCCGCTCGTGCTTTTCGATGACCGAGCCCGCGGTGGCCTCCTCCGACGCCACCAACGTTGCCGCCACCATCCGGCGCGACGGCGATTCCTATCTCCTGAACGGAACCAAGTGGTGGATCTCCGGCGCGGGCGACCCCCGCTGCCGCGTGACCATCTTCCTCGGCCTGAGCAATCCTGAGGGCCCCAAACACCAGCGGCATTCGATGATTCTCGCCCCGATGGACGCGCCGGGCGTGCGCGTGAAGCGCCTGCTCACCGTCTTCGGGTACGATCACGCGCCGCACGGCCATGCCGAGATCGAGTTCGACAACGTGCGCGTACCGGCGGACAACCTCCTTTTAGGCGAAGGCCGCGGCTTCGAAATCGCGCAGGGCCGTCTGGGACCGGGCCGCATCCACCATTGCATGCGCACGATCGGCATCGCCGAGCGCGCCCTGGAGCTGATGTGCCGCCGCGCCAAGGGCCGCGTGGCCTTCGGCAAGACCCTGGCGGAGCAGGGGACGGTGCGCGACTGGATCGCCGAATCGCGGATGGAACTCGAGCAGGCGCGGCTGCTGACCATGAAGGCGGCGTACCTGATGGACAAGGCGGGCAACAAGGCGGCGCGCGCCGAGATTGCGATGATCAAGGTGGTTGCGCCGAACGTCGCCCTGCGGGTGATCGATCGCGCCATCCAGGCCCACGGCGGCGCCGGTGTCGGCCCGGATACTTTCCTGGCCGAAGCGTGGGCGCATGTGCGGACGCTGCGTCTGGCGGATGGTCCGGACGAGGTCCATCGCGAAGCCGTGGCGCGCATGGAGCTGAAAAAGGACTGACCGCCCGCGCCGCGCGGGGCCGCGCTACACTCTCTACTGATGAAACGATTGGCGCTTTTCCTATTGCCCGCGATCCTGGCTTTCGGCCAGGCCGCGCCGAAGAAACTGGTGGCGGAGTTGAAGACCGCCGAAGGAGTCCGCGTGGGCATGGCGACTCTCACCACGATGACGGACGGCGTGAGAGTCGACATCGAGATCACCAAGCTCACTCCGGGCATGCGCGCCGTGCACATCCACGAAACGGGCAAGTGCGAAGGGCCGGCGTTCCAATCCGCCGGCGGGCACTTCAACCCGGCCAAGCACGAGCATGGGCAGTTGAATCCGAAGGGCGCGCACGCCGGCGACCTGGGCAACCTCGTCGTTCTGCCGAACGGCACGGCGAAGTACACCGCGTTCGCGGCGGGCATCAAGCTCGGCCCGGGCGACGATTCACTGCTCAAGGATGGCGGAACGTCGATCGTCGTTCACGAAGGCATCGACGATCTGAAGTCCGATCCCGCGGGCGCGGCGGGCAAGCGGATCGCCTGCGGCGTCGTGACGCGGTAGCAGCCCGGCGGCGAGCTCACTTTTCGAGCAGGAAATTGCCCACAAACATCGAGTCGATTCCCGATGAGTAGAAGCTCCGGACGGCGTCGCGGGGCGTGCACACCAAAGGGTCGCCGAACAGATTGAAGGACGTGTTGTAAAGCACGGGGACTCCGTTGGCTTTTCCGGCGGCGTGCAACAACCGGTGGAACAAAGGATTCTCCGACTCCGATACGGTGTGCACACGCACCAGTCCGTCGCCCAGAATCGCAGCCTGGAACCGCTCGCGATGTTGGGGCCGTACCCGGCCGATGGTCGAAAGAAACCGCGCGTTCGGACCCACCTCGAAGTACTCGCCGGCCACCTCTTCCGGCACCGAGGCCGCGAACTTGCGGAATGACTCGCGGTGCTTGATGTAGACGTTGAGGTTTTCTGTCGAGTAGGGATCGAGCGGCGACGCCAGGATGCTGCGGTTGCCGAGCGCCCTCGGGCCGAACTCCATCCGGCCGTGCATCCAGGCAACGATCTTGTGATCGTCGATCTCCTTCACGGCGGCGTCGATCAGTTCCTCGGTGGTGCGCAGCACACGGAACCGGAGCTTGCAGTTCTCCAGGACCTGCTTGATGTCTTCGGCGCGGTAGGCGGGGCCCAGGGCCAAGGTCTCGAAGGGCACCCGTTTCTCCTGCTGATGGGTGACGTGCCAGGCGTGGAGCACGGCGCCGATGGCGGTGCCGTTGTTGCCCGCCGCGGGTTGCACGAAGACGTTCTTCCAGTTCTCAGACCGCTCCAGCGCGGCGGCCAGCAGCCCGTTGAAGAACACGCCGCCCGCCAGGCACAGGTTCTCACCCGCGCCGGCCATCTCCGCCACCTTCTTCTCCACCGCCGCTTGCAGCCCGGCCGCGAGAGGCGCG